>CAZVRY010000350.1:0-6595 GCA_964629545.1 uncultured Verrucomicrobiota bacterium | reverse complement strand
CCCCCCAACCGTTTCCAGCGAAGCGATGACTCAGGTTGGGGGGAGGGAGATAGGGCGAGGGTGAATCACTCCGGTTCAGGGGTTCAATGTGCGAAGCCTTGGTTCGGAGAATTCTCCCCAGGAACCGTCACCCCTCCCGTCCCCCCCCCAACCCTTGAAAGCGAAGCGATGGAGAGGGTTTGGGGGAGGGAGAACGGGAGAGGGGAAACGTAAACGGTTCAGGGGTTCAAGGCGCGCGGCGGCGTTTCCGATCGGGGAATTTTCTGCGTGCGTTTTTGGTGGGGGTTGGGCAGGTTGGGGGCAAGGATGAATGTTCCGCTGCGGATCAAGGACATGTCGTGGGAGGACCGTCCCCGGGAGCGTTTGATGGGGTCTGGGCCGGAGGGGCTGACGAACGGGGAATTGGTAGCGATTTTGTTGCGAACGGGGCTGCCTGGGCGTTCGGCGGTGGTGGTGGCGCAAGAGGTGTTGCAGCGGTTTGGGTCCTTGCAGCGGTTGGCGTCGTCGTCGGTGGACGAGTTGAGGAGGGTGAAGGGGATTGGGCGAGACAAGGCGGTGACGCTCAAGGCAGCGTTTGCGCTGGCGCAGCGGATGGCGCGGGAGATCCAGCGGGACGCACCGGCCTTGGACACGCCGGAGAAGGTGGCGGACCTGCTGCGGGAGGAGGCGCGCCCAGCGGCCGTTGAGCAATTCCACGTCCTGTTGTTGAACACGCGCCGGCGCTTGATTCGCGTCGAGCGGTTGACCCAGGGGACGCTGGACACGGTGTTGGTGCATGCGCGGGAGGTGTTCCGTCCGGCGATCGCGGCGAATGCGGCGGCCATCATTCTGGCTCATAACCACCCGAGTGGGGATCCCACGCCGTCGGAGGCGGATATCCGGGTGACGCGGGACTTGGTGCGGGCGGGGCAGTTACTGCGGATCGAGGTATTGGATCACGTGATCCTGGGTTGTCGGACGGAGAGTCGGGATCGGGACTACGTCTCGTTGCGGGAGTTGGGGTATTTTTACGGGTGAGTTCGGGCCGTGATCTGCGGGTAGGGGATCTGGAGGGACCGCGTAATCCGCGGTTGGATCAAGGCGCTCAAGCGGGGAGGTGGGTGAGCGGGAAGGGGAGCGGGAAGGGGTTGAGGTGTGGGTCTGCTTCGTGGTAATGACGGCCGTCATGATTCATCCGACGGCGATAGTGGCTGGTGGAGCCCGGTTGGGAGCGGGCGTGGTGGTGGGGCCGTATGCAGTGATCGATGAGGGGGTGGAGTTGGGGGCGGGGTGTGTGGTGGGGCCGCATGTATACCTGACGGGATGGACGACGGTGGGGGAGGGCAATCGTTTTCATGCTGGGTGCGTGATCGGCGACGCGCCGCAGGATTTGAAGTATAACGGGGAGCCGACGGAGTTGAGGATCGGGGCGCGGAACGTGTTCCGGGAGCATGTGACGGTGCATCGGTCATGTGCTCCTGGCGGAGCGACGAGGGTTGGGTCGGACAATCTGTTGATGGCCGGGTGCCATGTGGCGCATGATAGTCAAGTGGGGGATAAGAACGTGCTGGCGAACGGGGCGTTGTTGGGCGGGCACGTGACGGTGATGGATCGGGTGGTGATTTCCGGGAATTGTCTGCTGCACCAGTTCGTGCGGGTGGGGACGCTGGCGATGATGCAGGGGGGGGCGGCGATCAGCAAGGATCTGCCGCCGTTTACGGTGGCGCGGGGGCAGAATCACATCTGCGGGTTGAACACCGTGGGGTTACGGCGGGCGGGGTTCGATGCGGGGCAGCGGTTGGAACTGCGTCGGTTGTATCATGCTCTGTTTCGGAGTGGGCGGCGGTTAAGGGAGGCTTGGGAGTTGGCGCAAGGGAGGTTTGCGACGGAGCCAGCCAGACTGGTGTTGGAGTTTGTGGCGGAATCGAAGCGGGGGCTTTGTGCGGATGTGGGGCGTGGGGGGCAGGAAGAGGATTGAGGGGAGAAGGAACTAATTCTTCTTGGCGGCCATGGTCGTTCCGCTCGGCTTAGGCTTTGCGGGGGTGGGGGAGGGCGGTGTCTGCGCGGGTTGGGCGACACGCTTGGGGGCTTCGGGGGTGATGGTCGAGCATGCCTGGTCACGGTGGGCGGTGTGCCGCGCGCTGCCGAGACAAGGGCACTTCTCATGTTGTCTTTCTGGCACCGTGCGAATCGAGTGCCAGTGTTGGGCCAAGCGGGGGGACATGGCTGGTTCTGCCGCGAGGGCCGAGAGACCCAAGGCGGTGGAGGAGGCTACGCAGATCAAGGCTCTTTGTATCATGGCAGTGACTGGCATTGTTTAGTTTTTGTTAAGTTGGATCTTGGTTCTTAGTGTTTGGCTAAGGATTACGGCAGAGGATAGCACAAGGTTGGGGATGGTCAAATTGGGGCTGACGATTCTCTGTCAGGCTGGTCGATTTGGGGCAGGGGTGGGGAGGCGATAACGCTAGAGATGGGTTGTTTGGGGGTCGTGGAGGAGGGGTTGGGGGTGGCACGCCGGTTGCGTTAGGGGGGCGCGGTTGCCCAGAGTAGGTCCTGGGAGATGGGTTAGCTGGTCCGCGGGTTGGCGCAGCGGGCACGGGACCCGGGTGACACAAACCAACGAAAGCAACGACATGATCAGAAAGAAACCTCTTCATCTTGGTGGCATCCTCTTGTTAGGGGCGGGCAGTGCGGGTATTTCCGGACTAGCGGAAGAGTCGGCGGGATTGTTGACGGCCGCGTCTGGGACCACGTTGAGCGGCAGTGTGAACACATCGGCGATTTGGAAGTTCGGTTCGGGGAACGGGTCGATGCCGGGGCGGATGTTCGATGTGGCGGGTCGTCAGGATGGGTTTAATTTGGACAGTGTGGTGGTGAAGTTGGAGCGCCCGTTGACGGAGGGCGAGTGGTCGGCGGGGTATGCGTTTGAGATGCTCTACGGGGCGGACGCCCCGCTTTACGGAACGAGCCCTTCGTTTCCGGGTGCGGCGCTGGCGACCGATCTTGCGATCAAGCAGGCGTATGTGCTGTTGCGTGCTCCGGTCGGCAACGGGATCACGTTCAAGGTCGGGGTATGGGACACGATCATTGGGTATGAGGTTTACGACTACGCGACGAATCCGACCTTCAGCCGCAGTTACGGGTTCTTCCTGGAGCCGTTCACGCACACGGGGGTTCAGGCCTCGTATGCCTTTACGGATCATGTGGAGGTGATCACGGGGATTGCCGATGGGCGGGGTGTGATTGGAATCAATCAGATCAATGGGAGGACGGCGACGGAGAGCGGGTTAAGCTACATGGGGACCTTGGTGTTGAAGGCGCCGGAGGAGTGGGGTTTCTTGGGGGGATCGACGTTGTATGCGGGGGCGACGGACATTCAGCAGGATTCGGCGTCGGCGCCGCTGACGCAGGATCGGTTGAATCTGTTTAGCGGCATGACGCTGAAGACGCCGATCGAGGCGTTGCAGGTGGGGGCGGCTTACGATTACGTGGCGAACAACCTGGTGAACAGCGACTACGCGAACGCGGTGGCGCTGTATTTGACCTATAAGCTGACGGAAAAAGCGAAGTTGAACACGAGGGTTGACTACACGTGGGCGACGGATGGGACGTATTTTGCGGACGGGGTCAAGGACGAGTATCTCTCGGTGACGTCCAATGTGGATTATGCGTTGTGGGAGAACGTGCTGACTCGATTGGAGTTCCGATGGGATGGGGACATGAACGGGAAGAGTTTTGGGGCGCCGGGGAATTTGGATGGGAATGCGTTTTCGCTGGCGGCGAACGTGATCTACAAATTCTGATTTAGAAACGAAGACCCCTCCGTGCATGGGCACGGAGGGGTCTGCGGGAGCAACCGTGGGATGTGCTTAGAACTTGTAGATGATGTTGGCGGCGACGCTCATGGCGTTCTCGTCGCTCACACCGAAGGGTTTGCCTTCGAGGGCATGGTCCCAGCGGAATTCGGCGCGGGTGATGACATTGTCCCAGAGGGAGTAGTCGAGGGTGCCGGTATAGGCGAAGAGCTCGTTTTGCTGGCCGCCGACGACGCCGCTGGCGTAGAAGGTGCCATCGGAGCCGGTGGCGTATTCGGCGCGGTTATTGAACCGGAGTTTCTCGGTGACCTGGTAGGAGGCATAAACCGAGACGGCGTAGGCCCAGTTGCTGGTTTCCGGGGCGTTGAAGGGGCCTGGGTTGGTGCCGCCGAAGCGGTAGTCGAAGGCGGCGCCGAGCGAGAGCTGTTCGATGGGCGTCTTGAGGGTGGCGCCGGTGTAGACCCAGACGGTGTCTTTGGCGGTAAGGCCGGTTCCGTTATAGCCTTCGACGATGCCCGCGTAGAGGGTGGATCCGGCGAAGGAGCCCATGGACTCGGGGGCGGTGAGGGTGATGGCCCCCATGTAGGTCTTGATGCTTTCCGCGACCGGGCTATTGGCGGCGCCGACGGCGGCGTTGGCCACGCCACCGCTCACGCTGATGATTTCGTTGATGCGGTAGCTGGCGAGGACGCCCGCGTGCTGCCAGGGCTCGAGGACATAGCCGTAGGAGCGGCTGTAGTTCGGGTTGCTGCCGGCGTCGAAGGCTTCGTAGCCGATGATGCTTTCGAAGACACCGATCTTGATGTCGAGGCCGTTGCCGACGGGGGCGCGGAGATCGACGTGGGCGTTCAGGAGAGTGACATCATCGCCCGGGCCGCCCAGCGCGCCGCGACCGGCGAGGGTGGTGGCGTCAGGGCCATAGAGCATGTCGACCTTATAACCGGCGGCGTATTCGGCTTCTTCGAGAGGTTTCTCGAGGCTGACCTTGACGACGTCGAGGTTGAACGAGTCCTGTTTGGCCATCCCGTCGAAGGCGCGGCCCGGGAGGGCGTTGCCGGTGCCGAATTTCCAGATGGCGGACGTATTGACGTAGCCGCTTAGGGTAGTACCAGAAACCGCCGTGAGCACTTGGCTGGTGGCTTCTTCCGCTTGCATTGCCGATCCGAGGCTGACCACGCCGACGGCGGCCAGACCCAGGGTCCACTGATTGAACTTCATCTTGGTTCCTCCTGCGATGTTGTTGCTGTGTTTGTTGGTTTGCATTCAGTTCTTCCGGGCATAAACAGTTACCCGGGCACCGCGAGGGTGCGATTGGCGCGAAAGATAGGGGGTTCGGGCATTTGTTGACAATAGTTTTTTAGCACGGACCCGGATTGGAGGAGCCGGGCTTATCCGGCGACCCCTGGCGGGCCGGGGTTTTGGGGGTGGATGACGGGGTGCGGATTGGGGGGCATGGTCTCGTCAGGCCCTTCCTCCGGCTGCGGTCGCCGGCGAATGAGGGGGCTGACGGGTAAGGGCGCGCGGCCCTGTTGCGGCGTGGGCGAGGATTCTCCGATCGGGATCGCGCGTTGAACCCCTGAACCGAGGGCGAGCAAGGGCAAGAGCATGGATTCGGCATTTAGCCCGGATCCTTCACCGCCAGCAGGTCCCCTCTCCCTCTCTCCCTCTCCCCAACCCCTCCGAAACGCTTCGCCGCAAGGGGTTGGGGAGAGGGTAAGGGGTGAGGGGTACGGTCTGGTCGATCGACAGACCGTGGCGGGTCCAAACCGTGTGTGAAATATGCAGGTTAGCCTTCAGCCTTAATCTTTCCGGTTCGTGGGGAGGGATGGGGTGAGGGGACGGTTCATGGGGGGAGATTGCGATTACGAGCAGGATTACGATAAGGAGTAGGGTTAGGAGGGGGGAATTGGGGGGGAGGGCTGGGTCGAGGAAAAGGCTCGATCTTGGTTGGGGGGATCTGTTACGGAGGGGGAACAACAGAACCGGCAGGGCTGGGCCGAGCGGGTGGGCTTCGGAGGTTCCGTTCCGGGGATGGACCATGAAACAGCGAGAAGCATTGGGTCGGCGTCGCTTTTTGCGGCGGTTGGGTTTTGGGTTGGGCGGGGTGTTGGCGGGCCCGCTGGTGGTGCCATCCTCGGTGTTGGGGGGTGGGGGGAGGTTGGCGCCGAGCGAGCGGGTGACGGTGGGGTTCATTGGGACGGGGAGTCACGGGATGGGATGGAACTTGCCGCCGTATTTGCGTCATGCGGGGGCGCAGGTGGTGGGGGTCTGCGATGTGGATCAGCGGCACCTGGTGCGGGCGCGGGAGACGGTGAACGAGCATTACGGGAATGAGGATTGTTGGGCGACGAAGGATTTTCGGGAGTTGTTGGCTCGTCCGGGTTTGGATGCGGTGATGATCTCGACGCCGGATCACTGGCATACGATCATCAGTTTATGGGCGATCCAAGCGGGCAAGGATGTGCAATGCGAGAAGCCGACCTTGACGATTCGGGAGGGGCAGGTGTTGACGGAGGCGGTGCGGAAGCGGGGGCGGGTGTTTCAGACGAGCACGGAGGATCGGGCGGTGCCGGAGTATCATCGGATGGCGGAGGTGGTGCGGAACGGGCGGATTGGGAAGTTACGGCGGATCGAGGTGATCTTGCCGCGGCAGCCGACGGTGCCTGGGGAGGCGACGCCGCAGCCGGTGCCGGCGGGGTTGGATTACGAGATGTGGTTGGGACCGGCGCCGTGGGCCCCATATACGCGGGACCGGGTGCACTTCAATTTCCGATGGATATGGGATTATTCGGGGGGGATCA
>CAZVRY010000349.1:0-6618 GCA_964629545.1 uncultured Verrucomicrobiota bacterium | reverse complement strand
CCAGTGCGGCCCAGGGCGGCATCAACGCGGCCAAGAACTACCAGAACGATGGCGACTCGGTGTTCCGCCTGTTTTACGACACGATCAAAGGCGGGGATTTCCGGGCGCGCGAGGCCAACGTGCATCGTCTGGCCGAGGTGAGCGTCAACATCATCGATCAGTGCGCGGCCCAAGGGGTTCCTTTTGCCCGCGAGTATGGCGGTCTGCTCGACAACCGGTCCTTCGGGGGGGCCCAGGTTAGCCGCACGTTTTACGCGCGCGGCCAGACCGGCCAGCAGCTCCTCCTCGGCGCCTATTCGGCGTTGTGCAAGGAAATCGCGGCCGGTTCCGTGCTCTCGTTCACCCACCATGAGATGTTGGACCTCGTCCTGGTGCCGGACGACCAGGGGGCGCTGCAGGCCAAGGGCATCATCACCCGCAACCTGCTCACGGGCGAGATCAGCCGGCACAACGGGGACGCGGTGATCCTGGCGACGGGGGGGTACGGCAACGTGTTCAACCTGTCCACCTACGCGCGCAACTCGAACGCCACGGCGATCTGGCGGGCCTACAAGCGGGGGGCCTGCATGGCGAACCCCTGTTACACCCAAATCCACCCCACCTGCATCCCGGTAAGCGGCGATTACCAGTCCAAGCTCACCCTCATGTCGGAGTCGCTCCGGAACGACGGACGCATCTGGGTGCCCAAGCGCAAGGAGGATTGCCGGAAGCAACCCTCCGACATCGCGGAGGCCGACCGCGATTATTATCTCGAACGGATGTATCCGAGTTTCGGGAACCTGGCCCCGCGGGACATCTCGAGCCGGGCGGCCAAGCGGGTGTGCGATGAGGGACGCGGCGTGGGCGAGGGCGGACGCGGGGTTTACCTGGACTTTGCCGATGCGATCGGCCGGTTGGGCGAGGCGAAGGTCCGCGAGCGTTACGGCAACCTCTTTGACATCTACCACGAGATCACCAACGAGAACGCCTACCGTCAGCCGATGCGCATCTACCCGGCCGTCCACTACACCATGGGGGGCCTGTGGGTGGATTACAACCTCATGAGCAACCTCCCCGGCCTCTTCGTCCTGGGCGAGGCCAACTTCTCCGACCACGGGGCCAACCGCCTCGGGGCCAGCGCCCTCATGCAGGGCCTGGCCGACGGCTATTTCGTCCTCCCCTACACCGTGGGCAACTACCTGGCCACCCAGGCCCCCGCCAAACGGCCCAAGACCGATCACCCCGCCTTCAAGGAAGCCGAGGAGAACGTGCGCGGCATCGTCCGGCGCATGATCCGCATCAAGGGCAAGCGCACCGTCGCTTCGGTCCACAAGGAACTCGGCCAGATCCTCTGGGAACACTGCGGCATGGCCCGCAACGAGGCCGGTCTCCGCAAGGCCCTCCAGCTCATCCCCAACCTGCGCGAGGAATTCTGGAAGAACATCAACGTCCCCGGTGAGGAAGGCAGCCTCAACCAATCCCTGGAACGGGCCGGGCGCGTCGCCGATTACCTCGAACTCGCCGAACTGCTTTGTCTCGACGCCCTCGAGCGACGCGAAAGCTGCGGCGGCCACTTCCGCGAGGAGTTCCAGTATCCCGACGGCGAAGCCAAGCGCGACGACGAGCACTTTGCCCACGTGGCGGCCTGGGAGTACCAGGGCCCCGAAAAGAAACCCCTGCGCCATACCGAACCCCTCGCTTACGAGGAGGTCAAGATGACGACCCGGTCCTATAAATGAGCCTGTCCCTCACCCTTGGCCCTCGCCCCTCGACCTAGCCTCCGCCCACAGCCCATGAAAGTACGACTCAAAGTCTGGCGCCAGCCCAACCCCAACGCCCCCGGCGCCTTCAAAGAGTACCCATCCCCCGACCTCAACCCCAACATGTCCTTCCTCGAGATGCTCGACGTCGTCAACGAGGAACTCACGTTGCGCGGCGACGACCCCATCGCCTTCGATCACGACTGCCGCGAGGGCATCTGCGGCACCTGCTCGCTGGTCATCAACGGCAAGCCCCACGGCCCCCACCGCGGCGTGGCCACCTGCCAGACCTACATGCGCAGCTTCCAGGACGGCGACACGATCGTGGTCGAGCCGTTCCGGGCCCGCCCCTTCCCGGTGCTGAAGGACCTGATCGTCGACCGCAAGGCCTTCGACCGCATCATGCAGGCCGGCGGCTTTGTCTCCGTCCGCACGGGCGCGGCGCCCGACGCCAACGCCCTCCCGGTGCCGAAGGAGAACGCCGACCTGGCCATGGACGCAGCCGCCTGCATCGGGTGTGGGGCGTGCGTGGCGGCCTGCAAGAACGCCAGCGCCATGCTGTTCGTGGCCGCCAAAGTCTCGCATTTGGGCCTGCTTCCCCAGGGCCAACCCGAGCGCCACCGCCGGGTCAGCCGCATGGTCGCCACCATGGACGAACTCGGCTTCGGCGCCTGCACGGTCACGGGTTCCTGCGAAGCGGTGTGTCCCAAGGGCATTACCCTCGACTTCATCGCCCGACTCAACCGCGACTACCTGGTCGCCACCCTCAAGGGCGACCCCAAGCCCGTGGCGGGCGGGGGCGCCGGCTAGCCCGGATGTTGCATAGACCCTAAGGGAGGAGGGGAACGGTCGTGGCGTTAGAACGATCGTGGCGGCTCGGAAGCGCGTGCGAACGATCCGGGCTCGAGGTGCTGGGTGAATGCCTCCTTGGGAGGAACCACGCGAGGTCACCCATGCCCCGGCCCCCGCCGCCCCCGGTTCCGATCGCAGCCTCGTCCGTGACGACGGATGCGGTCCGCAGTGCTACGACCTCGGGACCGAACCGGTCGAATCGCGCAACCTCGTCGAGGACTTCCCCGGCCGCGCAGCCCGCGTTCCCCTGAAACCTCGGCTGCCCCGGCGGCGTCTGAGGCCCCGTATGTTGCGCCCACTCCCTCCCGACCGCTGGCAGGAAGCGGCTGCCGCTCACCTCCTGAACCGGGCCGGCTTCGGCGGGCCCCCCGCCGAGATTCGCGCCCTCGCCGCGCTCGGTCCCAAGGCGGCCGTCGACCGCCTCGTGGACTTCGACGCCCTCCCCGATCCCACGCCCGATCCGGACTGGGCGCGACCCGATCCGGAACGTGCCGAGCGCCTGCGCGCGGCATTGCGGGCCGCGCCGGAAGAGCGGCAGCGGATCCAGCGCGAGGAACAGCGGCGCCAGCGGCAGCGGATCGAAGAACTGCGCCAGTGGTGGCTGCAACGCATGGCCCGCGGACCGCGCCCGCTCCAGGAGAAACTGGCCCTGTTCTGGCATGGCCACTTCGCCACCAGCATGGTCAAGGTGCGCGACGCCTATCTGATGTGGCGCCAAAACGACCTCTTCCGCCGGCTCGGCGCCGGCTCCTGGCCCACCCTGCTGCTCGAAGTCTCCAAAGACCCCGCCATGATGATCTGGCTCGACCAAGCCCAAAGCCGGCCACGCCATCCCAATGAAAACTTCGCCCGCGAAGTCATGGAACTGTTCGCCCTCGGCGAAGGCCATTACTCCGAAGACGATATCCGCGACGCCGCCCGCGCCCTGACCGACTGGGGGTATGACCGCGTGAACCAACGCTTCGTGCCCCGCCCCCGCGCCCGCGACACCGGCCCCAAGACCGTGCTCGGCCGCCGCGGCGACCTCCGGGGCGACGATGTCATCGCCCACATCGTGGCTCAGCCTCAGTCGTCCCGCTTTATTTGCGCGCGCCTGTGGGAGTATTTCGCCGGCTCGACCCCGTCCGCGGCGCTGGTGGACGATTTGGTGACGGTGTTCGAGCGGGGTGGCCGCGTGTTCCGGCCTCTCCTGCGCGCCCTGTTCGGATGCGAGGGTTTTTACTCGGCGGACGTCGTGCGCAACCAGGTCAAGACTCCGGTGCAGTGGCTCGTCAGCAGCGTGCGGATGCTGGAACGCGACTTGCCCCCCCCGGCCGCCACTGCCAACGCCCTCCGCCTCCTCGGCCAGGAGTTGTTCCAACCCCCCAGCGTCAAGGGTTGGGACGGCGGCCTCGCCTGGATCACGACCAACAATCTCCTCAATCGTCATCACCTCGCCGCCTTCCTCGTCCTCGGCGTCAATCCGCTTTCGAGCAATGCCCCCGGCCCCGCCGGCAATCGCCCGGCCCGCCTCTTCCCACGCCGTCCGGGCCGTCCCGGCCAACCCGTCGCGCCCCCCCTCGAGGTCGCCGCCCTGGTCAACGCGGAGGATCGTCGCGACCCCGCGCGCCTGGTGCGGTCCCTGGAGTCGCGTCTGCTCCAAGCCCCCCTGCGCGATCACGCGCGCGAGGTCATTCGCGCCTACCTCGCCTCGCAAGGTGCGCTGGACGACGACGACCTCCGTCACGCCATTCGCCTCATCATGTGCACCCCTGAATTCCAACTCGCCTGACTCGCCATGAACGACCGCCCCCTTTTCACCACCCGCCGCCAGTTCCTCCATCGCTCGCTCCTCGGCGCCGCCTTCGCCGGCACCGTGCCCTCGTTTCTCGCCGACACCTGGCAAGCCCTGGGCGATGCGGCCGAGGGGCGCCCCGCTTCCGCCCAGCGGGATCTGCCCCTCCTCGTCGTCGTGCAAATGGCGGGCGGCAACGACGGACTGAATACGCTGGTGCCGTTTGCCAACGACCACTACCGCCGCGCCCGGCCTCAGCTCGCGCTCGATCCGAACACGGTGCTCAAGCTGAACGATTCCCTCGCCCTCGCGCCCGCCCTGGCGCCGTTCAAGGCGCTCTACGACGATGGCCTCCTCGGCATCGTTCAGGGCGTGGGCTATCCCAATCCGAACCGTTCGCACTTCCGCTCGACCGACATCTGGCAGACCGCCAGCGACAGTGACCAGGTCGAGCGCCACGGCTGGCTCGGACGTTACTTCGATCACGCCTGCGCCGGCGCGGAGCCTGTGGTCGGCGTCAGCCTCGGCCGGCAGATGCCCCTCGCCTTCAGCGGGCCGAAGCCCTTGGGCGTGAGTCTCGAGAACCCCGAAGGCTATCGCTTCGCGGGCCTGGACGAACCCGGCCCCGGCGAAACCGGCCGCAGCGAGGAGTTCTTCCGCATGCTCCACGACGACGCGGACGCGGGTGCCGGAGACACCATCGCCGCTGCCCCGGGTTCAGCCCGGCCCGCCGGATCCGCCCTCGACTTCATCGAGCGGGTCGCGCTCGACGCCCAACTCAGTTCCGACCGGATCCTGGCGATCATGCGCCGGCCGGCCCGCAGCGCGTCCTACCCGGCCTCGGCGCTGGCCAATGGGCTCAGCCTGGTTGCCCGCCTGATCCAGGGCGGCCTGCCCACCCGCGTGTTTTATGTCTCGCAGGGAGGTTACGACACGCACACCAACCAATTGCCCACGCAGGAACGTCTGCTCGGCGAACTGGCGGCGGCGATCAAGGCGTTCGTTGATGACCTCCGCGCCAGCGGCCTGCTCGATCGCGTGCTCGTCCTGACCTTCAGCGAATTCGGTCGCCGCGTGGCCGAGAACGCCAGTGGCGGCACCGACCATGGCGCCGCCGGCCTCATGTTCGCCGCCGGCGGGCGGGTCAAGGCGGGGCTGCTCGGCCGTCCCCCGTCCCTCGATCCCGCCGACCTGCTCAGGGGCGATCTGCGCCACACGGTCGATTTCCGGTCGGTTTACGCCGGGGTCCTGGAAGGCTGGCTGGGCGCTCCCAGCGAACGCATCCTCCGTCGCCGCTTCGAACCCCTGGCCCTCGTGTGACAGGCCCTAGGCCAATCAGGTTTCCTTCCCCGCTTCCGGCAGCAGGCTCTCCGGCAGGGCGATGAGTTCGCTCTCGGAACCGTCCGGATGCCAGACCACCCGGCCATCCCCGCGCACGCGAACGATCGCCCCATGGGCCGAGCCGCGCAGCGTCTTGACGCGGTCGCCGGGTTTGAAATCGGCGGATTGGCAGAGGGTTTCGACCGCATCGCGCATCAGGTCTTCGTCCAAAACGCCCGTGATGAAGTGGGCGACAGCGGACGCCGCTTCCTTGCGGCGATGGAGAGACAGGTCCGAGAAGAGGGCCGTGGCGAGAGCACGGCCGATCTCCGCGAAGGTATTGCCGTTGAAGAAGAGAAAGGGGGCCCGGCGATGGCACGATCTGAGGAACCGCAAGGTCTCGAGCAGGGTCAACTCGGTGGCTCTTCTTCTTTCCCACTCCTCTTGAGTCGTTCCGTGAGTTTCCGAGTTAATGCCTTGCTGCGCACGGCCTCGTTCGCAGAGTCCTCGATTGACGTGGGTGACAGATACCCAACTCCAGTTTTCGAGAAACTTGGCGCGGCTTTGTAGCGGTGCTGGTTCGCCCTGGCCTCCTCGAGGATGTCCTCCGCCGTCAGGTGCTTCAGCAGGTCCGTGCGCAGTTTCATCGTCCATAACGTAGCGTCCCTTGTCGGCCCAGGCAATAGATGATGTGCCTCCGTCTGGGCAAGCCGATTCAGCACCCCTGCAGCAGTGCTCTCCATGAACCGGAAAGGCAGAAGGCAGAGTGCAAGAGGCAGAATTCGTGCTCTTGCTCTTGCTCTTGCTCCCGGTCCGCCCGGTTCATGGTCCCCCTGCGCGTCGGTTCGTTCGACGTCGAAGCTACCCATGAACCGTCCCCCCTCACCCCATCCCTCCCCCCAACCGTTTCCAGCGAAGCGATGACTCAGGTTG
>CAZVRY010000348.1:0-6648 GCA_964629545.1 uncultured Verrucomicrobiota bacterium | reverse complement strand
TCGGCTCCACCCGCGCCCACGTGGCCGACATCCTCGCCGAGGCCAAGCGCAGAGGCATCATGAACCTCCTCGCCCTCCGCGGCGACCCCCCGGGAGGTGGCGAGTTCCACCCCACCGAAGGCGGCTTCACGTTCGCCGCCGACCTGGTCGACTTTATCCACCAGCAGGGAGATTTTTCCATCGGCGTCGCCGGCTTCCCCGAAGGCCACATCGCCTGCCGCGAAGGCCGCGAAACTGATTGGCGCCGGCTCCAAGCCAAAATCGAACGCGGGGCCGACTTCGTCATCACCCAACTGTTCTTCGAGAACGCCGACTTTTTCCGCTTCCGCGACTTCCTGAGCCGCCTCGGCGTCTCCGTCCCTGTCCTCCCTGGCATCCTCCCCATCTCCAGCACCTCCCAAATCAGGAAACTCACCGCCCTCTGCGGCGCCGCCCTCCCCGAACCCCTCCAGCACGACCTCGAGCGGTTCGCTCACGACGACGCCGGCGCCGCCGCCTTTGGCATCGACTACGCCACCCGCCAGTGCGACGAACTCCTCCGCGGCGGCGTGCCCGGGTTGCACTTCTACACCCTCAACAAAGCCAAAGCCACCACTCAGATCGTCCAACGCCTCGGCCTCGTCTCCTCGCCTTCCCCCGCGGAACCACCCGCCGCCTCCCCCTCCCAACCCGAACCACGCCCGCCGCGCCAGCCCTAAGTGCTCCGATTCGGACCTTAACACGCTCATTAACCCGCTTCCTATGATCTCGCCCCAAACCGCCGACCCTGCCCGCCGCCACCGGCGCGGGTCCCTCCACCCGGCCTTCCTGCTTCTCGCCACCTGCCTCAGCCTCGCCGCCGACCCCACGCCCCCCAACCATTGGCCCCAATTCCGCGGGCCCCAGGCCAGCGGCCTCAATACGAACCGCGCCCTGCCCACCCACTGGAACGTCGAGCAAGGCGCCAACGTCCGCTGGAAGGTCCCCATCCCGGGCCTCGCCCACGCCTCCCCCATCATCTGGGGCGATCGCCTCTACCTCACCACCGCCAGCCGCCCCGGCCAGGCCGAACTCAAAGTCGGCCTCTATGGCGACATCGGCTCCGCCAACGACCAGGAACCGCATCAGTGGCGGTTGCTCGCCCTCGACCGCGCGACCGGGAGCATCGTGTTCGACCGGATCGGTCACGAAGGGGTGCCTAAAGTCAAACGTCACCCCAAGGCCAGCCACTGCAACTCCACCCCCGCCACCGACGGGCGTCGCATCGTCGCCCTCTTCGGCTCCGAGGGCCTTTTTTGCTTCGACCTCGCCGGCCAGCGCCTTTGGCATCGCGACCTCGGCCCCATGGACAGCGGCTACTTCGCCGTCAAATCCGCCCAGTGGGGATTTGCCAGCTCGCCGGTCATCCATGACGGCAAAGTCATCGTCCTCTGCGACGTGCAAACCAACTCCTTCCTCGCCGCCTTCAACCTCGATACCGGGGCCGAGCTCTGGCGAACCCCCAGGAGCGATGTCCCCACCTGGAGCACCCCCACCGTGACCGTCACCCCGTCGGGCCCCCAGATCCTCGTCAATGGATGGCATCACACCGGCGCTTACGACCTCGAGAGCGGACGCGAGCTCTGGAAACTCGACGGTGGTGGGGACATCCCCGTGCCCACCCCCGTGGTCGGCGACGGCCTGGCCTACTTCACCAGCGCCCACGGGAGGTTCCGCCCCATGATGGCCGTCCGCCTCGACGCCCGCGGCACCATCACCCCCAAAGAAGTGGGGACCACCAACGAGTTCATCGCCTGGGCCCACCCCCGCCAAGGCGCCTACATGCAAACCCCCATCCTCGTTGGCGACCACCTCTACTCCTGCCTCGACAACGGGGTGGTCACCTGCTTCGACGCCCGCACCGGCGCCATCCGCTACAGCGAACGCATCGGCGACGGCGCGATGGGGTTCACCGCTTCCCCCGTCTCCGATGGGCGCCATGTCTACTTCCTCAGCGAAACGGGCTACGCCTTCCTCCTCCCCGCCAATGCCACGTTCTCCGTCCCGATCCCTATCGCCCTCAATGAAACCGTCATGGCCAGCCCGGCCATCGCCGAGGGCACCCTCTACGTCCGCACCCGCGGCCACCTCCTCGCCATCGGCCTTTAGCCCGGACGTTCCACAGCCCCCATGCCCCCTCTCCCTTGCTCCCTCTCCCCAACCCTTCTGAAAGGCCCCGCGGCAAGGGGGTGGCGAGAGGGTAAGAGGTGAGGGGGACGGCCGTGCCGATAGACATACCGTGGCTGTTCGGAAGCGCGGGTGAAAGATGCGGGTTAGGGTCTGGGTTCTTGACGGACCCTACTGGCTCGCCAGCCAAATGAGGCGCAACCCCTCGAGCGTCAACTGCGGTTCCACCGCCTTGACCCCTTCCAATCTGCTCGCCATCAACTCCGCGTAGCCCCCGGTGAACACCACCGGCAAGCGCCGGCACCCCAACTCGCGCTTAAGCTCCCGAATCAGCTCCCCAATCAACCCCCGATACCCATGCACCGCGCCCGCCAACATCGCGTGCTCGGTCGACTTCCCGATCACCGACTCCACTTCCCGAATCCGAATCCGCGGAAGCAACGCCGTCTTCTCGTGCAGATAGTCCGTCATGGCGCTCAACCCCGGGGCAATGATCCCCCCGACATAGTTCCGCCGCCGATCCACCACGTCGAACGTCACCGCCGTCCCAAAATCCACCACCAGCACCGGCGCCCCAAAGCGATGGCACGCCCCCGCCGCGTTCGCCAACCGATCCGGCCCAATCGTCTCCGGCCGCGGATAGTCGATCCCCACCACCTGGATGTTCTGGTGCGTCAACCGCAGCACCGGCAACTCCCACCGCCGCCGCACCGCCTGCTTCACCAGCGGCGTCACGTAGGGAACTACGCTGCACACCGCCACCCCGCGCAACGAGTGACCCCGCACAAACCGGTCCAACTCCCGCCGCCCCTCCGTGCCCTGCCACGCCGCCGTCGGAATGTCCCGATGCGCCACCACCCTCGACGCGTCGCCCAACCCGAGGTGCGTATGCGTGTTCCCAATGTCGAAAAGCAGAATCATAATCCCCCCACCGCTCAGCGCGCCAACGTCACATCCCCGCCCACCACCCGCTCCAACCGCCCATGCTCCGTCCGCAATAACAACGCCCCCGCCTCATCCAACGCCTCCGCCCGCCCACGCACCTCCCGCTCCCCCATCCGGATCGTCACGTTCTGGCCCAAGGTCACACACTGCTTCTCCCACTCCTCCGCCACCTCCTGAAAGCGGCCTTCGCTCACCCGCCGATAATCCACCTCCAGCTCCTGCAAGACCGCCGCCGCCAAATCCGCCCGCCGCACCAACTGACGCAGCTCGATCCGCAACGAACTCGCCACCTTCCTCAGCTCCGGCGGGAACTCGGCGGCCTCCTGGTTGACGTCGATCCCAATCCCCAACACCACGTGCCGCACCCGATCCACCTCCGCCGACAACTCCGTCAACACCCCCGCCACCTTCCGCCCGCGAATCAACAGGTCGTTCGGCCACTTGATCTCCACCGCCAACCCCGTCACCCCGCGAATGGCCCGACTCAAGGCCGTGGCCGTAGCCACCGTCAACCGCGTCGCCTCATGCGGCCGCAACACCGGCCGCAACAACACCGAAAACCATAACCCCCTCCCCGGCGGCGACACCCATCGCCGCCCCAGCCGGCCCCGCCCGTTCGTTTGCGACTCGGCGAACACCACCACCCCTTCCCGCACCCCGTCGCGCGCCATCCGCTCGATCAAATCGCTCGTCGACGTCGTCTCCTGAAACACGTGAATCTCCCGCCCCACCACCCCCCCCACGCCCAACCGCGCCATCAAATCGTCCCCATGCAATACGTCCGGCGTCCGCACCAGCCGATATCCCTGGTGCGGGCTCGCCTCGATCTCGTAGCCCAACGCCCGCAGCGCCTCGATCCTCGCCCAAATCGCCGCCCGGCTCACCCCCAACTCCTCCGCCAACTCGGCCCCGGGCCCCCCCCCCCCCCCCCCCCCCCCCCCCCCCCCCCCCAAACCCCCCGCCCCCCCGGGGGGGGGGCCGGCCCCCCCCCCCCCGGGCCCCGCAACGCCCGCAATATCCCCAGATCCGTATTCATGGCTGCCCCTCCCCGACGCCCGCAGGCCCAGGCTCAAAATCCAACGCCATGTCCACGGCCCGTGCCGAATGCGTCAACGCCCCCACCGAAATCGCATCCACCCCCGTCTCCGCCACCGCCCGCACCGTCTCCAGCGTAATCCCCCCACTGGCCTCCGTCTCCGCCCGCCCCCCCACCCAACCCACCGCCTCCCGCAACTGCCCCACACTCATGTTGTCCAAAAGCACAATGTCCGCCCCCGCCTCCACCGCCCACCGAACCCCCTCGAGCGTGTCCGCCTCCACCTCCACCCGCAACCCCGGCGCGTGCGCCCGAGCCCGCGCCACCGCTGCCGCCACCGGATTCGGCGCCGCCCCCGCCAACGCCGCCAAGTGGTTGTCCTTGATCATCACCAGGTCCGCCAACCCAAACCGATGATTCACTCCCCCCCCGCACCGCACCGCATACTTCTCCCACCGCCGCCAACCCGGCGTCGTCTTCCGCGTGTCCAAAATCCGCGCCTTCGTCCCCCGCACCGCCTCCACAAAACGCGCCGTCAACGTCGCCACGCCGGACAACCGCTGCA
The DNA here is from genome assembly GCA_964629545.1 of uncultured Verrucomicrobiota bacterium. Taxonomy (GTDB): domain Bacteria; phylum Verrucomicrobiota; class Verrucomicrobiia; order Limisphaerales; family CAZVRY01; genus CAZVRY01. Next base: position 1,957 of record CAZVRY010000348.1, on the reverse strand, counting down.
CGAAATTCAACGCCACCCGCTCCGCCGTCAGCAAACCTCGCGCCTCCCCCCGCAACCGCAACACACTGCCCCCGGCCCCCACCCAGTCCCCGTCCCCCGCCTCTCGCACCACCTCCACCGTCGGATCCAACTCCCGAAACGCCGCCTCCGCTAACGCCACCCCCGCCACCACCAACCCCTCCCGCGCTACCATCCGCGCCCCCCATCGCAACCCCGCCGGCACGGTCGCCTCCGTCGTCCGATCCCCAACCCCCACATCCTCCGCCAACGCCGCCCGCACCGCGGCCACCACGTCCTCATGACTCAACGTTCGCACCCCGTCAGCATGGTCCACCCCCACAAAACCATGCAGCAAAAAAAGCGCCCCCACCCGGCAGCAACCCGTCCAGCCCATCCCGCCCCGGCGACGGACCCCGTTACCTCGTCGAGGTCCTGACCGGCCCGGCCACCCTGCGCAGAACCGCCCGATGCCGTCTTTTATCTTGCAGATTTCTTCTCCCGGTCATGCAATACGCGCAGCTTTTGTGGCGACTCCGGAGCAAACCCTAGGTCTTATCGCCGGCAACCGCTCCCTCCCCCTGATCCTGGCCCGGGAGGCGCGACGCGCCGGCCTCCAACACTTGGTCGCCGTCGCCTTCGAAGGCGAAACCGACCCCGCCCTTGCCCCCCTCGTCGACGAGATCGTCTGGCTCCGGGTCGGCCAACTCGACCGCCTCCTCCGCGCCTTCACCGACCGCGGCGTCACCCGCTGCGTCATGGTCGGCCAAATCGCCCCCCGCAACCTCTTCGCCGTCCGCCCCGACCTCCGCGCCGTCAAACTCCTCTTCCGCCTCAAAGAGAAAAACGCCCACACCATCTTCGGCGCCATCGCCGACGAACTCGCCCAAGCCGGCGTCCAACTCGTCGAGGCCACCCCCTGGCTCAAACCCTGCATGCCCGGCCCCGGCTACTCCGCGGGCCCAGCCCTCGAGCCCGAACAAGCCGACGATGCCCGCTTCGGCTTCCGCATCGCCAAGGAAATCGCCCGCCTCGAAATCGGCCAAACCGTCGTCGTCAAACAAGGCACCGTCCTCGCCGTCGAAGGCTTCGAAGGCACCGACCGCTGCCTGGCCAGAGGCGGCGAACTGGCCGGCCCAGACCGCGGAGCCCTCGCCGTCAAGGTCGCCCGCGACCACCACGACATGCGCTTCGATATCCCTTGCATCGGCCCCCGCACCCTCGAAACCTGTGCCGCAGCCGGCATCAACGCCCTCGCCGTCGAAGCCGAACGCACCCTCCTCCTCGATATGACTCAACTGGAAGAGGACGCCCGACGACGACGCATCTCCGTCCTCACCGTCGGACCCTCCCCCACCCTCTGAACCCAACCCCACTCCCACCATGCTCAATGCCTACGAACTAGTCGGCTTCATGCCCGCCGAACTCTCCGCCGACCTCCTCACCTGGGCCTACGACTCCGATAAGCCTACCTACAAGGCCACCCTCGCCGCCGTCGCCCAAGCCCGCCGACTCCGACCCGTCTTCCTCGAAAAACAACCCCGCGCCCAGCGCCACTCCGATATGCTGGCCACCCTCACCCGCCCCTCCCAAGACGCCACCGCCGCCACCCTCCTCCGCGCCTGGCTCCTCGGTCGCCACCCCGCCGTCGTGACCGACTTCCTCGACGCCCTCGGCATCGCCCACAAAAACGGCGTCGTCGAGAACCTCCCCCAGGAAATGGACGAGCCCAAACTCGCTCCCGCCGTCGACCAACTCCTCGCCAAACACCCGCGCGACGTCGTGGCCGTCTACCTCAATGCCTTCAACGGCCTCAATGGCGCCAATTGGCCCACCCTCGAAACCATGCTCCAAAAGGACGCCCGCCTCCAACTCTAGCCCGAGCCGATCACCGCTACCATGCCCCCCTCTCCATGAACCGGAAAGGCAGAAGGCAGAGTGCAAGAGGCAGAATTCGTGC
>CAZVRY010000347.1:0-6682 GCA_964629545.1 uncultured Verrucomicrobiota bacterium | reverse complement strand
GTCCACGGACTACGGGCTGAGTCTGGAATGAGACTTTGAACCTGTCACCTTTCCTTGGTATTCAACGATTCGTTCCTGCCTTCGGGGCAACCGTCGCCCCTCACCCCGCCTGCGCGGCCGAAGCCGCTTCGGCGCGGCGAAGGCCCGTCCCTCCCCCCCAACCGTTTCCAGCGAAGCGATGGCGACAGATTCGTTGCTCCTTGTAATGCGCCCAGGGGACCAAGCTATGGTTAGCCCATGAGCAGATCGATGCGACGATGGTCGTCCTGCCAGCGCGAGGTGGCGCTGGGGGTCGCGCTGGGCCTGACCGCCATGGGGGCGCAGGCGGACGATTGGCCCCAATGGCTGGGTCCGCACCGGGACGGGATCTGGCGGGAAACGGGGATCGTCCGCGAGTTCCCCTCCGGCGGGCCGCCGGCGCGCTGGCGGGTTCCCATCGGAGGGGGTTACAGCGGGCCCGCCGTGGCCGGGGGACGCGTTTATGTCATGGACCGCCAATTGGCTGACAACACCAGCAATCCCGACAACGCCTTTGCCCGTGGCGAGATCCCCGGGTCCGAGCGGGTGCTTTGCCTCGACGAGGCCAGCGGCCGGATCCTCTGGGAACACCGCTACCCGTGCGCCTACACGATAAGCTATGCCGCCGGACCGCGCGCGACCCCGACCGTGCACGACGGCAAGGTCTACACCCTCGGGGCGGAAGGAAATCTCCTCTGCCTCGACGCCCTTCAGGGCGCCGTCCTTTGGGCGCACGACTTCAAGAAGGAGTTGAACGTGCCGGCCCCGACTTGGGGCTTCGCCGGACATCCCCTGGTGGATGGTCACAAGCTCATCTGCCTCGCCGCCGGCGACGGCAGTGTGGCCATCGCCTATCACAAGGACACCGGGCAGGAACTCTGGCGATCGCTCCGCGCCAAGGAACCGGGCTACGCACCTCCCATGATCTACGAGTTCGGCGGCCGGCGGCAGTTGATTATCTGGCATCCGGAAGCCGTGAATGCGCTGGATCCCGAATCCGGAGACCTCCTCTGGCGCTATCCCCACCAACCAACGATCCGCGCCGGCATGACGATCCCCACCCCGCTCAAGGCGGGCGACCTCCTCTTTCTCACCTCGTTTTACAACGGTTCGCTCTTGCTGCGCGTGGACGAGCGGGGCCCCGAACCGGTCTGGCAAAGCCGCAAGGCCAGTGAGAAGGACACCGACGGTCTGCACAGCGTCATGGCCACCCCCCTCATCGACGCCAACCACATCTTCAGCCCTTGCAGCTACGGCCAGTTCCGATGCCTCAAGCTCCAGACCGGGGAGCGCCTGTGGGAAACCTTCGCACCCACCACCGGCCAAGCCACTCGCTGGGGTAACGCCTTCATCGTCAAACACAACGACCGAGCCTTCCTTTTCAACGAACAGGGCGATCTCATCATCGCCCGCCTCACCCCGACGAAATACGAGGAACTCAGCCGCGCCCGCCTGCTCGAACCGATCAACCGCGACCCCGGCCGGCCCGTCGTGTGGTCGCACCCCGCCTTCGCCAATCGGTCCGCCTACGCACGGAACGATCGTGAAATCGCCTGCTTCTCGTTGGCGAGTGACGACGGCCGCTCCCCGTGAGGCACGACCAAGGGCCCACCCATTCAGCGGCGCGAGCCCGGGTGTTTCACAGCCAGCATACCCCCTCTCCCTTTCTCCCTCTCCCCAACCCCCTCTCCATCGCTTCGCCTTCCAGGGTTGGGGAGACCGTTTGCCCTCCCCAACTCCCTGCAAACGAGTTTCGTTCCCCTCACCAACCCCGCAGCTTCTGGTCCAGGCCCAACACCCAAAACGATCCCGGCTCATCGAAGGAAACCGATCCGATCAGCGCCCCGATGTTGCGGCTCGACAACTCAGCCAAAATCGCCGGATCCATCCCCGGCTCCAGATGCGGATCGAACAGGAATTCCTCGTAGAAATTGTGATGGCCCGGGTGATAGGTCTGCGACCATTCCCCCCGCAACACGACCGGCTCGGCCGCCAACCCCTCGATGCGCGTCTCAATCCAGGCTTGCAGCGGGGCCGTATACCCCGCCACCACGCCCGTCGGCGGCGGGGGCCAATAAAACCGCGTCTCGATCCTCAGCCCCCGCCCCGTCCAACTCCGCATCTGCGGCAGACTCCGCGCACTCACGGCCGTCACCGGGGCCAGGATCCCGTAGTCCTGCGTCGTCGTCGTGGGCCCCTCGAATCCCAGCGCCGGTTGAGGTGCCGCGTAGGTCACGCTCAAGCCCAGTTGACCATCGCTCAGGAAGACGATCGGCCCCGCACTCGCCGGGACGGTGGCCGGCAACCACGTCCGCAATTCGAAGTTCCTCCGCTCGCTGCCTTCCCCCCACGTCCAGCCATCCACCCACTCCGATCCCTCAAAGCCATGCCGATAGGCCGGTAGATCCGCAGGCCGCCCCGCCCGCGTGACCAGCGCCCCGCCCTCCCGGAAGGTCGCCTCCACGCTCCCCAGCCACGGCGCCGCTGGATTCGGCTGCTCCAACCGCTGGTTCAGGGCCGAAAAACGCCACCACGACTTGAGCCGATGCAACCCCAGCACATCCCCAAACTCGCCCTGAACCAGGGCGTAACGATTGGTCTCATGCAGCAACCACGGCACAACCGCCGTCGTCGCGGGCTGGGGCAGCTCGCGGATTTGCTTCACGCGCAGCTTCCCGTCAGGCGCCACCTTCTTGTATTCGAAATCCAGGACCAGTTCTCGCCGCGTGGGGAACTCCGCTTCGTAAGCGCGGGCGGCCGCATCGAGCAGGGCCACCAACTCCTTGTACTCGTGTTCCCAAACCAGCACGTGGTCCCCCAGCGGCACCAGCCCCGACCCTCGCCCCAGTTCCAAATAGGTCGTCGCGCCCCACACGTAAACCTCGACTTCCTCGGGACGCGCCGTCACGTCCGGATTCGCCACCGACACGGCGCCTGCTTGCGTCACTAAAGTCGCGCGGAAGCCGCGATCGCCAGGCTGGGACCCCTTGGTGATGCGCACCGTGGCCACGCCATTGGCCAACTCGAATTCGTCCGGAGTCGAAGGGTGCACCAGCACCCCCATCCCCACCGTCGCCTCCTCGATCCCGTGCCGCAACCGCTCGAGGTAGGCGTTGTCGTTGTAGAAACTCGCGTACACCCTGCGCAAGGCCCGAAACACCCCACGCTCGTTCTCGTCGGTTGGATCGCATGCGCTCGGCCCCTGGCTATCCCCATCCAATTCGTCCGCCAAACACCCGCTGTAACTGTCATACAAACCCGCCCCGCTGAACCGCTCGGTGTCCTCCACGTTGGTCGAACTCCGAAACCGAATGTTCCGATCCAGGCTAAACCCTGCCCCCTGCAGCACCGCAAGAATCTCAGCCTCCTGCGCGGGCGTGAACTCCGCCGTCCGCCGAATCAGATCGCGCACCTCCGCCAGCGCCGTGCTCAGGGCCGCCATCTCCGGAGGCCACGAAAACGGCGCCAGTTTCTCCCCAATGACCCCTCGGAGCGACCCGCCCCCGGGCAGCGTCTGGTCCAAGAACGCGTCCCACAGATCGAAGGTGAACGCCAGCGAAGGACTGGGCGCGTTCCCGGGAATGGCCCGCCGCAGAAGGCCGAAATGCGCTGCCTTCCCCCCCACGAACCGCGTGTCCCCAGGCCGCAACACCGCCGTGTCCATGCTGATCTGTCCCCGCATCGCCTTCGCGGGCAGGTCCAGCGGCTCGGGTTGCTTGAACGCCAACAGGGAAGAGCGCGTCCCCGCATCCAGTTGCCCCTCCACATTGACCAACCGCACCTGGTTGCCCCAGAAACTCCGGGTGGCTCGCAGCACCACCTCCTGCCCCTCCCACGCGGCCAACCGCTCCCGATCCTCCGCCCGCGCCAGGTAGACGAAGGGCACCCCAAACGATTGCGCCAACAACGCCACGTGCGAGTTCGGCGTGGCTGGCGTCCGCGTTACGATCCCCGCCACCGGCGGCACCTCCGCCGGCACCGCATCCAGCACCACAATGTCCCCAGGCCCCACCCTCCCGGCCCGATAGGCCTCCGCCAACTCCGCCGCCGACACCGCCACCAGCCGCCCCAACGCCCAACCCGGCGCATAGCACTCGTCATCCATCACCCACCGGGCCGCCGACCCCACCCGGATCCCGCGCCCCTCGAAGTAACTCCGATGCTCCCGCGCGATGGCCTCCTGCTCGAAGGTCGGAAAGTAGAAAGCTTCCGTGCCCTGCCCCAATACCAGGCACGCCCGGACCAACTCGATCCACCGCGCCACCTCCTCCGCCGGATACGGCTCCGCCCCCACCACCTGGATCCCCACCTCGTCCGTGCCCGCGCCGAGCGCCACCAGCACCGCCCCCAACACCACCTGCTGCCCCGCCCTCCGCAACGCCACCGCATCGAACTCCGCGCGGCTCATCCCCGCAAAACCCGGCAAACGGGCCCGCGCAAACTCGTAATGAAACGCGTACTTCGTGGAGTCCTGGAAATACACCCGGTGCGGCTCCGCCAGCACGATCGCGAACTTCACCCAGCGCATCGCGACCTGCCCGAATTCCGGCGGTGGCGAGAGCAGGGCATCGCCCGGCAACCACACCTGGTTCTTCCAATCGTCCGCCCCCGTCCGCCCCACGGTCACCGCCCGGTAATACCGGACCGACCTCCCCTCCGCCCCAGGATCCGGAAACACCTCGAGTCCGTCATGGGACCGCCCCACCTCGACCCATCCCACCAGGTCCGAGGACGCCTCCAGTCGCACCACGCGGTTGCTCGGCGCCACCATCGACAACCGGGGCCACCCATGCGCGTCCGGCGGACCCCATTCGAGTCGATGCAACTCCGCTGCCCCCACCCCCGCCGCCCACCCCAACGTCGCCATGGCCAAAACCCAACTTCGCATGCCGCCAACCTAGTCGCCTCCCCCCCTCCGGTCGAGCCCGCAAACCCAAGGCCTCGGATCCTCCATGATCTTGCCGATACGCACGGTGACAGGCTGAAAAAAGGGTCGCCTCCCAGCCCGCCACCTTCTAAAACCATCCCCGTAGCCTAACCGATACGAGCTATGCCTCCACACCCCCTTCCCCGGCGTCAATTCCTCCGCGGCACCGCCCTCACCCTCGCTGCCACCGCCTTCCCCACTCTCCTTCCCGTCTCCGTCCTCGGCCGCGGCGGCCTTCGCTCCCCCAACGACCGCATCCAAATGGGGTTCATCGGCCTCGGCGGCCAAGGCACGGGGCACCTCCTGGGCGGCGCCTGGACCTACGTGCCGGGCGGGTACGTCGCCCGCAACGACGTCCAGGTCCTGGCCGTCTGCGACGTCCGCCAGGAACGACGCGACCACGCCCTGCAACGCTGCCGCCAACTCTACGCCCAGAAATACAACCAAACCACGTTCGACGGCGTCCTGGCTTACCGCGACTTCCGGGAAGTCCTCGGCCGACCCGACATCGACGCCGTCCTCCTCGCCCTCCCCTACCACTGGGCTGCCCCCATGGCCACCCTCGCCCTCCGCGCCGGGAAGGATGTCTACTGCGAGAAACCCATCGCCATCACCGTCCGCGAAGGCCTAACCCTCGTCGAAACCGCCCGCCGCCATGGCCGCATCTACCAGGCCGGCACCCAACAACGCTCCGAATACGCCGGCAAGTTCCGCCTCGCCTGCGACCTGGTCCGCAACGGCCGCCTCGGCCAACTCAAAGAGGTTTACGCCTACCGCCAACCCGGCGCCTTCTTCCCCACCCCTTGGACCACCGACGCCTCCCAACCCGTCCCGGCCGGTTTCGACTGGGATCTCTGGCTGGGCCCGCTCCCCTGGCGCCCGTTCCACGGCGAAGCCGGCCATGCCCTCACCGGCTGCTTCGTCGGCGACGTCAACTGGAGCCCTCACCATTACGACTTCATCTGCTGGGCGATCGATGCCGACCCGAACGCCCCCGTCGAGATCCGTTACGATGCCCCCGCCGGCCGCCCCGACGCCGCCGTCATCCATTATCACTTCAGCAACGGGGTCGTCCTCCACTCCTCCAGTTACCCCAACGAACCCATCGGCGATCAGGGCGGCGCCTGCTTCGTCGGCACCGAAGGCCGCCTCGCGGTCGACCGCGCTTACCTCGTCACCTACCCGTCCCGCATTCTCCACGAACCCCCGCGACCTCAGGACCGCCGCGTCGAGCGCTGCGACAGCCACTCTGGCAACTTCCTCGAATGTGTCCGCAGCCGCCGTCCCACCATCTGCCACCCTGAAACCGCCGTCGCCTCCATGAACACCATCCTCAGCGGCGGCATCGCCCTCGCCCTCCAACGCTCCCTCCGCTGGCACCCCGCCCAGGCCCAGTTCATCAACGACGACCAGGCGAACCGCCTCCTCTCCTACACCCCCAGACCCCCATGGCTCACCTGACCGGCATGGCTCCTTCGCCGCCATCGAACAGCGGAAGGAACCGCGGGAAGGAGTTCCCTCCAGGCATCAACCTCCCCCATCCCCCTAATCCTAATCGTAATCCTAATCCTAATCCTAATCCTAATCCTACTCCTACTCCTACTCCCAACCCAACCAACCTGATCCACACGCCGATGTTCTCGCACTCGCGGAGGGCCCATACCCCTGTCGCAGCCCCTCCCCACGATCCGTCCCCCCCTCATCCCTTCCCCCAACCCCCCATCCGTCATTCCCCAT
>CAZVRY010000346.1:0-6702 GCA_964629545.1 uncultured Verrucomicrobiota bacterium | reverse complement strand
GGGCGGGGTCGCGCCAGCGTCGTGGAGTGCGGCGGTGCTCCGCCGCTTTGGATTCAGGTGGGGTCGGGGCAGACCGCGTCGGATCGGCGGCGCCACCTCGCCAGTTGTCTTTCCAGGAGGGGCAGTTAGGCTGAGGGGTATGAAGCGTTCGGTTCGCCTTCTCCGCCAGGTCTGTTCCTGTCTCCATCCTCGTCCGCGAGCCCGGTCTGGCGCGGGAGGTTGGCTGCTCACCCTCCTCCTGCCCGTGATCGCCTGGGGGGGCGCGGGCGGGGCGGCCGAAGGACCGGCGGTGCCGATCCCCTCGGGTCCCGAGCTGCTGAAGATGCTGCGCCAGGGGCATCCGCGGTTGTTGGCGGACGCAGCGGCCTTTGCGGCCGCGAAGGAGGCGGTGGCGCGGGACCGCACGTTGCAGGCCTGGCAGGAGCGAGTCAAGCGGCAGGGTGCAGAGATCCTCGAGGCGGCGCCCTCGCATTACGAGATCCCCGACGGCTTGCGCCTGCTGAGCACCAGTCGGAGGGTCTTGCAGCGGACCTACACGCTGGCCTGGCTGTGGCGGACGGAGGGAGGTCAGGAGCGCGTCGATCGGTTGTGGCGGGAACTCGACGCGGCGGCGGGATTCAAGGACTGGAACCCGCGCCACTTCCTGGACACGGCCGAAATGACCCACGCGTTTGCGATCGCCTATGACTGGCTCTATGACGAGTGGTCGCCGGAACAGCGGAGCCGGTTGCGCGCCGCCATGGTCGAGAAAGGCCTCCGACCGGCGGCCAACATCCTGGACCAGAACACCGGTTGGGCCCGCGCCCGGCACAATTGGAACCAAGTCTGCAACGGCGGGATCGGCCTGGGCGCGCTCGCCCTGGCCGAGGCGGAACCGGAACTCGCCGGGCGTCTCCTCGCCGCCGCCCTGAAGTCGCTGCAACTGCCGATGGCCGAGTTCGCGCCCGACGGGGCCTGGGCGGAGGGACCCGGCTATTGGAACTACGCCACCACCTATAACGTGGTCATCCTCGCCGCTTTGCAGACGGCCCTGGGCACCGACTTCGGACTCGGGCGCATCCCGGGATTTGCCGAGGCCGGCCTCTTTCCCCTCTACCTCACTGGTCCGCTCCAGCGCACGTTCAACTACGCCGATGGCAGCGACGGCACGATTCGCGCCCCCCATCTCTTCTGGATGGCGCGCGAGTTCGGACAGCCAGCCTATGCGGCGTATCAGCGGCGCGTGGCCACGCCGCACCCGCTCGACTTGCTTTGGGGACAAGGCCAACTCGAGTCCGCGCCAGCGGCCGCCCTCCCCTTGGATCGCCATTTCCGGCGCGCCGACATCGTCACGTTCCGCAGCGCGTGGGACGATCCGCAAGCGGTTTTCGTCGGATTCAAGGCCGGCGACAACAAGGCCAATCACAGCAACCTCGATCTGGGCACGTTCGTGCTCGATGCGCTCGGGGTGCGCTGGGCGCTGGACCTCGGGGCCGACAATTACAACCTCCCCGGCTACTTTGGACGTCAGCGCTGGACCTACTACCGCCTGCGTGCGGAAGGACACAACACCCTGGTCTTGAACCCTGGGACCGGCCCCGACCAGGATCCCGCCGCCGCCGGACGGATGCTCCGCTTCCAGTCCCGCCCCGAACGCGCCGTCGCCGTCGCCGATCTCTCCCCGGCCTACCAGGCCCATGGGGCCAAGGTGCAGCGAGGTCTGGCCCTGCTCGACCGGCGACAGGTCCTGGTGCAAGACGAGATCGCCGCCGACCCTCCCGCCGACACCTGGTGGTTCCTCCACACCAAGGCCGAGGTCGGCCTCGACCCGAACCCAGCCGAGGCGCTCCTCACGCAGGACGGGCAACGGCTCTGGGCGAAGATCCTGTCTCCCCCGGGAGCCACCTTCGCCCTGCTCGACGCCAAACCTCTGCCGACCGCGCCGCAGGTCACAGGTCAGAATGAAAACCGCGGCGTGCGCAAACTGGCCATCCACCTGGACGCCGCGTCGACCGTCCGATTGGCGGTGCTGCTGGTCCCGCTGAAGCCGGGCGAACACCCTCCGACGGCCCAGCCCGCCCTGTCCCCTCTCGAGACGTGGTGACTCGACGCGGCGCGCTTCCTGTCCTGATCCCTGGCCAGCCCCGAGAGAGAGGGCCGCGGGAGCGGGAGTGAGGTGCCTGAAACTGACTGCCGGCCATCGAACTCCACCCCATGTCGCGACTCTACCTCGATTACCAGGCCTCGACCCCGGTCGCCCCGGTCGTCTGGGAGGCCATGCGGCCTTGGTTCGCCGACGCCTTCGGGAACCCCGGGTCGTTGCACCAGGACGGCCTGCGGGCGCGCGCCGCGATCGACCGCGCCCGGGAGCAGGTCGCGGCGATGATCGGCGCGGCGGCGTCCGAGGAGATTGTCTTCATGGGCAGCGGGACCGAGGCCTTGAATGCCGCGGTGAAAGGCACCGCCTGGTCCGGACGCCGCCATGGGCAGCACCTGGTGATCAGCGCGATCGAGCACCCGGCCGTCTGGCGGTCGGTGGAGTTCCTCGAGCAGCAGGGCTATCGGTGCACCCGAGTGGGCGTGGACCGCGAGGGCTTCGTCGATCCGGAAGCGATCCGCGCCGCCCTCACCCCGGAGACCCTCCTGGTGTGCGTTCACCACGCCAACCACGACATTGGCACGATCGAGCCCATCCAGGCCATCGGCCAAGTGGCCGCCGAGGCCGGCGTCCCGTTCCTGGTGGACGCCCTGGCCAGCGGGGGTTGGCTCGAAATCGACGTCCACACCCTCGGAGCGACCTTGCTCGTGCTGTCCCCCCATCGCTTTTACGGCCCGAAAGGAGTCGGCGTCCTCTACCGGGCCAGGTCGGCCCGGTTGACGCCGCTGGTGCATGGGGGGCGCCAGGAGGGCGGACGCCACGCCGGCACGGAGAATGTGCCCGCCATCGTCGGGGCGGGCGAGGCGGCCGCCCTGGCCGCGCGGGAAGTCGGCGAGCGCGTGACCCGACTTCGAGCGTTGCAGGCCAGGCTGTGGGAAGCCGTGCGGACCACCCTTCCCGGCGTCCACCTGATCGGGCCCGAGCCCGGCCCCCGGCGGTTGCCCACCAACCTCAACGTCAGCCTCGCAGGGGTCGACGGCCAAGCCGTCCTCCTCAACCTCGATCTCCAAGGCGTCGCCATCGGAGCGGGCTCCGCCTGCCTGGGACGCACGGTGCGTGTCCCGCCCGTGCTCGCTGCGCTCGGGCTTGACCCGGCCCTGGCCCGCGGCAATATCCTGCTTTCGCTCGGGGACGACACCCGTGCGGACGAACTCGACCTGGCGGTGGCCGCGTTGGCCAGGACGGTCGCCCGCTTGCGCGAACTCGGTCCCTGAGCGAGTCTGGGGAGCCGGATCGCCCGGCCCGGGAGCCCGTTCGCCCTTGCCACCCCATCATCGGAACCGAATCGCATGTTAACTCAAGACGCTGTGCGCGACGCCCTCAAGGCGGTCAAATACCCCGGCTACTCGCGGGATATCGTCTCCTTCGGGTTGGTCAAGGAGATCGCCGCCGCCGAGGGCGCGGTCAGCCTGGTAATCCAGCTCACCAGCCATCGCCCGGAAGTCGCCGCCCAACTCAAAACCGACGTCGAACGGGTCGTGAAGGAGTTGCCGGAGGTCAGCCGGGTCTTCGTCGAGATCAAAATGCCCCCGGGCTCGGCGGCCCCGGCCGGCTCCCCCGACCCCTGGGCAGGCCAGAACCGGATCGCCGGAATCAACCGCGTCATCGCCGTGGCCAGCGGCAAAGGCGGCGTCGGCAAGTCCACCGTCTCCGTCAACCTCGCCTGCGCCCTCCACTACCTCGGGGCCCGCGTCGGCTTGCTCGATTGCGATATCTATGGGCCCAGCATCCCGCTCATGATGGGGATTCGCGAGCGCCCGACCCTCACGGAAACCGACCTCCTCGTTCCGCCCCAAGCCCACCACGTCAAGCTGATGAGCATGGGCTTCCTCCTCGAGGACGACCAGCCGGTCATCTGGCGCGGGCCGATGATCATGAAGACCATCCAGCAGTTCATCCACCAGGTGGACTGGGCGCCGCTGGACTACTTGCTCGTCGACCTGCCCCCCGGCACCGGCGACGCCCAACTCTCCCTCTGCCAGACCGTCCCGCTCGACGGCGGGGTCATCGTGACCACCCCCCAGGAGGCCTCCCTCGGCGTCGTCCGCAAGGGCATCGCCATGTTCCAGAAAGTCAATGTCCCCCTGCTCGGCCTGGTCGAAAATATGAGCTACTTCACGACGCCCAACGGCGAACGCGTCGAGATCTTCGGCCACGGCGGCGGCCGCCACGAGGCCGAACGCCAGGAAATCCCCTTCCTCGGCGAGATCCCCATCTTCACCCAAATCCGCGCCGGCGGCGACCAAGGCGTGCCCGTGGTCGTGACCGCGCCGCAGGAACCGTGGGGACAAGCCTTCATCCGAGTGGCCGAGGCGTTGCGTCAGCGTCTTGGTTAGCCCGATCCCAACCATGCATGCACCGCCACCCCAGCCAGAACCCGGTTCCGTGGGTTCCCCTCCGACCCCGCCCTCTGCCCCTCCCCGAGGCCCTAAAATGCCTACGGAGCAGGAGGTCTGGGACGTGCTCCGCCAATGCTACGATCCCGAAATCCCGGTCAACATCGTGGATCTGGGCCTCATCTACAGCTTCGACCTGAAGGAAGACCGGGTCGATGTCAGGATGACCCTCACAGCTCCAGGCTGCCACCTGGGCGGCCAGATCGCCGCGGACGTGCAGATGAAGCTGCTGACCCTCGAAGGCATCGAGGAAGCCAACGTGGAACTGGTCTGGGATCCCCCCTGGAATCCCACCATGATTGCCCCCGCCGCCCGCCGCCAACTGGGCCTGGACTCCGACTCCTAACCCCTCTCCGGCCCGTCGTCCGGGTGATCAGAGTGACCGGTTCGGAAGCTTTGACCCCTGATCGGTCGTGCCGGTGGCTGCCTCCTCACCGCCGGGGGCGGGCGGGCGTAGGATTGGTCGCGGGACTGTTGGTGGGCAGGGGGAGACTCTCCACGACGGGAGCGGGTCCCCGGTAGAGGCCCGGTCCCAGGTCGGCCGGCGCGGCTTGCCTCGAGTCCCGCTGCCAGAGGCGGACGCCGTAAACAGCCCCCCCAATGATGACCAGGAAGAGCGCCAGCGGCACCAGGATCCGCCAAGGCAGACGACTGGCCAGCAGCATGAGCCGATCCAAGGGCCCCTTCGCCGTCCCCGTGAGGCTCGGCAATTCCCGGAACCGCGTCGTCTGGCCCAGTTCCTGGTCCAGTTCGCGCAGCACCTCGGCCAGGGGCAGCTTGAGCAAGGTCGCGTAGCAGCGCACAAACCCGCGGATATAAACCGCCGCCGAGAAGGCGTCGTAATCGCCCGCCTCGAGGGCCCGGATGTGGTCGGCCCGCATCTTGGTGAGATCGGCTACCTGGTGGATGGAGAGCCTTTGCTCCTCCCGGGCACGGCGGAGTTGTTCCGGAACGGTGGCCATTGCGCAGTGTAGTAATCCTTCGCCGACAGGCTGGCAATCCGGGAATGCGGGATTTCGCTTTCCTGTTTCGAGCCGCCTGCGTTTACTCTGCGGGCCCTATGAGTAAGACCGCTTTGTTGTTCGCCGGCCAGGGTGCCCAAGTCGTCGGCATGGGTGAGGATTTGGCTGCCCAGTTCCCCCAGGCCCGAGCCCTCTTCGACCGCGCCAACGAAGTGCTCGGCTACGACTTGGCCCGCGTCTGCTTCCACGGACCGGAGCCCGAGCTCACGCGCACCGAGAACGCTCAGCCAGGGATCTACCTGGTGAGCTGGGTCGCCTGGGCGTTGCTCCGGGAACGAGCCCCCGGGCTGACCTTCCACGCCGCCGCCGGCCTGTCCCTCGGCGAGTTCACCGCCCTTGCCGCCGCTGGCGCCCTCAGCTTCGAGGAGGGGCTCCAGGTGGTCCGACAACGGGGACGCTTCATGCAGGAGGCCTGCGATGCCACCCAGGGCGGAATGGCCGCCATCATCGGGCTCGACGAGGCAGCGACCCAGGAGGTGTGTCAGGCCGCCGGGGTCGAGTTGGCCAACCTCAATTGCCCGGGGCAGTTGGTCATCTCGGGCGAACGCGGTGGGATCGACGCGGCCTGCGAACTCGCCAAGGCGCGCGGGGCCAAGCGGGCGCTCCCCCTGACCGTGGCCGGCGCCTATCATTCCCGCTTGATGGCCAGCGCTCAACCCAAGCTGGCGGCGGCCCTGGCCACCATTCCGCTCCAGCCTCCCCGGGTGCCGGTCGTCGCCAATGTCACGGCCCGCCCCCACGAGACCCCCGCGACCATCGCTCCCCAGTTGGTCGAGCAGGTCACTCACCCCGTCCGCTGGGAAGCCTCGATGCGCTGGCTCCTGGCCCAGGGCTTCTCCCGCTTCATCGAACTGGGCCCGGGCACGGTTCTGGCCGGTTTCCTCAAACGCATCGATAAGTCCGCGCGGGTCCTGAGCATCGGGAATGTGCCCAGCCTCGAGGCCGCCGTGCAGGCCCTGGCCTCCGCAGAGTGAGCGCCACGCCGCCGTGGGCCACCCTCTCCATGAACCGGAACATGCGGTCGTTGATTTCCAAGCCCTTGCGCATTTCAGGTTCATGGTCCCCATGCGCGTCGGTTCGTTCGACTTGGAGGCTCTCCATGAACCGGAAAGGCAGAAGGCAGAGTGCAAAAGGCAGAATTCGTGCT
>CAZVRY010000345.1:0-6706 GCA_964629545.1 uncultured Verrucomicrobiota bacterium | reverse complement strand
AACATCGTCAGCGCCGCCGACGCGTAGGCGCCCACCGCCATGAAACCCGCGTGACCCAACGAAAACTGCCCCGTGTAGCCATTGATCAAATTCAGGCTCACCGCCATGATCACGTTGATCCCAATCTTGATCAGCACGTCCGCATAATACGGATTCAACCGGTTCCCCAGCCACCACAACAAGCCGCTCCCCCCCAGCGCCACCCCCAGCCAAATCTTGGATCGCGCCACCCTCATACCTTCTCCACCTGCGTCCGCCCCAGCAACCCCGCCGGCCGAAACAGCAGAATCACAATCAACACGGCAAACGCGATCGCATCCGTGTAGGTCGAATACCGACTCCCATTCACAAACGTCTCCACCACCCCCAACACCAAACCCCCTAACGCCGCCCCAGGGATGTTCCCAATCCCCCCCAACACCGCCGCCACAAAGGCCTTCAACCCCGGCAATACCCCCATATACGGCTCAATCGACGGATAGTTCAACGCATACAAAATCCCCGCCGCCGCCGCCAACGCCGACCCCAACCCAAACGTGAACGTAATCACCTGGTCAATGTTGATCCCCACGAGCGACGCCGCCTGATGGTTGAACGACACCGCCCGCATCGCCGTCCCAATCCGCGTCCGCATAATCACGAATTGCAGCCCCACCAACAGCGCCGTCGCCACCCCAAACACCACCAACTGACTGCTCGAAATCACCAGCCCCCCCACGTGAAAATTCCGCGCCGGCAAGAGCGCCGGAAATGGCTTCGGATCCGCCCCAAACAAAAACTGACCCCCGTTCTCCAATAACAACGATACCCCAATCGCCGTAATCAACACCGTCAGCTTTGACCGCGTCCGCAACGGCCGATACGCCAACCGCTCGATCGTCATCCCCAACCCCGCGCACCCCAACATCGCCACCCCCATCACCGCCACCCCCCACCCCAAAGACTCCCGCGGCACCACCCGCCCCAAGTAATACCCGATAAACGCCCCCACCATGAACACGTCGCTGTGCGCAAAATTGATGAACCGCAAGATCCCGTAAACCATCGTATAGCCCAGCGCAATCAGGGCATAAATAGCCCCGAGCGAGAGCCCGTTCACGATCTGCTGGAGCTGTTCGGTCATGCCTTCCGGCCGCCCGTCAGGCCGCCGTCAGCCGCCGAGTGTGGAATGACCCCCGCGAAATTGCAACCTACGGCAACAACACGTGACAGTTATACCCCCCGGGATGCTTCTGCAGGTAATCCTGATGATCCTCCTCCGCCGACCAAAACACCCCCGCCGCCACCACCTGGGTCACAATCGGACGCTTGAACCGCCCCGACCGATCGAACCGCTCCCGCACCGCCTCCGCCACCTTCCGCTGCTCCTCCCCATGATAGAAAATCGCCGACCGATACTGCGTCCCCACATCGTTGTGCTGCCGATTCAACGTCGTCGGATCGTGCATCCGGAAGAAGTAATCCAGCAACTTCTCGTAGGGCAACACCGTCGGATCAAACTCGACCTCGATCGCCTCCGCATGCCCCGTCGTCCCCGTGCACACCTCCTTGTAGGTCGGCTTCTCCTTCGTCCCCCCTATATACCCGACCTGCGTGGCCTTGACCCCCGCAATCCCCCGGAGAACCTCCTCCATCCCCCAAAAGCAACCGCCCGCCAGGGTCGCCTTCTCCGTCTTACCCTGCCCCCCTCCCCCGGAGGCCTTCCCCGGCACGAGCCCGGCCTTGATAAAGGGCCCCAGGTGCGCCCCATACCCCTCGCGCTCCATCTCGCCCACAGGAATGAACCGCAACGCCGCCGAGTTGATGCAATACCTGAGCCCGCCCCGATCCTTCGGCCCGTCGTCGAACACATGCCCCAGATGCGAGTCCGCCCCCCCCGACCGCACTTCGGTCCGCACCATCCCGTGCGCCCGATCCTCCTTCTCCACCACCTTCGTCCCCTCGATCGGCCTGGTGAAACTCGGCCACCCGCTCCCACTGTCGAACTTGTCCAGCGAACTGAACAACGGCTCCCCCGACACCACGTCCACGTAAATCCCAGGCTTCTTGTTGTCCCAATACGCATTGCGAAACGGCGGCTCCGTCCCGCATTGCTGCGTCACCGCATATTGAAGCGGATCCAGCTTCTTCCTTAAATCGTCCACCGAAGGCTTCTTATAATCATTCATGGAGACGGAGGGTGACCCGAGCGCAGAGGGCACCGCGGCAGGCGGAGGCTCGCTCCGCAACAGCCCCGGCCCCAACGCCAGCAGCCCCGCCGCCACCGCTATCCCAACCCACATCGCGCTCTTCATCATGATTCCCATTTAACGTGCCGCGCGCACATTAGCACGGAATCAGCCCGACTCAAGCGGCGCTCATCCCCACGCCAATCGGCAGCAGCCTTGGCAAACGGCCTGCTTTCCGCTACAAGGATCCCCTCCCAGGACGCTGGGGGACCGGCCATGCCGCCCGCACGATGAAGACCCCCACCCTCCTCCTCACCCTCGCCGCCCTCGGACCCGTGCTCACCGCGCCTGCGTCCGCCCAAGCCCACGTCTATCTCCTCGAAGTCCCCGATTACAATTGGCACTACGGCTGTTTCGGCACCGCCTGCGGCAACCTCCTCGGCTTCTGGGACCGCAACGGCCTCCCCGACTTCTACCAAGGCCCCCTCGGCGGCGGACTCGCCCCCCTCGCCGAGACCCCCTCCATCCACACCCTCTGGGCCTCCCAAGCCGGCTATGGCGGCCGCCCCGCCGACCAACCCGGCCACGTCGACGATTACTGGCGTTCCTTCGAATCCACCACCGCCGACCCCTACCTCAATGCCCAACGCCCGGAACATCCCCCGGACTGCATCAACGATTTCACCGGCCTCAACCAGCTCAAGTGGACCAACCTCAACGGCGAATGCGACGGCAATATCGATGGCTACGGATTCGTCTTCTGGGAAACCAACGGCCTCCGCCGCACCAACTACCAACCCCTCGACCACCGCGGCGTCCCCATCCCCGATCTCCCCTCCGGCCTCCGCAACTTCGCACGGCACATCGGCTACGACGCCGACAGCTTCAGCCAACTCGCCGACTTCAACCCCCACATCCGCCCCAATTCGGGGTTCACCTTCGAGGACCTCAAGGCCGAAATCAACGCCGGCTACCCCGTCCTCATCTTCCTCCAGGACGTGGACCAGTTCTACCGCGACCCCGAGGGTCGCCACGTCAACCCCATCATTCACGGCATGCTCGCCTACGGCTACCGCGAAGACCCTTCCCTCGATATCCGGTGGGTCTACTACCGCACCAGTTGGGCCAGCGGGAACAACATGCGCAGCCAGTGGGGACTCCACGCCTGGCAAGCCAGCCTCCCTGTCCGCGGCTTCATCGGCTTCCACCCACACCCCAAAATCACCGAACTCGCCCGGACCGACCGGCAACTCACCCTCTCCTGGCATGGCCCTTCCGCCCGGCTCTATGACGCCCTCGCCCATGCCACTAACTCCGTCCACACCTACAGGGTCGAGTGGACCCCTACCCTGCGACCTCCCACCTGGACCTCCATCGGCAACCCCTCCCCCGAGCGCACCGCCACCTTCGCCGCCCCCACCGACGGCGCCGCCTTCTACCGCGTCACCGTCACGTCCCCTTAATCGCCCCTCCTCACTCCCGCTTCACCCCCTTCAATTCAATATGCAAATCCCGCAACTGCCGCGCCGCCACCGGCGCCGGCGACTCCGTCATTAAACACGTCCCCTTGGCCGTCTTCGGAAACGCAATCACGTCCCGGATGCTCGGCGTCCCGCACAGGATCGCGTTCAACCGGTCGAATCCCAACGCAATCCCCCCGTGCGGCGGCGCCCCATAACGAAACGCCTCCAGCATGTAACCAAACCGCAACTGGGTCTCCGCAGGCGATATCGCCAGAATGTCCTCGAAAATCGTCTTCTGCACATCCGGTTGGTGAATCCGAATCGATCCCCCCCCCAACTCCACCCCGTTCACCACGATGTCGTAATGCTGCCCCCGCACTTTCTTCGGATCCACCGTTAGCAGCGGTATGTCCTCCGCCACTGGGGCCGTAAACGGATGATGACTCGAATACCACCGCTGATTCTCATGATCGAAACTCAGCAACGGGAAATCCACCACCCATAGAAAATCGAATCGGCCCGGATCAATAACCAACCGACCCTGCCCCTTCAATACCTCGGCCGCATACAGCCGAATCTTCCCCAGAATCTCGCACGACGTCAGCCATTCCCCCGCCGCAAACAACACCAAATCCCCCTCCTCAATCCCAAGCTTCGCCCCCAATGCCGCCTTCTCCCCCTCCGTCAGGAATTTCACGATCGGCGACTTCCACTCCCCATTCTCCACCTTGATGAACGCCAACCCCTTCGCCCCAAACCCCTGAGCAATCTCCGTCATCGCCTCGAGTTGCCCCTGCGTCGCACACGCCAACCCCTTCGCATTCAGCGCCTTCACCACCCCCCCCGCCGCTACCGCCCCGCCAAATACCATGAAACTGCTCCCCCGGAATTCCTCCGTCAAATCCTGCAACTCCATCCCAAACCGCGTGTCCGGCTTGTCAATCCCATACCGGTCTAACGCCTCCCGAAAGGTCACCCGCCGAAACGGCGCCGCCACCTCTATCCCCAACGCCGTCTTCCATACCCTCACCAGCAGCCCCTCGATCAACCCATACAAGTCCTCCCGCTCAATAAAACTCATCTCAATGTCGATCTGCGTGAACTCCGGCTGCCGATCCGCCCGCAAGTCCTCGTCCCGATAACAGCGCGCCAACTGGAAATACCGCTCCACCCCCCCCACCATCAGGATCTGTTTGAACTGCTGCGGCGACTGCGGCAGCGCGTAAAACTGGCCCGCATGCAACCGGCTCGGCACAATGAACTCCCGCGCCCCCTCAGGCGTCGACTTGAACAGCGTCGGCGTCTCAATCTCCAAAAAACCCTGCTCCTCCATATACACCCGCGTCGCCGTCGCCACCTTCGACCGCAAACGCAGATTCCGCACCATCTCCGGCCGCCGCAAATCCAAGTACCGATACCGCAACCGCGTTTCCTCGCTCACCTTCGCCGCCGCCTCCGGATCGTCGATCTGAAAGGGCAGCGGCTCAGCCTGGTTCAAAATCGTCAAGCCCCCCGCCACCACCTCCACCTCCCCCGTCGCGATCTTCGGGTTCGCCGTCCCCGCCGGACGCATCCGCACCCTCCCGCTCACCTCGATCACACTCTCGCTGTGCAAACCCGCCGCCCGCTCGCACAATTCCCGCGGCGACAACGACGGATCAAACACCACCTGGCTGCGCCCCTCCCGATCCCGCACATCCAAAAACAACACGCCCCCCAGGTCGCGCATGGAATGAACCCACCCCGTCAAAGTGACCGTGGCCCCGGCGTGCGCCGGACGTAGCTCGTTGCAGTGATGCGTGCGTTTCATGTCGTCGTTACCCGCCTCGAATCCCAGGCCCACCCACCCCCAGATCTGACCCGGGATGCCGTGAACCACCCTGGCTGAACACCGGGCGGACGCGAATGTTGGCCAACCCCACCGCCCAATTCCAAGACAATTATCGCGCCGACAATCCGCGCGCGCTCACCGGCTGAACCTGGGCCAATCCACGTACTTATACCGATACTGCACCCACGCAAAATCCCGGTCGTTCCGCGCCTTCGTCCAGTAAAACGGGGTGTCCCGCCCCTGCTGCGCCGCGATCGCCGCCTTCAACGTCGACGCCTCCAACCACTTGTGCCCCTCCACGTGCGCGTCCGCAAATCCCACCGTGCTCGCGTTGTTGTGAAACACCGCCATCGGATCCACCCACCCCGCACTCTGCACATTGATGACCCACGTCCCCAGATTGAACATCCGCGAGTCCGCCTCCTCGATGAAAACCATCGCGTTCACCGGATCCGGAATCGCCCCGATCTGCGTGATCGACTTCACGACCCCCTGCTCCCACATCCCCCCGTTCATCCCGTCCACTTTCGAGTAACTCCCATAAGCCCACCCAGCCTTCACCACCGCCGGCCGGTTCCGCAAGTCCCCAGGACATTGATACGTGTCCACCGCGTTCGCATAACGCCACAACGGCCCCCGCTTGAACGCCTCCCCAATCCGCTGCATCGCCATGTCCTTCTTCATCCCCGCCGAGATCGTCGGCGACGGCTCCGGCCAAAATCCCCCCGCATACAAATCGTAACTCCGCGTCCCGTCGTGATACGCGTAGGTCGAAGGGAGTTTCCCGTTGAAATCGTCCGCATACATCGTCCAGGCCAGCAACATCTGCTTCACGTTCGCCTGACACCGCGCCCCCGTCGCCTTCGCCTTCGCCTTCGTCAAGGCCGGCAACAGGATCGAGGCCAAAATGGCGATGATCGCAATCACCACCAGGAGTTCGATCAGCGTAAACCCCTGAGCCACAGTTCCCCCAGCCGCCCGGATGCGATTTTCTGCTTTCATGAGAGCAATCGGAGTTGGTTATTAACTGCCTCCTAACCCATCGATCTACCCAAGTCAAGCCCCCCCTCCAACATCCACCCAATCACATTTTGAAAGTCGGACGGCCCCCCTCCCGCCCTCAAGCCTCGTCCCACCCTCTCACTCGTCCTCCAGACGGCTCGCTCGCCCGCCCGTCCAACCGCTTCGCCCGTCCCTCTCCCTCGGCCGGCGCCCCCGCCCACGCAGCCTGACCGTCTCCCGTC
>CAZVRY010000344.1:0-6706 GCA_964629545.1 uncultured Verrucomicrobiota bacterium | reverse complement strand
CAGAAGCCAAAATCGCCTCCAGCAAAATCGGAAGTTATTTTTGCACAGACCCTAACGCGGCCGCGCGGTCGTGAACTGCACCTGCACAAAACACTCGGGGATGTGCGAGTCCCACACCCCATGCCGCGTCCACACCCAGCCGCCCGAGTCCTGGGCCGGAGCCGGAGCCCTCTCGATGTTGAACCGCGAAAAGTCCATGCGCCAAACATCCCCCTCCCGCGGCGGCAACGCCCGGCCATCCGTCGCCAGCGGACGCATCCCCTCCCACGGGAACGCCAACTCGACCGTCCAGCCGCGATCGGTGTCCCGGTCGTCGTTCACCGTCCCGTCGAGGTGCACGGCCGTGCGCTTGCCGGGCAACGTCCACCCAAAGTGGCCCAATCGCCGGCCGCGCGGATGCGTCGTGAACCCCACCCCGTTGAACGGTCGCAGCCCCTCGCGCGCAAACTCCGGTCGCCGCGCAAACCCGGCTCGCTCGTAGGCCTCCTCCCAAATGAAGAACACCTCGTAACACGTGTTGTAACCGTTGATCTCGAATTCGTAGTAGGCGTCGGGTCCCGCGATGAACACCTCCACGTCGTTGTCGTAGTAAATCGGATCGTTCTGATTCGTATACGTCGCCCGTAGCTTGGGCTCCTCCACCCGGAACGCCACATACAAATGCCGATCGTCCCACACCACCTGCGCCCGCGTGTCATACACGGCCGCCCGGCCAGAAATGATGTCCACGAAGCGCGGCGAACGGGGCGCCTGCCGCCACGCCCACTCGTCCAGCCGCCCGTCGATCTCCAACGGCCCCTCCAGGCGATGCGCGGTGTAGCTGGCGATCTCGTTGGTAGGACACGGAAACCTCCAGCCCGCCTCCTGCGCGCCCAGCGTCGCCATCACCCCCATCCCAACCACCAGCCAAGGCAGAGCAGTCCTCATGTCGAAAACGCGAATCCCCTTCCCCCTATCTCCCTTCCCCCTGAACCGAGCATGCACTCGCTGACTGGTCTCCCTCGCCTCCGCCCGACGGAGGAGACGGCCGGGGAGTGGAGGGAGGTTCATGGCGTGGGGGGAATCGCTTCCGTTCCTGGGTTCAATACAGCGACGTTTCGTTACGCAGATCCTCGGCCCGCGCCAGGGTCCTCGCATCCTCGAAACCACGCGCGAAAACGGGGACCGGAGGCCGGGTGCGGGACGACACCACATCAGCGGGGCGAGTGGGCCTTGTTGGGATACCGCGGCGCCGGGGGCACCGGACGAGGTTCCTTGGCGATCAACTCCCGCAGATGCGCGATGGCCGCGTCGAGTTGGGCATCGCCGCCCAGAAACGTGGCCCGAGGCAGGTTGTCCACCACCACATCGGGATCGACGCCGTGCCCCTCGATCAACCATTCGCCCTCGGGACCGTAGACGCCAGTCTCCGCCGCCGTCGCCATGCCGCTATCCACCAGCCACCGCTGGGCGGAAAGCCAGATTTCCCCTCCCCAGGTGCGCGTGCCAATGATCTTCCCCAGCCCCAGGCGGCGCACCCCCTCCGTGAACGCCTCCCCGTCGGAGGCGGTGCGCTCGTTGCAGAGCACGACCAGATGACCGCGGAAGGCGTAGTGCATGTTCCAAATGGGATCGCCCACCCGCGGCTGCCAGTAAAACCACGCCTTCCTCAGCAACCGGCCTAGAATCCAACTGTCAATGTTGCCACCCCGGTTGTGGCGCACATCCAGGATCAAGCCCTGGCGCTGGAAGACCGGATAGAAGTCCCGCGCCCACTCCGCCATGTTCGCCGCCCCCATCGCCCGCAAGTGCACATAACCGATCTGGCCCTCCCCGCGCTCCTCCACCCGCTGCCGACGCGTGTACTCCCACTCGTCATAACGCAGGTCCGCCTCGCGCGCCCCATCGATCGGTTCGACAATCACCTGACGCGACCGCTCGCGCTCCGGCGACCGCACTTCGAGCAGGACCTGCTTGCCCGCCCAGCCGCGCAGGGCCTCGTTCGGATGCGTCATCGGAACCGTCGGCTGACCGTTGATCGCCACCAACACGTCGCCGACCTGCACGTCCACCCCGGGCCGGGCCAGGGGCGGCCGGCTGCCGGGATAGTCCGGGTCCGTCTGGACGATCTTGGCGATGCGCCAACCGCCGGCGGCCGGAGCGCGCTCGAGGATCGCCCCCAGAAATCCCGGCTGCACCTGGTCCGGCGCCTCCCGCACATCGCCCATGCGGACGAAAATGTGAAGCGCGGCCAGCTCGCCCGCCATCTCCGATAGCAAGTCGTTCAATTCCGCCCGGTCGGACACGCGATCCACCAGGGGCCGATACTTCTCCAGGATCGCCGGCCAATCCACCCCGTGGAGATCCCGGTCGTAGAAGAAATCGCGCAACATGCGCCACGCCTCGGTGAAAATCTGTCGCCATTCCTCCCGCGGTTGGAGCGAAAGGGTCCAAGCCCCAAGGTCCACGCGAGCGTCGTCCAGCTTCGCCGGCGCCCCCGCCTCCGCCGTCACCACGTAAAACGCCTCCCCTTTCCGAACCAGCAGCTTCTTGCCGTCCAGCGAGAGTTCGTAGTCGCGCAAGTCCTCCACCAGGGTCTTGGGCTTGGGATCCTCCGCCGTCACCTCCATCGTTTGCAGATGCCGCTTCCGCTCGAACCCGGTGGGCGTGGTCGTCCAGTAAAGCCGTTTGCCGGCCGCCGCCAAGCCTTGGTAATTGCCCGGCGGCACGGGCACCTCCTCCAACCGCGCGGCCAAGCCCTCAAGATCGATCTTCACCGTCACGGCCGGCGACTTGTTCGTCACGCCACTGCCACCCGAACCCCCACCGGCGCCGCCCGCCACCGCCGCCTCGCCCTGCGCCGGCGGGGCCTCCTCCGAAACCGGCTTCGCGGGTGGCTTGCTTTCGGCGGGATCCGGCCGGGACGGCTTCTTGTCCTCGGCCTTCTTCTCGTCCTCCACCTGCAACTCGTCCTTGGGCCGAAAGGGAGAGCGCAAGCCCTTCGTCAGCGCAAGTTGGTATATCTGCGTGGTCTCAGTGAAGAAAGGCTCCGGCTGACGCGGTCCCCACGGACTGGGCACCAGGGTGCGGAGGTTGCGGTCGGACAGGAAATAAAGCCACTGGCCGTCCGGCGACCACGCCGGGCTATAGCTATCCACCCGCTCGCTGGTCACCACCGCCTTCGTGCCGTCGGCCACCCGATAGAGATGAATGCGGCGATACGTGTTCGCCGCCATCTCGACGTAGGCCAGCCACTGGCTGTCGGGCGACCACGCCAAATCGCTGAACTCCTCCATGGAAGACCGGGCAATGCGTTGGGCCTCCTGCCGCTCGACGTGGAACACCCATAACTCCTGGTTCTTGTCATGCCACGCCAGCCACTGCCCATCCGGTGAAGGCGTCGGCGGAAAACGAAAGATGCGGCCCTCCCGCGTCAGGGCCACGGGTTGGCCCACCCCGTTGGCCGGCAGCTTCCAAAACTCGAGTTCGCCCGTCTCATCCGACTGCACCAGGACCGACTTGCCATCCGGCAGAAACTGACCGGCCCGATAGCGCACCCCTTCCCGGCGGGGCGTCTCGACCAGCCGCCCCCCTTTCACCGGGACCACAAACACCTGGCCGCGGGCCGTCAGCACCACGCGGTCCCCGCTCGGCGAAAGATGCGCGGAAGTCAGAAAGTCCAGCGGCTTCTTCACCCAACGCTCACGCCGCTGGTCAAAATCCGTCGCCAACGTGATCGCCAGCACCTCGTCACTCCCCGTCCGCACCTCGTAAAGATGCAGATCCGCCCCTCGCTGGTAGACAATCCGGCCGCGGTGCAGCGACGGCGATTTGGCGTCGAGCGACGCGTGGCGAGTGTGCTGGCGGACGTCCTCCCCACGCGCGTCCATCGACCAGAGATTCATGATGCCGTCCCGATCGCTCAGGAAGTAGACCCGCCCACGCCACCACATCGGATCCTTGCTCGTGCCAGGATAGCTCGCCGTCAAAGGTTGGGCCTCCTCCGCCTCCGCCTCGAGCTTCCAGAGATTCTGGACCGTGCCGCCCCGGTAGCGTTTGGTGCTGCTCCCCTGGAACGGCAAACGCGTGAACACCAGGGTCTGCTCGTCGGGGGCGAAGACCCCATCGCTGGCCTGCGCCAGCGGAATGCGTTGGCGATCGCCCGTGGCCGGATTCAGCCGCACCAACTCGTCATTCGGCAACGTCGAGAAGACACGCGTGCTGTAGAGAATCTCCCCGCGCGGAGTCCATCCCACCACCGTGGCCCCCCCCTCGAACGTGTGGCGCTTGGGCAACCCGCCGTCGATCGGCATCGTGTACACCTCGGCCGGCCCCTCGTACTCGGCGGTGAACGCCACCGTCGAACCGTCCGGGGATATGGCCGCATGACCCTCAGCGCCCGGATGACTCGTCAGCCGTCGGGCCAACCCTCCCTTGACCCCCACCTTCCACAGATCGCCTTCCGCCGTGAACACCACGGTCGAGCCATGCAACGCCGGAAACCGATAGTAACCCGCCGGGCCATCCGCCCGCACGCCCAGGGTCCAAACCACGCCCAGAAGGAAGAGGAGGGAACGATGCATGGGCGCGAAGGTAGGCGGGAACACCCCGGCCGGCAAGTGTGGCCACCAACGGGTGTCCACCAACCGGCCAGACCTTCTGCCCATGGACCCGTCTCCGGTCGCCTTCGGTGGGGCCAGGTTCCCGACGCGCCGCCATCTTCCGCCCCGCCGTCGTCCCCCACCTGTGCCCGCCCGTCGCGATCCAAGCGAAGTCCCACCACTGGGTGGTGACCAGCTATCGGACTGCCCCGTCCCCGCCGCCGGCCTGAGGGCGGGCAAGGACCGCTACGGACTAGCTCGAGGACCGCCAGAGGGCAAGCCCCAGGACGGCCAGGAACAACACCGCGCCTGGGCCGGATTCCGGCAGGGTTTCCCCAGGATCGCGTTCATCGTCCCGGTCCCTGTCCAGCCACCCTGTGGGGTAGAAGGTGGCGATAAGCTCGAGCGTGGTTTCGCCAGCTGACTCCAGCCTGGCCTTGGGAATCGTGACTTGCACCGTCGTCGATGCGCTGGTCCGGGGCTGAATCACAATCTCCGGATCGATATCCCCTTTGGCGTTCATCAGCCAATCATCGGGATTCGGCCAAGGGTCGTCGTCGTAGATCGAGAGATGCCAGTCGGTCCAATGCAGCTTAAACAGAGCGCTCTCGTTGTACACCGTCATGGTCACGCTGACGGTCGTGTCGCTGAACGGGCCAGTGATTGAGGTTGGAGTGACGGTGATCGAGTTCGGGAGAACCTTCGTAACCCCCGCAAGACAACACAAAACCACCATGCTACTTCCTAGGTGTCGGAGGCTTTTCATACCGCTTCCTTTGCACTTTAGATTCTAATGGCCAGTCATCCATCGGCGGGCTCGTTCCCTGAAACCCACCCCGTCGATCCAGAGAAACACTCAAGCCCGCCAGAGTCTGGGTGCCGCATAGACCGGGCCACTGAGAGCCAGGCCGTGCGCTACGCGCACACTCCATTGGATATCAGTGTGATGGATACATTCCTACTATGCATATTCCTTATCAGTTATGCGTATGTGTAAGGCGCCGCTTACACCTCATCAAACACCATCAACCCGTTCAAGACTGCGACCCGTCGGCAACCTCCTCATCCCCAACAACAACGGATACCGCCAACGCTGTTCGTCGGACTGTAAGCTTCTCCGACGACGTGTGGAAGTAATGCCTCAGGCTGATTCCATCATAGGATCTGGCACTTCAGTAATGACTTCGTGTCCAGACACAACGGATCGATGCGGATGCCATCCGCTGAATTGTAAACTTTCCTGACAACCTGCGTTGGTCATGCGTCATGCGCGGTTCGCCGTAGAGAATGGCGGCCACGCTTCCACTGATGACGTAGCGGACGCCGATGCGGTTCAGCGGCCGGACGAACAGGAGCGACAAATCAGCTTCGGGCATTCGAAAAGACGCGGCGGACTTCCGCAGCCACTTGATCGTCAGACCAATCGGAATGCTGGGCCCGCACCCATTTCGCTTTCAGTTCTCGGGCCGACCAGTAGAGTTGCTCGGCCAAGGCCAGCCGCCGCGCAGGCGGCATGCCTCGGAAGATCCGGAACTGTTCCGGACTTGTCTGCTCGTCTCGCAACATGACGTGACAATGCTCCAGCCAGGTTCTGCGCGCAAGACCATGCACTCATCGACGCACTGGTGACTGTGGTATGCGCTCCTTTGCGTGTATACAAGCACAACGCCTCGCATCCGGTGGGCCCCGTTGAACGTGCTGCTGGAGGACATCTGGAGCCAACCGATCGCTTCGCTCAAGTTGGCATCCTGGATCCGCACCACCAGATGGTCATGGTGGTCCATCAACACGAATGCGTGAATCTCCGGGCGAAACCGCTCTGGCCATTCCACCAGGCGGCCGAAGCACCGGCGGCGATCGATGTCCGTCCGATAGATCGCTTCCTGCCGGTTGCCTCGCTTCATCACGTGATACCCCCCGCCCGCCACGACCACCCGGAGCTTCCTTGCCATGGCTTCAAGGTCTTCAACGTCGATCCATTTCTCAATTATTGTGACTTGACCCCATTGTTCACTGGCCCCACCCCACTGCCCAGGTTCATGGTCCCCCTGCGCGTCGGTTCGTTCGATGGGTGACGGTGACGGTGTCAACCGGGCGATGGGCGAGGGCGCGCCAGCGTCTTGGAG
>CAZVRY010000343.1:0-6726 GCA_964629545.1 uncultured Verrucomicrobiota bacterium | reverse complement strand
GCCGGCCCGGTGGCGCTCCCGCCAAAATCGGAAGTTATTTTTGCACAGACCCTTACCCTCCTCGACGGCCTTGGCGAACACTTCGATCTCCCGAGCATCCGCCGTGTGCTTCCCCGTGAACACGGGAGCCTGCCCGCCGTAGACGATAGTCAACACGCGGTCGGGGTGCGCTGCGGCCACCTTCCCGGCGACGATCGCGCCCATCGAGTAACCGACCAGGTGAGCCTTTGGCAGTTGCAGGTGGTCGAGCAGGCGAATCACGTCCTCGGCCATCTCAGCACCGTACTTGTCCACCTCGTGCGGCTTGTCGCTTTTCCCGTGGCCGCGCAGGTCCACTGCAATCAGCTGAAACTCCTTGGACATGGGGTTGGTGTCCAGTCGCCCCCACGTCCCGCCGTCCCCCATCCAGCCGTGAAGGAGAACGACAGGTTCGCCTTCCCCAGCCGTGACATACCGAATCTTGACGCCGTTCGAGTCGAATACGTCGTCGGCGGCGTGGGCGTGGCCGGACGCGAGCACGAGTGCGATGAACACTGGCAGAATTAGCTGCTGCATCATAACCAACATTACCGAGCGGACTGAGTACCCTCGCCATGAACGGGGTCGCACCGACGACACCCCGACGAGTCCCTGCTATTGTTGTGGGGCGTCGGATCATGCGTTCTCGCGCCCTCCATCGCCGAATGGCTCGGCGCACCGGCGCCGCGCCCATGATCCCCGGAATGCGACCGTCGCGCTATCGCGGCGTTTGCTGCCGCCGGCTGGTCCGGCGACGCTATTGTGCCGCGAACTTGGCGTCCGCGTACAACTCCAGGAATCCGCACTTCTGACAGCGGAAGGCTCCGATTGGGATACCCTCAGCCTCCGCGACTTTCGTTCCATTCCAGAACGACTTTTTCGGCTGGCCCGGGTGCCAGCCGACGACAAAGATCCCGGTTTGGTAGTAATCCGGCACAAAGCCCTGGACCATCTCACCTTGGCATTTCGGACATTGCATTTTGTGGTTTGTCATAGCTGTTGCGCATGCACTGCTTGCCCAACGCTGAGTGGTCAACGCTGGACCGAGCGCCCAGATGCTCGCCGGGCGCTCGCCTCCGGCGGTAGCTCGCACGCTGGGTTCGACGTTTGCTTGCTCCGGACTCAAATCCCGTCTGCGAACTCCGTCAACACCCAAACCGACCCCAGCCCGCAGGGGCGGGGCGGCGCCGGGCCGTCGGTCGCTTTCGGCGGTCAGCCGATTCGCCTTGCCGCCACGCCCGTGACCCGCCCAGGATTGAGCCGCCGCGGCTATGAAACCCCAGCGACTCCACGACCAAGTCTTCGATTGGTTCGAACGCCACTACCCCGACGCCGGTCACTGGGCCGATCCGTCGTTTCACTGCTACCAGGATGCCCCCCTGGAACTGCGCGCCGTCGTCATGACCCACCGCGTCGAGGCCGACGTGAGCAACGGCGGATTGCCCCAGTTGCTCTGGAACTCCTTCTTCCATTGGCGCACAATCCTCCGCGATGCTGCCGCCGGCTACCGACTGTTCCTCTGCCCGGCCCAAGAACAGGCCATCCACCAATTCCATTTGCTCTTCGAACAACACGAACCCGCCTGCCGCGACCTCGTCGAACGCTGCATCCGCACCCAGGACTTCGCCCTCTTTGGCCAATGGTGCCAATCCGCTGAGGCCACCCTGCAGTCCGACCGCGAATCCCTCTTCTACACCGACGTCGCCGACGACCCCCACCCCAAACGGCTCGCCTGGCTGCGAACGCGCGAAAAGGACATCCGCACCCTCCTCCGCCACCGCTCCTTTCCGGTCTGCGCATCAAAGGCCGCAATCCAGGATGCCTCCAGGTTGTCGTCAACGACGATGACTTGGCCGTCAGAAGGACGCGATCCCCCCCCACGACCGGACACGACCAGCCCAGGCCCGGCACGTCGGCCACCCACTTGACGTCGCCACCATCTCCAGTGGGCAACTCCTACGTGAGCCAGGATCGCCCGAGGCGTTCCGGCGCTTACGGAAACGGCTCGCGTGGCCCTGGATGACATTGAAACCCTGCCGGGCGCGGGTCGAGAGAGCGCGCTCCCTCTGCGGCGGCTTGAGCTGCCGAATCCCCCCGGCGGTGTTCGCCAGCCAGAAAGAGGGCTTGCCGTGCTCATGGAGTGGGTCGTCCGACTGGGGCCGACGACGCCACCCCCGCCGGCGCCCTTCAGGTGAAGGCCCTGGCGGAGGAAAATGGGGTTGGGCGCAGCGGGCCGCCGCATGCGTGGCAGCGGAGGCAAACGTAGGGTGCGTCACCAAGGCCACGCCCAGAGCCAGCGATTGAACCTCGACCACGCTCATGCACCGAGCATTTCAACGCGGCTTCTCACTGCACTTCGAGTTCGCGGATGGCGTTTCCCCACTGCGTCCCGCGCTGGGTGCAAGTCACCCGGACATGCCGGGCCTCGATCGGGTCGAAGGTGATGTGGGTCCTGCCGCCTCGGCCGTCCGCAGTTCTGTGGACCTCCTTCCAGGACGCGCCGTCAGCCGAGAGTTCAACCGTGAACGCCTGGGCATAGGCGTTTTCCCAGACAATGACCACGCGGCTGACGCGCTTGACGGCGCCCAAGTCCAAGGCCAGCCACGCGCTGTCCTGGAACGACGACGACCAATAGCTGTCCTCGTCCCCGTCGATGGCGTATTCCGCGAGGTAGGCAGGCTGATAGACGGACGATGCGGTTACGGTGCCCTGCTCCGCGAGCGAGGCGGGTTGGTCTTTGATCACGAACTCCCGCACGCTGCGGACCGGTTGGCCGTCGGCCCCGCGCAGTTCCGCTTCCAACACGGCCGGACCTGCTTCGGTGGGCCAAGCGAGGTTAAAGCCCACAACCGCCGTTCCGAACGGGGCGATTTCCGCGTCCTGCCGTTGCTCGGCCAGGCGGCGATCGCCACGCTGCAACCGCAGGCTAACCGGCCCTTTCCAGGGGCGTTCCAGGTCGTTGATGAGGATGACAGGCAGGCGCGCGGTGGCGCCGGGCCGCAAGTGTTCCTTGCCCAGATTGATCATCAGGCCGACCGGCGCAAAGGCATCGCGGACGTAGCGGTAGAACTCAGGCTCCCACTCGAGGCTGGCCACCTTGCCTTCCCGCCAGTGGTCGGAGGTCTGCCCGTCGGGACGGGAGTAGCCGAGGGTGACGAAGTGCACGACGGCGGCGCATTGCCGGTGGGCTCGCCAGAACTCGGTGGTGGCCGCCAGCCACGTGGCTTGCATATGGAATCGCGCTTGGGGCGAGGCGTCTTCACCCAGGACGTCTCGGTAGATGCCGCTCGTCAGCGTGGTCGGGGTGCCGTCCCGGTTGACCCAATGCCAGCCGTACTCGTTGTTGATGACGGCGTGGGTGCCGTCACCACCCCCGTTGTTATAGGCCTCAGGATTGGACTTGGCCGTGGCCAGTTTCCACACGCGGAAACTGGAGTTGAACTGATACGGGTGCTGCTCGCTGACATCGCCGGGACGCCGCGGCCGCGAGTAACCGTCGTCCCAGGGACGATCGGAGAGATCCAGCCCGCGAATGCGCGTGAACGCGTCGCCGGTCTTCTGGCTCCGGGTCTCGTTGTTGGCGTCCCAAATGACCACGCTGGGATGATTCCACTGGTCACGCAGCCACTCGGCGTATTCTGCGGCCAGTTGATCCACCGTCATGGGCGGCGGCACATCGCCGCCGAACCAGATGGGAAACTCGTTCTGAATCAGGATGCCTTCCTCGTCGGCGATGTCGTACCAGCGTTCAGGGGGCAGGCCGATGCAGTAGCGAAGGCAATTCCAGTGCATGTCCTTGACCCGTTGATGAAGCGTGCGCACCCAGGCGTCGTTCCACGGCAGCGCGCCGCGCTCCGCATCCTCGAAGAAACGGTAGAGCGTGAAGTTGCTGCCGCGCATGAAGTAGGGCTTGCCATTCAGCACCGCCCGGCGGGTGGCCGGGTCGAACCGGAACTCCCGCATCCCGAACCGGGTCTGGAATTCGTCGCCACGCGTGCGCACCACCAGACGGTAGAGGAACGGATCTTCCGGCGACCACAGGTGACAGTCCGCGACCGGCACCGTCACATCCAGTTCCTTGACGCCCGCATCCGCGGTCGACGTGCCCCGGCCGGCGAGCTTGCCCGACTTCGCCTCCCGGATCTCGACCTCGACCCCGGTGGCCTGCGAACCGTCGAGATAGACGCGCACCTTGGCCTGTGGCCCGGCGAGGTCGGGTGCGACCTGCACGTTCTCGAGGCGCGGCGTGCCCGCAAGCGTCAGCGACACGGAGTCGAAAATGCCCGGGATGTAGCGCGCCTTCTCGAAGTCGAATCCGTCCGGATACGCGCGGCCGATGGCATCGCGGTCGGCTCCGACGCGGATGACCACTTCGTTGGCGCCGGGTTTCAGGGCCGGCTTGGCGTTGAAGAACGCCGGCGTCCAGCAGGGGACATGGTCGCCCAGCAACTGGCCGTTCAGGAGGACGCGCGTGCCGAACATCGCCTTGGCGACCTTCAGCGTCGCGGTTTCCGGGATGGGCCCTTCGAGGGTGAAGGTCCGCCGATACCAGAAGGCGTCCCGGCGCGGATCCTTCTGGGGGATCGCATCGCGTTTGGCCACCACCGGACCGGGGTCCACGAACGGGGGCGTGGCCATGTCCACCAAGCCTGGGACGGGAACAGACCGGGAGAAGTCCGTCGGCATCGTGTCCATCTTCCCCTCGGCAATCTGCCAGGTGCCGTCGAGCGAGAGGACGCGTCGGAGCGACGCTGCCGTGGCGTCAGCCGTCAGCACCGCCCCCCATACGGCGATCCGCACAGCGATGCGAACTGCGTGGTTTGCTTTCATGGGATTGTCGCGTCGTGGGCTGAACGCCTTCGAGGTCGTCCCGCTGCCAGCGGCCTAGGACCACCTCGAGCCGCCGCACGGGCTGATGGTCGCCACCCGCAGGTGGATCCGGATACGACCCGTTGTTCTCGCCCGAGAACGAATTCGTCGGAATCCACTTCATCAAGGGTGACGCCGAGCGTGGCCCTTCCGCGACCCGGCCACAAGAAGAAACAGCCATTCTCATTTTGAAACTCGGACGGCCCCTCACCCGGCCTTTGGCCACCCTCTCCATGCCCAAGGGAATCCCCCTCTCCCTGTCTCCCTCCCCCTAACCTGAGTCATCGCTGCGCTGGAGACGGTTGGGGGGAGGGAAGGGGAGAGGGGACTCCTTTTTCAAAATGAGAATTGCTGAGGAAGAACGAAGCGACCCAAGGCGCCTCCTCCGATCCTGACCACGACGACGACGCCGGCCACGGCGGACCGAAAGGCGGCCCCGGCAATCCAGAGCGGTTCGTGCCCACAACGCCGCCCGGAATGGCTTCCCTTCCCTCCCGACTGCAGTGACACGGCTTAGGCCGAACCCGTGATCGCGGGCCCCGAAACCGACCGGATCGGTGGACCAGGTCGAGTCCGTGTTGCCTGAACCCATGTTGCCTTGCTCTTGCTCGTGAATATCGTTGGTCCCGGTCAGTCTCAGACGGTAGCATCGGCGATCACGACCGTGCGCACACCATGAACATCCACCCGTTCTCACCCCGTGGCCTTCCACCCGCGCCTGACCCGGCCAACGCGCGCACCGATCCGGTCCCGGTCAGGCATGTTTCCTCCTCCGGCCAGGTCTGGCTGCTGGCGGCGGTGCTCCTGGGCTTGTGGGCCCTCGTGCCTTCGGTCCGCGCGGAGACGTTCAGCATGGCGATGGCGCTGGACATGAAGGTCCACCAATCGCGCGCCACCTTCGAACCGAGCCGACAGCACCCCGACGAAGACTGGCTCTACCTCACCCGGGCCCACGACGACGTGGAGACGGCCATGCGCGTGAGCATGAGCGGCCAGAAGGACATGACGCAGAAAGGACGGGCCACGGTCAGCGAAGTCCCGGGTGTCACCGAGGGCGTGTCGGGCTACAAACGGGCCAAGATCGAGACCTTCGGCCGTGAAGCCACGCTCGTGATTGAAACGAAGCTCACCCGCAAGAAGAAGAAGGACAACCAGGAGGTCGAAGAGAAGGAGGAGAGGGTGGATCGCATCCCGCTCCAATTCGCCAACCCGTCGGACACGGTGGACGATCTCAGGAGCGGGAGAACGCTCGAGTTGCGGATCTCCAAGGCTGGCTTGCAGGCGCTGCTCCAGAGCGGCAAAGACAAGGCGGTCGCCAACCTGAACGTCAACGCGGATGGCCAGGGCGCCAAAATGTCCGCTTCGGCCTCGGCCGGCTTGCTTCATTCCAGCCGCAAAGGCGCCGTGTTTGTAAGCAAGGACCGCCTCGACTACGAAGCCCCTCCCATCTGGGTCCGCTCCCGAGCCAGCATCAAACTCAAGACCACCGACTAGCGAGGCGTGACCTCAGACTCGCTCCGGCCCCCATTTTCGTGCAACGCGCCTTCGCCGTCTGGACCCCAATTTCCACGCCTCGCTCTGTAGAATCCTTGCCGGCAGGAGGGACGGGACGAGAACTTGACTTGATTTGATCAAGTTCTGGGCGGCAAGGATTCTAGTGTGCATGTTTCACCCATCACTACCGTGAACCAACGCTCCCGACCCATCACCGCCCGATACATCTTTTGGTCCTGGGTTTCGGCAATATAGGGCAAATAGATGGGGATGGGATTGCCAGTGTACTCGACCTTAGGGTCTGTGCAAAAACAACTTCCGATTTTGCTGGAGGCGATTTTGGCT
>CAZVRY010000342.1:0-6748 GCA_964629545.1 uncultured Verrucomicrobiota bacterium | reverse complement strand
GGGGAGCTTCCAAGTCGAACGAACCGACGCGCATGGGGACCATGAACCGGGCGGAGCGGGAGCAAGAGCAAGAGCAAGAGCAAGAGCACGAATTCTGCCTTTTGCACTCTGCCTTCTGCCTTTCCGGTTCATGGAGAGGGTGGCCAGCGGCCGGGTGAGGGGCCGTCCGAGTTTTGAAATGAGAATTGCGGCGCTGTGTTGGGCGGCGCTTGACGCCTCTTGCCCCCTCCTTTAGGTTGCGCCGACTTTGGCATGGGTAGTCCGATTATGAACAATTTCCTGGTTCCGATGGTCGTCGAGCAGACGGGGCGCGGCGAGCGTGGTTATGACATTTACTCTCGCCTCCTGGTCGATCGCATCGTCTTTCTCGGGACCCCGGTGGACGACATGATCTCGAACGTGATCATCGCCCAACTCCTGTTTCTGCAGATGTCCGATCCGAAGAAGGACATCCATCTCTACATCAATTCGCCGGGGGGCAGCGTGACCGCGGGGTTGGCGATTTACGACACCATGCAGTTCATGACGTGCGACGTGAACACTTACTGCATCGGGCAGGCGGCCAGCATGGGGGCGGTGTTGCTGGCGGCGGGCACCAAGGGCAAACGATACGCCCTGCCCAATGCGCGGATCATGATCCATCAGCCCTGGGGCGGCGTTCAGGGCCAGGCCACCGACATCAGTATTCAGGCCAAAGAGATCCTGCGGCTGAAGGATCGCTTGAACGAGATCCTGGCCAAGCACTGCGGCAAGGAAGTCGACGCGATCACCAAGGACACCGACCGCGACCGGTTCATGGGCGCGGCCGAGGCCCGCGACTATGGCCTGGTCGACAAGGTCGTGGTGTCGCGCAAGGACATTGCCACGGTGGCGGCGGACGGCGCCTCCAAATAACCCGGCTCCACTCCCACGTCCGGCCGGCCCGGCTTCCCTTCATGGCTCGCTCCAACCAACTGACCATGTGCAGCTTTTGCGGCAAGGCCGCCGCTGAGGTCAAAAAACTCATCCAAGGCCCTGGGGTCTACATCTGCGATAGCTGCGTCCTCGTTTGCAAAAGCGTCCTCGACAAGGAGTTGCGGGCAGAAACGCGGGGCAAGACGTTCCGGCTGCGCGTGCCCAAACCGGTGGAGATCAAACGCGAACTCGATGTCCACTGCATCGGCCAGGAACAGGCCAAGAAAACCCTGGCCGTCGCCGTCCACAATCATTACAAGCGCATCCAGACCGAACTGCGCGGGCCCGGCGAGGACGCCGTCGAACCTGCGGACGCGGGGGACGATCCGCACGCTGGGGTCGAGCTCGAGAAGAGCAACATCCTCCTCATTGGCCCGACCGGTTCGGGCAAAACGCTGCTCGCGCGCACCTTGGCCCGTCTGCTCGATGTGCCGTTCGCCATCGCCGATGCCACCACCCTGACCGAGGCGGGCTATGTCGGCGAGGACGTGGAAAACATCATCCTGCGGTTGCTCCAGAGTGCCGATTACGACGTCAAGCGGGCCCAGGTGGGGATCGTCTACCTGGATGAGATTGACAAGATCACCCGCAAGAGCGACTCGCCCTCGATCACCCGCGACGTGTCGGGCGAAGGAGTGCAACAGGCCCTGTTGAAGATCCTCGAGGGGACCGTCTGTAATGTCCCTCCCCAGGGGGGGCGCAAGCACCCCCAGCAGGAGTACATCCGCGTCGACACCACCAACATCCTGTTCATCTGCGGAGGCGCCTTCGTGGGGCTCGACCGGGTGATCCAACGGCGCCTGGGCCATCGCGTGGTCGGATTCGGGGCGGCGGATCACGCCAAGCCAGGGGCTGAACAGCCGGCCCTGTTGCAGCAAGTCGAGCCGGAGGACCTGCTCAACTACGGGTTCATTCCCGAGTTCGTCGGGCGCTTGCCCATGATCACGGTCCTCGAAGAACTGGAAGAGGACCAGTTGGTTTCGATCCTGACGGAGACGCGGAACGCGCTCACGAAGCAGTTTGCCAAGCTCATGGCGATGGAGGGGGTCCAACTCGAGTTTACGCCCAACGCGCTCCGCGAGTTGGCCGCGCTGGCCCTCAAGAAAGGCACGGGCGCCCGGGCCTTGCGTGGCCTGCTCGAGCGCCTCATGCTCGAAGTCATGTTCGAGGTCCCGAGCAGCCAGGACATCGAGGTGGTCCGGATCACCCGCGCGGTGGTGCTGGGTGAAAGCAAGCCCATCGTCCGCCGCAAGACCGGTCAGGCCGCCGCCTGATCCGCCCCCCATCCCCGCCCGCATTCCCCCTGCGCGGTCTCCGCCGGCCCGGCCGGCGCCAATGCACGGCCTCTCCCCCTCCCTCGAACTCGACGCCAGGCCGCGAGGTCGGGGTCGGAGAAGCAGGGAGCGCAGAGCCATCCCGGGGCCGCTTGCCGCCGCACTCAGCGTGATCACGGCCGCGGAACCGCCTCAGTCCAGTCGCTCAGCCCCAAGGTGGCCCGTGCGCCGGGCATGCCGGCCATAGACCCATTCGAACAGGGGCGCCGCCATGAGCGTGGTGGCGATGGCCATGATCACCATGAGGGAGAACAGGGTGGGGCTGATGACGCCCCGCTGGAGGCCGATGTTGAGGATGATCAGTTCCATGAGGCCGCGGGCATTCATCAAAGCCCCCACCGCCAGGGCCGTGCGGTGGTCCTCCCCGTGGCTGCGCGCCGCCGCATAGCAGGCGCCGCCCTTGCCCAGGCAGGCGGCGGCCAGAACCAGGCTGGCGGTCCACCAGAGAGCGGGGGTATCCACCAAATCGAGGCGCGTGTTGAGCCCCGAGTAGGTGAAGAAAAGCGGCAGCAGCAGGGCGACGGTCAACGGCTCGATCGCCTGTTGAAGCCGCTCGGCCAGGAAACCCCGCGGTATGACCACCCCCATCATGAATGCCCCGAACACGGCGTAGATGCCAATCGCGTCCGTATACCAGGCCCCGAGCATGACGAGACCGAGGATCAGGACCAACGTCGCCTCGCTCAGCCGCCCGGCCCGCTCCGCGCTCGCCGCCAACGGTCGCAGCAGAGGACGCCCCACCGTCCACAGGATCACCGCGTAAAGCGCCCCGCCGCCAATGGCCTTGGCGGCGATCGACCAGGAGTGATCCAAACTGGCCAGCACCACCGCGAGCACGCACCAGGCCGCGGCATCGTCGATCGCCCCAGCCGCCAGCGCGAGCGTCCCCAGTCCGGTGCCGGACAGACCCCGCTCGTAGATGATCCGGGCCAGCATGGGGAAGGCCGTGATGGCCATGGCCGCCCCCACGAAGAGCCCCGCCTCCAGGCGATGGACCTTCGGACCGAACATCCCCGGCTCGCGGAGCAGCCAAACCCCAAGCAGCGCGCCGAGCACGAAGGGGACCAGCATGCCCGCCACCGACACCGACACCGCGCTGCGAGCCCGCTCCCGGAGGAGTTCGGACCGAAACTCGACGCCGACCAGGAACATGTAGAGGGCGAGGCCGATCTGGCAGACGGCGAACAGGATGGGCTTGGACTGCTCGGGGAACAGCCGCACCTGCCACTCGGGGGCGAGGAGGCCGAACACCGAGGGCCCCAGCAGCACGCCGGCGATCATCTCCCCGACGACTTGGGGTTGGTGGATGAGGCGAGCCAGCCATCCGACCACCCGGCAAGCGCCCAGGATGCAGGCCACCTGCAGGAAGAAGAGAATCGAAAGGTCGAAGGTCGACAGCATGGGCCCGCCACTACTTCAGATCGTGCTGCCGCGTCAACCCTGATGACGCGAAAGGCTGTGGACCTATCGCTCGGAGGGGGGCGCTGGGGGACCTCATGGTTGCCCACCTCCCCCCGACTGAATCCCTGCCCAATCTCCGTCAAACAGTCGTTGCTGGTCGTGAAGTCGAGCGCCCCTCACGAAGGTGCCGTTCTTCGAGCCGAGGTCGCGGACGATGACCTCCTCCCCCACAAACGAGTGGTCTCTCCGCGTCTCGGAGTCATGGTGACGAGGCTCAGAGCGGCCCGAGCAGCGCGCGGGCTTCCTTGTAAGCCAGCCAAATGATCAATTCGTCGTGATTGGCATCGGTCAGAGGCCACTGCAGGTCGGAGGGCAACGGTCTCATCCGTGCCTCCGCCTCGGTGAGTCGCCGGCGGGCCGCGTCCACCTGCCCCTGCTGGAACAGGCTCAGGGCGCCGTAGAACTTGGACGTGAGCACCAGCGATGGGGAGCCAGACCGAACCAACTCGCTGCTGAGCATCCGATCCGCTTCCGGATAATGACCGTTCCGGTATTCGGCCATACCCAGGCCCAGGTGAGCCCAAGCCAGCCACGG
Organism: uncultured Verrucomicrobiota bacterium; assembly: GCA_964629545.1. Classification (GTDB taxonomy): domain Bacteria; phylum Verrucomicrobiota; class Verrucomicrobiia; order Limisphaerales; family CAZVRY01; genus CAZVRY01. The sequence continues at coordinate 2,464 of CAZVRY010000342.1, read as the reverse complement.
GTTGGCTGACCCGAGCGCCACATTACGGCGCACGAGCGCGAGGGCCGTCTGTCGCATCTGCGGGTCGGGGCAGGGTCGCAGGTTGACGACCTTGGCGGCGGTGTCGGCCGGCCTGATGCCTTCCTCCGTGGCCGCCCACTGGAGCATCTGCCGGCAGGTCGCGAGGTAATCCGTTTCCCGTCCAAACCACGCCTGCAGGGCGGCAAGCCTCATCGCCAGGACGCTGTTGGTGGGTGCCGCTGCGAGGCTTGCGGCAAGGCGCCCCAGTTCCTCCTCGAAGAGTCTCCGAATGTCCTCGGCGCGACTGGGGCTGACCGCAGAACCTGGGTTCGGTTTGGTGGCGATCCCGCTGGACGAGCCCGGGCTGGCGAGCAAGGTGCGCGCTTCCCGGCAGGCCAGCCAGGCGATCACGTCGTCGCGGTCTGTTCCGTTCGGCGGCTCCCGCAGGTCGGCGGGCAGGGGCTTCATGCACGCCTCCGCCTCCGCGAAGAGCCGACGGGCTTCGTCCACCTGGCCTTGCTGGAAAAGGCTCATGGCGTAGTAGAACTCGGCCGGGACTCTCACGGCTGCCGCGCCGAACAACGCGGCCGCTTTCAGCATCCGATCGGCCTCAGGGTATTGGGCCTTCCGGCATGCGACCAAGCCATGGCCCAGTTGCTGCCACCGCCACCAGTAATCGGCGAGGACCAGATCGCCCTCCTGCCGCAGTCGGGCGATCTCGTCCGCAACCAGGGTCTGCATGTCCTCCGGTCGCCCCACGGCGACGTAAGCCCGCACCAGATCGTTCACCAGCGTGCGCGCGAGCGGATTCGTCGGGCCGAGCACCTTCTGGCGCAGGGCCCGCGCCGCTTCCAGCAAGTCACACCCCTCGGCCGGGCGGCCGCAGGCAAGGTAAGAGCGGCCCAAGCCCTCCATGGCGATGATGGTGTCGGGGTGCTCGGGGCCCAGCACCTTGCGGCGAAGTGGCAGCAACTCTTCCCGCAATGCGAGCGCCTCCGCTTGGCGCCCGGCCCTGTCGTAGCCCTCGGCCAGATTGTGCAGCAGCATGAGGCTGTCGGGGTGTTCCGGCCCCAACCCCTTGCGGCTGAGCCGCCGCACCTCTTCCCAGAGCTTGACCGCCTCGTCGAGGTGGCCCAGGTCGCGTTCGGAAAAGGCCACATAGTCCATGGCCCTGATCGTCGCCGGAGCCTCCGGCCCGAGCGTCTTGCGCCGAACCCCGAGCACCTCCTGGCGCAACTGGTAGGCCTCCGTCGGGTTGCCCGTCCGATTCGCCAACAGGAGCATCGACTCGAGCGTGTCCGGGTGCTCGGGGCCCAGCACCTTGCGGCGGAGCATCGCCACTTCTCTCGAGTACGTCCCGAAGCCCGTGTAATGATAGACCGTGGACAACTGATGCATGGCGGTGAGCGTGTCCGGGTGCTCCGGGCCGCAGGTTGCCCGGTAGTGCTCCAACACCTCCTCGAGCAGCGGGATGGCGTCACGGTAAAGCCCCAGCGCGAAGTAGGTGTGGCCGAGCGTGGCCTTCAGTGGCGCGCGCAACGCCGACTGATCTCCGAGGTCGCGGTCGAGGCTCGTCACCGCCTTGTCCAGGATTTCCGCCACGGTGATGGTGCGCCCGTCGCGCGCCGGGTTCGGGCGCTGGAAGACTTCCGTCAAGAACTTGGTGATCGCTTCCGACTCCTTGCGCGCCCGCTCCGCCTCCACCCAGCGTTGGCTGGCCAACTTCTCCGCCTGGGTCGCCCGCACCGCCTGCCAGGTGCTGAACACGATGCCCAGGGCCAAGGCCACCGCCACCCCCGCCGCCGCGCTATAGCCCACCCAATGGCGGCGCATGGACTTGCGCAGGCGATAGACGCGGCTGGGGGGCCGGGCCAGCACCGGCTCGTGCTTCAGGTGCCGCTCGATATCTCGCGCCAGGCCGTTGGCCGTCGCGTAGCGCCGGGCGCGGTCCTTCTCCAGGCACTTCATCACGATCCAGTCCAGGTCGCCCCGCAGCAACGAGATCAGTCTGGCTGCGTCGGTGGCGCGGCGTTGGACCGTGGTGGTGAGTTCCTCGCCTTTGAGGGCCGCCAGGCGGTTGCTCGGACGCGGCGGCTCTCTCTCGCGGAGCATCTTGGCCATCCCCTCCGGGCCGCGCGACCGGAGTTCCTTGGCGTTGAAGGGCGTGCTCCCCGTCAGCAGTTCGTAGAGCAAGACGCCCAGGCTGTAGATGTCGCTCCGCGTGTCCACGTCCAGCCCGCTCCTCTCCGCCTGCTCCGGACTCATGTAGACCGGGGTGCCGACCACCTGGTTCAACTGCGTGCACATCGTCGCGTCCGTCAACCGGCCTGCCGTCGCCTTGGCGATGCCAAAATCGATCACCTTGGGCACCGGCACCCCGTCGCGCAGGGTCACCAGGATGTTCGACGGCTTGATGTCCCGGTGAATGATCCCTTTCTGGTGCGCGTGCTGGATGGCATGACAC
>CAZVRY010000341.1:0-6763 GCA_964629545.1 uncultured Verrucomicrobiota bacterium | reverse complement strand
GGCGGGGGGGGGGGGGGGGGGGGGGGGGGGGGGGGCGGGGGGGGGGGGGGGGGGGCATCGACGGAGGACAGGATGGCTGCTTTTGGGGAGAGGGTAAACCACCAACCGGGTTGTCTCCGGGAATGAGCAGGGGAGGGAGGGGGGTGAGGGGTGACCGTTCAAGGGGACGGGGCCCCCCTCTTTCAAAACGAGAATGGCTGAGGAGAGCGGGCGGCGTCTCGACAACGGGGTCGGGTGATGGCACGGTGCGGACGTGTCCGACGAGAAACTCGAGAAACTGTGCAGCCTGTTGCGCTCGTATGGGTCGTGTTTGGTGGCGTATTCCGGAGGGGTGGACTCGGTGTTCCTAGCGGCGGTGGCCCACCGGGAGTTGGGTGATCGAATGGTGGCGGCCTTGGCGGACTCGCCGAGTCTGCCCCGTCGGGAGATGGAGGAAGCGCTGGGGTGGGCGCGGACGCTGGGCTTTCCGGTGCGGGTGGTGCGGACGCGGGAATTCGAGAACGTCGAGTATTTGGCCAACCCGGAGAACCGGTGTTATTTCTGCAAGGACGAGTTGTTTGCGGCCCTGGGCCCCCTGGCCAGGGCCGAGGGGATGGCGGTGGTGGCGTATGGGGAGAATGCCAGCGATGGAAGCGATCATCGGCCGGGCGCGCGGGCGGCGGCCGAGCATGCAGTGGTGGCACCCCTGAAGGAGGTCGGCTTGACCAAGGCGGAGGTGCGGGCCCTCTCGGCGAAGCTGGGATTGCCCTCGTCGGACAAACCCCAGATGGCGTGCTTGAGTTCGAGGATTCCCTATGGTGAGAGGGTCACGGAGCGGAAGTTGCGGATGATCGAGGCGGCCGAGGATGTCCTTCGGGAGGAGGGTTTTTACGACGTGCGGGTGCGTCATCATGAGTTGCCGGAGGCACGGTTGGAGGGGCGGAGCGAGGTTCGGAGCGGGGTGGAGAGGCTGCTGCAAGGGGGGGTGGGGGCGGGGGCCAACGGCAGGGGGATGCCGTTCGAGGTGCGGCCTCCGCGCTGTCTGGCCCGGATCGAGGTGGGGCTGGGGGAGATGGCCCGGTTCCTGGAGGGGGAGCGGGCGATGCGGATTGCGGCGGCGTTGCGGGAAACGGGCTACAGCCACGTGACCTTGGATTTGGCAGGCTACCGGCGGGGCAGCATGAACGAGGGGTTGGTTCCGTCGCGTTCTGTGGGCGCGAAGGGGGAGATTGGGGGTGAGGCGACGGGAAAATCTGACGATGGCTAAGGACTGGCCATCCAGGGATCGGGACGTGTGCGGGCACGTCGCGCCGGGCATGGGCGGTGGCGTGCGCCGAGGCTGGGCCTCGCCGTTCGGTGATTACGGTTCGGCATCAGGCTGGCCGTCGGAGGGAAGGAAACGATGAAACTTCAAGGCGGGCGCGGTTTTTTCTGAAGGGTCTATGGCGCAGTTTGCATACAAGGCACGTCGCCGATCTGGCGAACTCGTCCAAGGGGTTTTGGACGTGGCCGATCGCTCGGCCGCGTTGAGTCAGATTGAGCGGATGGGGCTGTTTCCCCTAGCGGTGGATGCGGCGCGGGGCGCGGTTGCGGCGGCGGCCAAAGCGGAGCGGCCGCGGGCGCAGGGGGCGTCGGGGTGGGCGGGCCTGTTGCCGCCGGCGCTGCGGGATTTGCTGGCGCGGCGGCGGCGGCCGGGGATGCAGGATTTGGCGACCTTCACTCAGCAGATCGCCAACCTGTTGCATGCGGGGATGCCGCTGACGGCGGCGTTGAACAGCATGACGCATCTGGATTCGAAGGGGATACCGCCGGAGGTGGCGCGGCAGTTGAAGCAGGACGTCACGGAGGGGAAGAGTCTGTCCGACGCGATGGCGCGGCAGCCGCTGGTGTTCACGGACTTATATGTGAACATGGTGAAGGCGGGGGAGCAGTCGGGGGCATTGGAGGAGGTGCTCCGGCGCCTGGCGGCGCACTTTGAGAGGTTCGCCGAGGTGCAGTCGAAGTTCAAATCGGCCCTGATTTACCCGGCGATCGTTGCCTGTACCGGCTTGGTTATCATCGTGTTTTTCATGACCTACATGTTGCCTCGGTTCACCTCGATTTTCGAGGGGCTGAAGGTGCCCTTGCCGGCATCGACCCAGATGCTGATCTCGATTAGCGGCTTCTTCGGCAACTGGACGAACTGGGTGCTGATGGGGTTGGGCGCGACCGTGGCGGTGATCCTGGTGATGCGCTTTCGCTCGACGGAGGCTGGCGTGCGGAAACTGGACACGTGGAAGATGGGGGCGCCGGTCGTGGGGCGGGTCGTGAGGCTGAACATCTTTGCCCAGTTCGCTCGGACGCTGGCCACGCTGCTGCACAACGGGGTGCCGGTATTGACGGCCCTGAAGATCACCGAACAGATTATGCCGAATCATGTGGTGCGCGATGCGATTGCCAAGACCCGCGAGGAGGTGACGGATGGGAAGACGCTGGCCCAACCGTTGGCGCGCAGCCGGTTGTTTCCGCAGTTGATGATCGACATGGTGCGAATTGGCGAGGAGACCGGCGATGTGCCGGGGGCGTTGCAGAACGTGGCGGAAACGTATGAGAATGAGCTGAACATCGCCTTGCGGGTGATGACGAATCTGATCGAGCCCGTTCTCATCATCGTGATGGCAGTGGGAGTTGGAGGGCTATTGTTCAGCGTGCTCTCCGCCATGTTCGCGGTGACGGCCAACATTGGGGGACGATGAGCGGGATCAGCACAGAGTCGTGGGCTTGCGGGCGGCCGGGTCGGGCTGCCGGGGGCTCGCGTTTCGGATTCACCATGATCGAGATCCTGATCGTCATGAGCATCCTCGCTCTGGTGGTGGCAACAGGCGTGCCGGCGGTGTTTCGGGCGTTGAAAAAGGATCCGATGCGACAGGCCGTGAGCGACGTGGTTGAGGCGTGCAGTCTGGCGCGGGCGCATGCGATTCTGGCGGGGGCATCGATGGAGATGGTGATCGTGGCGGATGGTGGCGCTATTCGGGTGGAACGAGCGCGGCGGCGCGGGCAGGGTGATGCGCGGGAGGCAGTGGCGGGGGTTTCACCGGGAGGGGGGGGACGGCCCACCGCCGTGTCCATCCCGTCGATGCGCCTGGACGACGATGTGGCCGTGGAATTGGTGTATGTCAACCTGATGAACCAGATGGACGAACCGGAAGTGAGGGTCAGGTTCTTTCCCAATGGGACGAGTGATGAGTTGACGATGGTGGTTCGTCACCAGGAGCAGGTGCGGAAGATCGAGCTCGACACGGTGACTGGATTAGCGGACGTGGAGGTGATCCGATGAACGGCGGGCCGCTCGGAGCCGGGCGGAACGGGCGGGGCGTTCCTGGAGGGCGACGGGGGGAGGAGGCGTTGACCTTGTTGGAGGTGATGATTGCGCTCGCGATTTTCTTTATGGCGATTTTCGCCATCCTGGACCTGACGTCGCGCAATTTACGGGCAGCGCGGTCCCTGCGCCAGCCGCCGATTGATGTGGGGAGTCTGGCGGCCGAGTTCTCGTTGACCAATCGGCTGGAAGAAGGGACGGAGAGCGGGGATTTGGGCGGGGACTTCCCGGACTATCGGTGGGAACGAACGGTGACCCTCGTGTCGACCGGGGGGTTGTTCCAGGTTGATTTCACTTTGTATTGGGCGGTCGACCGCCAGCCGGTGCAATCGGATTTGAGCGTCCTATTGTTCCGTCCTGATTCGATGTCGATGGGAGCGGGAGGTCGCCGATGAGGGTGCCGGGTCCAGGCCGGGCGCCCGTGGGCGGTGGCGGCGTGGCGTTCACGTTAGTGGAGGTCATGATCGCGATGGGGATCCTGGGAGTGATCATGGTTGCGATCTACGCCAGTTGGTCGGCCATTCTCCGCGGTTCAAGAGCCGGGCTGACGGCGGCGAGCGAGGTGCAGCGGATGCGTGTTGCCATGCGGACGGTGGAGGAGGCGCTGTGGGGGGTGAAGATGTTTGTGCAAAACCCGGGCTACTATTCGTTCCTGGTGGACACGAACGGGCCGCAGACGGCCCTGAGCTTCGCGGCTTACCTGCCGGAGTCGTTTCCGCGCAGTGGCCGGTACTCCAATGAGCCCATTCGACGGGTGACGTTCGCCGTGGAGGAGGGGCGCGACCGGGTGCCGGAACTCGTCCTGCGTCAGCACCCGTTGCTCTCGTTGGTCGATCAGGACGAGGACGAGAACCCGCTTGTGCTGGCGCGGGATGTGGGCGTGTTCGAGGTGCAGTTCTGGGGGGTCAATTCTCGGGAGTGGGAAGGCGCTTGGCCCTACACCAACCAGTTACCCAAGCTTGTGAAGGTGACGCTTGGGTTCGGACGTCAGGGGGCGTTCGGGCGGTCCGTCCGCGAGGTGGCAGTGCGCATCGTCGCGTTGCCGGCTGTCGCGGTGCCGGTTGAGTGGCAGCGACCCGGGGGAGGTCGCGGCGCGGGCCCGGGCCAAACCAACCAACCGCCCGGCGGGGTGGGCGGGCCTGGCGGGGCCAGAGATCCGCGCACGGGGGCTCCGATTTCCACCCCGGGAGCAGTGATCAACCCGGGGTCCCAGGGATGAACTCGTTCCACCAAGGGCCGGGGTCGAAGGCAGGTATCGCCTTGATCATCGTCATGGTGGTCATCGCTGTCCTGAGCATGCTGGCCGGAGGCTTCGCCTTCTCGATGAAGGTGGAGACGCGGCTGGCCAGCCATGCCGGCAGTCAATCCACCATGGATTGGATCGGGAGATCCGGGGTGGAACTTGCTCGATATGTGTTGTCGATGCAGGCGAGCCTGACCCCGGGTTACGACGCGCTAAACCAGAAATGGGCGGGCGGCACCGGCGAGACCAACGAGGCTTTGGCCACGATCTCCCTGGAAGACAATCAGATCGGCCCCGGCCGGTTTTCAATCCGCATCACCGACCTGGAGCGGAAGATAAACATCAACATCGCGGCGGAGGAGGTCCTGCAACAATCGTTGGCGTCCTTGGGGGTGGATCCGCGAGATGCTGGGGTGGTGGTAGATAGCATTCGCGACTGGATTGACGAGGACGACATCCCGCGGTTGGTGGGGGCGGAGAGCGACGACTATTTGGACAATCCGAACCCTGGTTTCATGCCTTACTTCGCGAAGGATGGAGCGATTGATGACCTGACGGAGCTTCTCATGGTGCGCGGAGTCACCCCCGAGGTGTTCTGGGGGAGTGGGGCCGAATCCGGACCGGGTCGGGCCGGCGTAACGGGATGGGGGGGGCCGCGCGCGACGGGTCTGGGGACGGTGACCCCGCTGCCCGTGGGGTTGGTGGACCTTTACACGGCCGTCTCGGGCCCGCAGGTGAACGTGAACACCGTCACCTTGGCGGTGCTCCAGGCGATTCCGGGCATCGATCCGGACGTGGCGCAGGGGATCATTCAGGCGCGGGCCGGGTTGGACGGTGTGGACGGGACGGAAGACGATCTACCGTTCCGGAATGTGGGCGAGTTGATCAACGTACCTGGGGTGACGCGGCCGATGATCGCGCAACTGCAGCGGTTCCTGGCCGTGAGAAGCATGACCTTCGAGGTGCAGGTCGAGGCGGAGATCGGGGACTTCAGGCGCCGATACGTGGCGCTCTTGCGGCGGGTGAACAATCGCGACTTGCAGGTAATGCATATGCATCCGGAGTAGGGCAGCCCTGCCGTGGTGTTCAGGACGGCGACATGGGCAAAGCGCATCAAGTGGCGGTGGTGACGGGGTCCGACACCGGGGTGGGGAAGTCGGTCGTGACGGCGCTCCTGGCCTATGGCTTGCGGCGGCAAGGTCTGGACATTCGCGCGGTGAAGCCGATCAGCACGGGTGATCGTGGCGATGGGCTGTTGTTGAGGTTTGCCCTGGGTGGCAACGTTGAGTTGGAGGAGATCAATCCGTTTCACTTTCGACGGCCAGTAGCGCCCTTGTGCGCGGCGCGCGTGATGCGATCTCCGTTGCGGTTGGCCGACGTGATGGCCTTTTTGCGGCGCGCGAGCGGGGATGCGGAGAGACTGTTGGTGGAAGGGGCAGGCGGGTGGCGAACGCCTTTAGGCGAGGGTTTTGGTCTGCCAGAACTCTGTGCAGGATTAGGTCGCGATCGAGTGCGGGTTGTGGTGGTGGTGGCGAACCGGTTGGGAGCGTTACATCAGGCTCTGTGCGTGGTGGAGAGCGTGGAGAGGCTCGTACTCGGTCGTCCGGCGGTCGTGCTTTCGAGCTTGGGCAGCGTGGACGCGGCGAGCCGCGAAAACGCGAGAGTGTTGCGTGAGTTATTGCCGGGGCGCGTGGTCGTTGAGTGGCCGTACTGTGGGCCACCAAACATCGGTTCAACCTGGTTCGAGGAGGCCCAAAAAAAATGTAAAAAATCCCTTGCGTCCCTGGCCGCGGCTGTTAATTTCACGCCCGCGTTTCGAGGTCGGAGCGCCGGTCGAAAAAAAAGATCTGAAAGAGATTGACGGCCGGCAGATTCGAGATAAGTTCTGACCGACAAATTGGTCGTGCATCTGAGATGCCGATGAGGGCAGTAAGATCGGCGCTCGGAATTTTCGTCCCCTAGCAGGGGAAAGCTTTTGGGACCGCAAGGTCTCGGTGCTCTTTGAAAGTCGAATTGTGCGATAAGCGTTAAGCCCCTTCAGTGCCAGCTTGTTAGTTGGCTGGCCTGAGGAGTTTAGTTTTGCGAGCTGCTCGAGAGATCGGGCAGCGGAATCAAGCTAACGTTTTTAACGGAGAGTTTGATTCTGGCTCAGAACGAACGCTGGCGGCGTGGATAAGACATGC
>CAZVRY010000340.1:0-6792 GCA_964629545.1 uncultured Verrucomicrobiota bacterium | reverse complement strand
GTCACCCAGTTGGCACCTTGCCGGCCAGCCACGACTTTGAACCTGTCACTTTTCCTTTTCTGTCACTTTTGCAGAGCGCCGGGCACGGTGGATGGACGCGGACGGAATTCGCCGGAGGGTTCTATTACACCACGCCGGAAGCGGTGGCCACGCTGCCATTGCTGGCGGCGGCGGCGATCGGGATGCTTGCCTTGCGACGCCGACGTGCCGATGGCGGAGCGAACAGGGCATCCCGCGGCCGTCCATTCATGCTCCGCGCTGAATCTGCATGTGTAACGGTGTTCCCTAATCCCACTGGGCGTTGGATCTCCTTACACCTTCGCAGCAAGGTCGATCGCACTCATAAAAAATGTGCCTTCAACGTGTTGCGTATGGACAAGGTATCTCTATCAGGATGAGTCGGGTCGGCCGCCCCGCTAGGTGTCGGCGGAGTTTACAGTTGATAAGACAGGAGTGGCTTATTGCAACAGTCTAATTAGTAACACGATACGGCTCGCAGTCTTGTGCGGGAGGCTATTCGCACCCAGGAATGTGTCGGCGCGGCTTACAGGTTGCGATCCCGCACCGGGTCTCTCCGAACTTGGACCGTAGAGGGCCGCGTCCGCGACTTCGTCCAACACCTTGTTGTGCAGTGGGATAGGTGTGGCGACTTGGGAACTCAGCCGGTTCGGCTCACCCTATGCTTGACCGTTTGGTTGGTCGTCGCACTGATTCTCAGGTTCGCGACGCGCTTCGACATTAGATTACATTGTTCAATGAAAAAGACTCTTCTCCTCTTGGGGACGGTGGCCGTGACGATGGGCGCCGAGGCCGCGCTGACCGGCCCCGCTTGGCCGCCGCCGGGCGGCGTCAACTACACCATGACCGGGACCTCCATAGGGGATCCGGGCGGGGTGACCTTCAGCTTCAGCAACTTCAATCCCAGTCAGTTCAACGATCTGTTCTGGGGACTCTGGAACGGAGGGTATCCCCAAATGGCCCTGGACAATTCCTTGGATCCACTGTCGTTTTACTATCGAACCGGCGGGACTGCAGCTTGGGCGGGCACGACCACGTGGTTTCATCACGAGACCGGCGTCGCAACGAGTGTGCAGACCATTCTCTACGCCGGCGTTGGCGGACTGGGATCGGATCCGTGGGTGCTCGCGGGCGACGTGCCAGGGTTGGATCCAGGGCTCGGGGCGGTGGTGAACACGGCCGGGGGACTCGACTTCACGGTCAACTTGCAGGCGATGGCCTGGATCGAGGGCGATTCGTACGGGTACAGGCCCATCAACTCGATTCCGCAGAGCGCCGGGCACGGTGGATGGACGCGGACGGAATTCGCCGGAGGGTTCTATTACACCACGCCGGAAGCAGTGGCTACGCTGCCTTTGCTGGCGGCGACGGCGATCGGGATGCTTGCCTTGCGACGCCGACGTGCCGATGGGTGAGCACACGGGGCATCCCGCTGCGGCCGTCCCTTCATGTTCCGCCCTGAATGCATGTGGAGTCAGCCGGGGGGGAGCCTCATGAATTCGGGACGAACATGAAGGGGGACGGGCGCCTCCCGGACAGGCAATTCATGTTCCGCCCTGAATGCATGTGGAGTCCCTCATGAATTCAGGGCGAACACGAAGGGAGGCGGGCACCCCCAGGACCGTCAATTCATGCTCCGCCCTGAATGCATGGGGGTCAGGAGCCGCGGAATCGTGGGGGGCTGAAGCGGCCGGACAGGAAGCCCCAGGCGGCGCCGGCGAAGAGGCCGCCGGCGTGGGCGCCGTTGGCGATGGGGCCGACCCATCCGGTGAAGCAGAGGAGAAACCAAATCAACATGAGCATGACGGTGGTTTGGTCAATGAAGAGGCCGGAGGCGGGGTCGGTGTGGCCGCGGACCCAGATGTAACCGAAAAGACCGTAAACGACCCCCGACATGCCCAGGAAATTGGGGCCGGCCACGATGTATTGGGTGAGGTTCGAGATGAGGGCGAGGGCGAGGGCCAGGACACCGAGCGTGAGGGTCCCTTGCCGCCGCTCGATCAGGCTTCCAAGGTCTTTCAGCCAGAGCATGTTGAACAACAGATGAAGCATGCCCCCGTGCATGAGAATCGGAGTGAACAACCGCCACACCTGGCCACGACGCACCTCCGGCAACCCGTCCAGCAACGGGTGCGACAGGCGCAACACGCTCCGAACCCAGGGCCCCAGGGACTCCGTCATCTGCATCAGGAACACCACCACGCAGGTGACGATCAGCAAGAGCGTCAATGGGCCCAGCGGCGGCCGTGTCGTCTCCGGAAAGAGGCGGGTCGCGTCGAAGAACCGCTTCTGGGCCGCCGCGTTGGCTTCCTCCTCGCGGTGGCGCCGCGCCCGGGCCTCCCGCCCGGCCTGCGCATAGCGGGGATCGGCCGGGTCCCGCTGGAACTCCAACAGCAACGCCCGCGCCGCATCCAAGTGCTCCTCGGCCATCACCCACACCGCCCAGTGCCCGTCGGGCTCGCCCTCGACCTGGTTGTCAATGCCCTGGAGATAGAGGAAATCGCCGAAGGCACGGGCGCGCCCTTCCGCGTCGAGGTGGCCAATCAGTCGCATGCGAGCTCGAACAACGCCTCACTCGGCCAGGCCCGGCATCCCGCTCAGCCGCACCGTGCCCAGCGTCGTGTAAACCGAACGCTTTGGGGAAACCCTGCTCTGCACGATGTCAACCCGGTTGACCAACCACTCGCCGAGTTGCACGATGCCCGCGGACTCCACAATCACTCCCGCCGGCCGAGCCAACCGCGGGGAGGGGGCCTTGACCCGGGCGATCGTGACATGAGGCTGGAACTCCCGAGTCTCGGGCGGTTCGCCGAATTCCTCGGTGAAGCAGGTCAACCGCTCATGCAAGCGACGCAGGACTTCCCAGTTGTGCCCCACCCCCACCCAGATGATGCGCGGGGCGCGCGTATGGGGGAAACAGCCCAGCCGTTCGAGTGAAAGGCGGAAGGCCCCGATCCCATCCACGGCCTGCTCCACCGCCTGCCGCAGCTCCGGCACTTGCTCCTGCCGCACGTTGCCCAGAAACCGCAGGGTCAGGTGAATCTGGGCCGGCTCCAGCCACCGCACGATCCGGTCCTGCGAACCTTTAGCCAGCCGCTGCTGGAGCTTGCGAACCTCCACCAGCAATCGCTGAGGCGGAACAATCGCAATGAACGTGCGAATCTGGACCTGGGCGTCCGGATGCTGCCCGCCGGGCGGCGGTCCCCCGGGATGACGATGCCCGTAAGGGGGGGTGCGCGGACCGCCCCCGGGAGGCGGACCGTCCGGACGAGGGCCGCCAGGGCGCGGGCCGCCAGGGCGCGGGCCGCCAGGGCGCGGGCCGCCAGGGCGCGGGCCACCGGGGCGCGGGCCGCCGGGGCGCGGGCCGCCGGGGTGTTGCCCGCCCTGATGTTGACTGCCAGGCCGCGGACCCCTGCGGGGTCGAGGCCCGCCTCCCGGTCTCCGGTCCCGATGCGCTTGAAATCGTTCGTCGCTCATGACGGTTCTTGCTGAGTTAAACAGTGAAAAGAGCCCAGACCCCAGATCAAATGGGTGGAGTCGATCCCCACTACCCGGCGGTCGGGAAAGAGATCCTGCAGGATCGCCAACGCGCGCGCGTCGTTTGCATGCCGATAGGTGGGCACCAGCACCTTCCCGTTCGCGATGTAAAAGTTGGCATAACTGGCGGGCAACCGCTGGCCCTGGCACGTCACCACCCCGGGCATCGGCACCGCCACGACTCGAAAGGGACGTCCCGCACCGTCCCGAAACGACTGCAGCCGCCGCCAATTGTCCTGCAGGAGGGCATAGTTGGCATCCGCCGGGTCTTCTTCCACCACCGTCACGACCGTGTCCGCCCGGACAAAGCGCGCCACGTCATCGACGTGCCCGTCCGTGTCGTCACCCACAATCCCTTCCCCCAACCACAGGATCTGGTCAACGCCCAGATAGTCCCGCAGGTGCGCTTCGATCTCCACCCGGCCGAGGTGGGGGTTGCGGTTGGGATGGAGCAGACACGCCTCCGAGGTCATCAGCACCCCTTGTCCATTGACCTCGATGGAGCCTCCCTCGAGCACGATCCCGGGCGAGAACAACGGCAACCCCCGCCAGCGGGCCACGTGCTGCGGCACCGCGTCGTCGAGATCGAAGGGCGGGTACTTGCCCCCCCAGGCGTTGTAGCCCCAATCCACCACGGCCCGTTCCCGCCCGCCCGACGTGGTCCGCACCACGAAGATCGGGCCATGGTCCCGACACCACGGCTCGTAAGAGGGGAAAGGGTGGAAGGCCACCCGGTCTAAGGAGCCGGCATATCCCCTCAATACCTCCCGCGCCCCTCGCTCCATCAACTCGTCCCACACGTTGATGTGCACCTCCTCGTCGGCCGCCAACTCCGCCACCAACCGGCCCAGCACCGGCAGCACCTCCTCATAACGGTCCGGAAAACTGATGCCGTCGGGACGAGGCCACGTCAGCCACGTGGCCTGGTGCGGCTCCCATTCGGCCGGCATCCGGAAGCCCAGTTGCGCCGGCGTGCCGGGCCCGGCGGTCTGGCCCGCGGGCGGCCACATCGAGGGGGCGACAGTCGTGGCCATGATCAAGGCAGGCGCTCCCCCCGCGCCGCTTCCAGGAGCGTATACCACTCTTCCCGGGACAGAGCGAATTCAACCGCCTTGGCCGCCTCGCGGATGCGGTCTGGTTGGATGGAACCGACAATCGGCATGATGGCGGCCGGGTGACGCAGCAGCCAGGCCAGGGCGAGGACCGTGCGGGAGACCCCACGCTCGCGCGCCAGCCACTCGAGAGTCTCCCGCAACTGGATCCGCCGGGCATGATTGGGCTCGTGCAACTCGATCGGATGCGTCGCCACCAAACGACCACCGCCCAACGGACTCCAGGCCATCGGCGTGATGGTCTCCGCCAGGCACTGGTCCAACGTGCCGTCCTCCAGGGCTTCGAGACGCGAGAGGCTGATCTCCACCTGGTTGACCACCAACGGCCGCGCCAACGCCCGCTGCAAGGCCACGACCTGGGACGGCCGGAAGTTGCTCACCCCGAACTCGCGCACCTTGCCCGCTTGGTGCAGGTGCGCGAACGCCTCCGCCACCTCCGCCGGGTCGCCCAGGTAGTCCGGGCGGTGCAATTGGAAAATGTCGATCGTCTCCACCCCGAGCCGCCGCAGCGATGCCTCGCAGGAACCGATGATGTGCTCGCGGCTGAAGTCGTAACGGTAGGGCGCGAGATCGCCCCCCTGTCCCTTCTTCCGAATCCCACACTTGGTGGCGATCACGGCCCGGGCCCGAAGGTCCGGGATCTCCGCGCGAGCACGCCCAAAGATGCGTTCGGCCGCGCCGTCCGAGTAAATGTCGGCGAGATCGAACACGGTATAGCCGGCCTCGACGGCCGCGCGCAACGCGGCCACTCCCTGGGCTTCGCGCTCCGGAGTGACCTCGGACGGATAGGGGGTTCCCGCTAACCGCCAACACCCGTAGGCAATGCGGCCTCCCCGGAGGTCGCTCTTCCCGATGGCTATGGTCTTCATGATCGGCAATCCGTGCCCAAACAGTAGGCTGGGACCGCATTGGGGGCAAAGCTGAATTTCCCGACCGCGCCCGGCGCAACCTTTATTTCGCAGTGGTGTTTGAGGGGATCGTGGACTACCGTCCGCTCATGCATGGGATTCACCGGTCCAAGGCCCTGCGACTGGGCCTGCTGGCAGGCGCGTGCTGGGGTGCCGGCACGCTGCTGCACGGCGACGAGTCCGCCTCGTCGGGGTCGATCCCCGCCACCAACCCCTATCAGATCATTATCGACACGAATCCGTTCCGGCTCAAAGACCCGCCGCCGCCGGCGGAGGAGGCCAAACCCACGAACGCCCCGCCCCAGATGAACGTGAAGTTCACCGGCATCTATCGGGTCAATGGGATTACCAAGGCCTGCCTCGCCCTGGTCGACCCGACGGTCAAGCCGCCGAACAACCCGAACCGATTCTACGCCCTGGCCGCCGGCGAATGGCAGGACGGCGTGAAGGTCCTCGACATCGATCCCGCCAAGGAAACGGTCCGCGTCGAGAGCAGCCAGGGGATTGCCGTGCTGAACTTCAAGGAACACGGCTTCGCCGCCGCCGGCGCCCCGCCCCCGGCTCCCACCCCGGCCGGAGCGAAACCGCCCGGAGCCATTCCCGGCGCCCGCCCCGGCGTTGCCCCTACCTTGCCAGGAACCACCGTCGCCGCCCCCGCCGCCGCCCTCACCGCCTTCCAGTCCGGCGGCGCCACCGTCCCCATTAATGAGAACGTGATCCAAACGGTCGACGCCAGCACCGGCCTCCGCACCATCCCCAGCCGCCAAATCCGCACGGAGAGCGGCGGCGGCGAAAGCGGCGCCGTTCAGGCCCTCCTCCAATACGCCACCGCCGAACAGCGCGCCGCCCAAATCCGCGCCTCCGGTCGCACGCCGCCCCCCATGCCCCCGCTCCCGGGTTTACCTCAAGCTCAGGGCCAACCCTGACCCGGACATTGCACGCTCCCAGGGAGAGAATTTCCAAGTCGAACGAACCGACGCGCATGGGGACCATGAACCGTTGACGTTTCCCCTCTCCCTTTCTCCCTCCCCCCAACCTGAGCAGACGCCTGCTGACCTGGGTTGGGAAGATAGGGTGACAGGAAGATAGGGTGACAGGTTCACCTCCATGGCGCACTCCAAGAGCTTCGCCTCAACCCGGGGTGGGCGCGGTCGCGCCAGCGTCGTGGAGTGCGGCGGTGCTCCGCCGCTTTCGATTCGGGCGCGACACCACGCCGA
>CAZVRY010000339.1:0-6797 GCA_964629545.1 uncultured Verrucomicrobiota bacterium | reverse complement strand
TTTTCCCAACGGCGCCCCCGGGGCGCGTACATTTTCCTCTCCGAGTGGTGGGGTGGCGGGCTTTGGCCTTGCCCCGTGTGTTGGCCAAAGCCCGCTGGGCCGTACAGACCGATTCGTCGCCCGCGTTGCCTCGAGCCTCCGACCACCCCCGCCCTCCCCTGACCGATCCGTCCGGCGCCCGCCAGAGCCCAAAACCCCCCACGCAGCCCCCTCCCCGTGAAACTCTCCGTCAAAAGTGACTACGCTGCCCGCGCCATCCTCGCCCTCGCCCGCCACTTCCCCACTGGCGTCGCCCAGCGCGTCGACGTCCTCGCCCGCGAATACAACATCCCCGCCAATTACCTCGTCCAAATCCTCATCGAACTCAAAACCCGACACCTCGTCCGCAGCGTCCGGGGCAAGGACGGCGGCTACCTCCTCGCCCGTCCCCCCGCCCAAATCACCCTCGGTGACGTCCTCCGTTCCATCCACGGCCAGGTCTTCGACAGCCCGGCGATCCGGGATGCCGACTGCCCCAACGAACTGCGACTCGCCTGGGAACGCCTCCAATCCACCCTCGAATCCACTGCCGATAGCATCAATTTCCAAACCCTCCTCGATCAAGCGGGCAGCAAGGAAAAAATGTACTACATATAAGGTCAACCAGGTCAGCCAGACCCGCCTTTCCCCAAGCCGCGATCCCCCATGCCCCCGCGACCCCATTGACTACTGCCCATCCTGCTGCCCATCCTTGCAACCTTCGCCCACCCGTGCCACAAGATGGCGCTCGGCATGAACGACGTCACCCGCATCCTGAACGCCATCCACTCCGGCGAACCCCAAGCCGCCGATCGACTCCTCCCCCTCGTCTACGAAGAGCTGCGCCGCCTGGCCTCCCACCGCATGGCCCACGAAGCCCAAGGCCACACCCTCCAGGCCACCGCCCTCGTCCACGAAGCCTGGCTCCGACTCGCCGGCTCCGACCGCCAAAACTGGCAAAACCGCGGACACTTCTTCGCCGCCGCCGCGGAAGCCATGCGACGGATCCTCGTCGACCACGCCCGCCGCAAGCAAAGCCTCAAGCGCGGCGGTGGCGCCGGCCACCAGGAACTCCACGAATCCATGATCGTCCTCGCCGCTCCCCCCGACGAACTCCTCGCCGTCCACGAAGCCCTCGACGAATTCTCCCGCCAAGACCCCCAAGCCGCCGAACTCGTCAAACTCCGCTACTTCATCGGCATGACCATGGACGAAGCAGCCTCCGTGATGGGCCTCTCCAAACGGACCGCCGAAAGCCTCTGGACCTACGCCCGCTCCTGGCTCAAACGCGAGATCCGTAGCCCCCGATAAGGCCCCCGTTACCACGCCGCCACGTTTCTTGCGGATTTCCAGACGGGGATGCGCATTTAAGGACGAGCGCGACCCAGACTCCGCCTTCCATGATCGCCATCATCAGCCATTCCACACCCAGATCACGAGTGCTGGCCCTGACCGCAGCCTGGCTGGCTACCCTCACCACCATCACCCCAGCACGCGCCGCCCTTCCCACCTCCCAACCCCCACCCCCCTCCCACCAAACCAACCTCTTCCAGATCACGAATATCTGGACCGTCCACCTCCGCTTCACCCCCGATCAGTGGCAGGCCATGGAACCCGAAGGGGGCGCCGGCTTCCCCTTCATCCCAGGCGGACCTCCCCCCCCCCCACCCCCCCCCACAACCACCCCCCATACCCCCCCCCCCCCCCCCCCGCCGCGCCCCCCAGCCCAACCCAGGCCTGCCCCGCCCCCAAATCGGAGCCCCACCCGGCAACTTCGGCCCCGGCTTCTTCATCGCCCCAGTCTTCCTCCAATCCGGCGATGCCAACCGCGATGCCACCCTCTCTGCCCAAGAACTCGCCAGCCTCGGCCGCCGATGGTTCGACGAGTGGGACCAGGCCGGCTCCGGCACACTCAACGCCTCCCAACTCCGCACCGGCCTCAACCGCACCTTCCAACCACCCCCCGCTACCCTCCCCATCAACCCTAACTCCGGTCCTCGCCCCAATCCTCCCCCTGGCAGACCCGGGTTTAGCCTCCAAGGCGCTGAAGGCCGACGCAACGGACTCGCCTCCGCCCTCGGCATCGAATTCACCTACGTCCGTGCCGACCTCGAATTCGGGACCACCCTCATCACCAACGTCGCCGTCCGCTACAAAGGCAACGGCACCTTCCTCCAATCCCGGGCCTCGCTGAAACGCTCACTCAAGATCGACCTCAACGAGTTCACCAAAGGCCGTCGCCTCGCCGGCCAATCCAAGCTCAATCTCCATAACTGCGTCACTGACGCGACCTGGATGAACGAGGTCCTCTCCTACCGCCTTTTCCGCGATGCCGGGGTCCCTGCCCCCCGCACCGCCTACGCCCGCGTCTACGTCTCCGTCCCCCATCTCCATGACCGCCGCTACTTCGGCCTCTACTCGCTGGTCGAGAATGTCGACGACCCCCTCCTCCAAGACCACTTCGCCACCCGCCCCGGCGCCCTGTTCAAACCCGTCACCCCCACCCTCTTCGCCGACCTCGGCCCGGACTGGCAGGCCTACCGCCAAAGCTATGATCCAAAAAACAAGGTCGCCCCCAGCCAAACCGCTCGTCTCATCGCGTTCGCCCAACTGGTCACCCACGCCGACGATCCCACTTTCGCCGCGCAAGTCGCCGATTACCTCGACCTCGGCGCCTTCGCCCGCTTCATGGCCGTCACCGTCTGGCTCAGCACTCTCGATAGCATCCTCGGACCCGGACAGAACTTCTACCTCTACCTCCACCCCGAAAACCAACGGTTCTATTTCCTCCCCTGGGACCTCGACCATTCTTTCGGCCAGTTCTCCCTCCTCGGCACCCAACCCCAGCGCGAACAACTGAGCCTCCTCCACCCCTGGCAAGGCGAAAACCGCTTCCTCCAACGCGTCTTCAGCCTGCCTTCCTTCAAATCCCCTTACCTCGCCGCCCTCCGCGAACTGAACCAAACCCTCTGCCAACCCGCCCGCCTCCGGCAACAAGTCGACGAAACCGCCCTGGCCATCCGACCCGCAATCGCCGAGGAATCCCAAGATCTCCTCAACCGATTCGACCGCACCATCGCCGGCGACCCCGTGACCCCGTGGGGACCCGGCGGGCCCGACGGTCCAGGCCCCGCTGGCCCCGGCGCCCCCGGCGGCCCCCTCGGATTCTTCCAACCCCCTAAACCCATCAAGGGCTTCGTCCAAGCCCGCTGGAACTCCGTCCACGACCAACTCGAAGGCCGCAGCCAGGGCCAAACCATCGCCAGCTTCGGATTCGGCCCGCCCGACGCCGGCCGTCGACCTGATCCTCGCCCCGCCGCCCTCCGTAACCCGTCCGGCAGCCAACCCGGCGGGCCGGACTTCGGACCCGGGACTTTCCTTGGTCCCGCCTTCATGACCGCCCTGGATGCCGACCGCGACGGCTCGCTCACCCGATCCGAGTCCACCGAAGGGTTCGCCCGGTGGGCCAAGGACTGGGACACCGACACCACCGGCACCCTCAGTGAGACCGAGCTTCGAACCGGCCTGAACCAGGCACTGGCCTTCTCACCTCATGGCCCGCCCCCCTCCCAGCCCCCAAACCCGGACGCACCATGACGACCCTCCTCTTCCCCACCCCCGCCCACCCCTCCCGTCCTATGGCCCCGCCCCAGGATTACCGCGAAAACCGTGAAGCTGCGGCCGAGGTCAAGTTCCTCGTCTCCCCAGAAATCGCCTCCGCCATCACCGCCTGGGCCCGCTCCCACCTCGCCCCCGACCCCCACGCCAGCGGCGACAACGGCGACCTCTACCGCATCTCCAGCGTCTACTTCGACAGCGACCAGTTCGACGTCTTCCACCGCCGCGCCTCCCATGCCCGCTGCAAGTTCCGCATCCGCCGCTACGGCACCAGCGAACGCGCGTTCCTCGAACGTAAACTTAAGACCCGCGGCCTCGTCACCAAACGCCGTACCCTCGTCTCCCTCGGGGAACTCCCCCTCGTCACTCGTCCGGAACCGCCTCCCTCTTGGCCCGGTCTCTGGTACCACCAGCGCCTCCAACTCCGCCGCTACCGGCCCATCTGCCGGATCAGTTACCTCCGCACCGCCCGCGTCGCCCTCACCGAACGCGGCCCCATCCGATTAACCCTCGACCGCAGCATCTCAACCTCCCCGACCCATCTGCCGACCTTCCACAACGGCCACCAGGAACTCCCGCTCCTCGAAAGCCGCGTGATCCTGGAACTGAAGTTCCGCGGCGAAACCCCCACCCTCTTCAAACTCCTGGCCAGCGAATTCGGACTCTCCCCGCAACCCGTCTCCAAATACCGCCTCGCCGTCGCCACTCTCGGCCTCGTCGATGACGCAGACGCCATCCTTCCACCCCACTCACTCGCCTCCAACGCATGCCCGATTTCTTAGCCAACGCCCTCAATACCCAACCCGTCGAACCCCTCGACATCCTCCTCCGCCTCCTCGTAGCCGCCATCCTCGGCCTGGCCGTCGCCTGGATCTATCGGCGCACTCGCCCAGGAATCGACCTCACTGCCTCCTTCCCCACCACCCTCGTCCTCCTCGCCACCCTCATCGCCATGGTCACCCAGGTCATCGGCGATAACATCGCCCGCGCCTTCAGCCTCGTCGGCGCCCTCTCCATCGTCCGCTTCCGCACCGTCGTCCGCGACACAGAAGACACCGCCTACGTCATCTTCGCCGTCGCCGTCGGCATGGCCGTCGGCGCCAGCGACCTCTGGGTCGCTGCCCTCGGCCTCGGCGTCGTGGGCGGCACCGCCTTCTTCCTCAACCTCCAACCCGCCCGTCCCCCAACCTCTCAAGCCTCCTTCCTCCTGAACCTCCGCGTCCCTCTCGGCCTGGACCTCGACCAATTCCTAACCCCTGCCCTCGCCCCACACGTAACACGATCCCATCTCGTGTCCGTCGAAACCGCCCGCCAAGGCCTCGCCCTCGAACTCAGCTACGAAGTCCTCCTCCAACCCTCCACCACTCCCGACCGCCTCGTCCTCGCCCTCAACCGCCTCGAAGGCGTCCAAAGCGTCCAGGCTCACCGCCAAACCCCCCAGCCAGAGTAAGGGTCTGTGCCCCCCAAGCCCATGCTGGACAGGTCAAGGTTGGATCTGCTCTTCACCATGATTGCATGGATTCAAACCGGGAGCCGCAGGGGATGGGGCGAAACGGACATCAGCGCTACGCTCCCCACCCCCCCTACCCTCCGCCCAATCACCCCCTAAAAAAAACCGAACCTTTCCTCCCCTCCGAGCGTATTACCCGTGAACATGATGCGCTCGGCTCAGCCCTCACTCGCCCCCCGCCCCCCGGTGGCCCCCACCGCCACCCCCACCCGCCAAGTCCCATGATCGCCTCCGCGTTCAGCGCCCTCGCCTCCCTGTTCACCACCTCCGACGAACAGGCCATGTGGCGCGTCGCTACCCAGGACGACGGCCATGCCTTCGCCCAACTCGTCGCCCGCTGGGAAACCCCGATCCGCCGCCTCGGCGAACGCATGACCGGCGACCCCCACCGCGCGGAGGATATCGCTCAGGAGACCTTCGCCCGCATCTTCGCCCACCGCAAAGACTTCCAACCCGCCAACCGCTTCTCCACCTGGCTCTGGCGCATCGCCCTGAACCTCTGCCACGACGACCTCCGCCGCCGCCACCGCCGAGGCGAAATCATGCTCGACGACGAATTCGCCGAACCCGGCCCCGATCTCCACGTGCTTGTCACCGATGAACCCTCGCCCGACGATGCCCTCGCCACCAGCGAACGACATTCCATCGTCCGCAGCGCCCTCCAAACCCTGCCCGAATCCTACCGCGCCGTCGTCATCCTCAAACACTACGAAGGCCTCAAATTCCGCGAGATCGCCGAGGTCCTCGAAATCCCTGAAGGCACGGTGAAATCCCGCCTCGCCGAGGCCCTCCTCCAACTCGAACGACGCCTCGCCCCCGCCCTCCCCGAACTCCCCCACCGCCGCCACACCCCGTCCCGCCGAACCAACCGCCCGGAAGCCTTTGTCCTATGAACCACCCTTCCCGCGAAGATTGGATGTCCTACCTCTACGACGAGGTCATCCCCACTCGCCGCGCCGACCTCCAAGCCCACCTGGATGTCTGCCCGGATTGCCGACTCGCCGTCCAGGCTTGGCGACGAGCCATGGACCAACTCGATTCCTGGACCCTCCCCGGAACCTCCCCCAAAGCCGCCCCCCGACTGCCCGCCCTCCGCTGGGCCGCCGCCGCCGCCATTGTCCTCGCCACCGGCTTCCTCGCCGGACGCCTCTCCGCCCCGCCCCCCGTCAACACCGCCGCCCTGCGCGCGGAACTCAAACAGGAATTCTCCGCCCAACTCCAGGAGTCTCTCGCCGCCTCCCGTGACGAAACCCAGCAAACCCTCGAGACCATCACCGCCGCCTGGGCCACCGCCCGCCAGCAAGACCAGCAAACCACCCTCGCCCTCCTCCAACGCGCCGAGCAGAATCGTCAACTCGACTTCGCCACCCTCCGCCGCGACCTCGAGACCGTCGCCCTCGTCGGCGAAACCGGCCTCCGCACCACCAGGAACCAACTCGCCCGCCTGGCCAGCTACGACCCAACCGACAACCCCAACCACCCCTCTAACCCAAACCCCCTCAACCCCCAACCCTGATACCCCATGAAAACACCCACCCACCTCCCCTCGATCCCCATCCTCGCCCACGCTGGCTTGGCTACCTGCCACCAAGCTGACCTCCCCCCCCCCCCCCCCCCCCCCCCCCCCCCCCCCCCCCCCCCCCCCCCCCCC
>CAZVRY010000338.1:0-6799 GCA_964629545.1 uncultured Verrucomicrobiota bacterium | reverse complement strand
AGGGGACAGAAGGAGGACCGACGGAAAGTAAGGGGGGAAAAGAAAACCGGACGAACGACTTGACTTTAGCGCGCGGGGCCGGGCAATCGCGGCATCATACTTGCGAGCGGCGAGCGGCGAGCGGCGAGCGGCGAGCGGCGAGCGCCGAGCGGCGAACGGCGAACGGGGAGTGACGGTTGGCTGGTTGCCGCAATTCGCAATCCGCAGTCCGCAATCGAACGGGTGTCCCCGATTCCTCCTTCATGGTTCCCCAGACGCGCATGGCTTTTACGATCCTCCGCACGATTACTCCTCTCCCTTGCTCGCGGTCAAGCGAACATCCATTCCTGCGAAAAGTACCAGACCACACGCTACACGAAATCATGCTGCCTTTTCATATTCCATTCGGATCAGACCTCGCAAAGTGGTCTGGGTCAGCGCACTGGGAACCGCCCCGTCCCCTTCATATTCGCCCTGAATTCATGAGGCTCACCCCTCAAGCCCCACGAGCGGAATGGGGGCTGGGCCGTGCCTGCATGAGGAAAATGTCTTCTTCGCCCACGCTTCGCGGTTAGCCTCCTCTCCCTGCCCCTCTCCTCCGTCCGACGGAGGCGAGGGAGTCATGAACAGGGGGGCATGGCGTTGCGCTTCATGTTCGCCCTGAACAAATGAGAATCCCTGGATGCATAGCTTATTCCTTGACGAGCCCCTACGTCCAAAGCTGGCGATCCAAGGAACGGAACCCGATGGCCTCGCCGACCTGAGCCGGGCCAATCGCTTCCCCGCCCTCGAGGTCCGCGATGGTCCGCGCGACCCGCAGGATGCGGTCGTAGGCCCGCGCGCTCAGGTGCAGGTCGGCCATGGCGGCGTGGAGCAGATCGCGGCTGGTTTCGTCCAGGCGACAATGCTGCTCCAACTCCCGGCTCCCCATGCGGGCGTTGCAGGTGATGCGCCGGTGCCGGAACCGGCCGACCTGGCGTTCGCGGGCGGCCACGACCCGGCTGCGGATGGCGGTGGACGGCTCCCCTCTGCTTGCGCTGGCGATCTCCTGGAATCGAACCGGGGGCACCTCCACGTGCAGGTCGATGCGGTCAAGCAGCGGTCCCGAGATCCGATTGAGGTAGTTCGCGATCTCTCGGGGCGAACAGCGCGATTCGTGGGGCATCTTCCCGTCCGGCGTCGGGTTCATGGCCGCCACCAACATGAACTGGGCTGGAAACGTCATCGTCCCCGCCGCGCGCGAGATCGTGACTCGCCCTTCCTCGAGCGGCTGGCGCAGCGTTTCCAACACATGCCGTTTGAACTCGGGCAACTCGTCGAGAAACAGCACCCCGTGATGCGCCAGCGAGATCTCCCCCGGCGTCGGATTGATGTTGCCCCCCAATAAACCCGCGTCGCTTACCGTGTGATGCGGCGATCGAAACGGTCGTCGCGTGACCAAGGCCTGCCCCAAGGCCAGGAGGCCTACGATGCTGTGAATCTTGGTCGTCTCGAGCGCCTCCTCGATCGTCAGCGGCGGCAAAATGGTCGGCAACCGTTTGGCGAGCATCGACTTGCCTGTTCCAGGAGGGCCAATCAGCAATACATTATGCCCCCCGGCGGCCGCAATCTCCAACGCCCGCTTGACCGATTCCTGACCCTTCACTTCGTCGAAATCCAGATCCTCCTCGCCCCCGCCTCCGAACACCTCGTCGATCGCCACCCGCGTGGGCGCCACGTCGATCTCACCCTCCAGGAAACCCACCGCCTGACGCAGATTGTCGACGCCGATGACCTGCAACCCCTGCACCACCGCCGCCTCCGGCGCGTTGTCCGCGGGAACCACCACGCCCACCCGACCCTCCGCCCGCGCGCGCAACGCAATGGGCAGCACGCCCTTCACCGGCCGCACCGCCCCCGTCAAGGCCAACTCCCCCACCATCACAAAGTGCCCCAACTGGTCCGACCGCATCTGCTCGCTCGCCGCCAACAACCCCATCGCAATCGGCAGGTCGAAACTCGGCCCCTCTTTCCGCACATCGGCGGGCGCCAGGTTGATCGTGGTCCGCCCGATCGGGAACTTGAAGCCGGAGTTGAGCAGGGCCGTCAGGACGCGATCCTGGGATTCGCGCACGGCGGCGTCGGGCAATCCGACGATGACGATTCGCGTATCGCCCCAGCCTGCATGAACTTCAACCTCCACCGGCAGCGCCTCGATTCCTTGGACCGAGGCCGCACACACCTTGGCCAACATGGGATCGATGCTACGAACGCCCGCTGAAAAGTCCAGAAGGAAGCCCTTCCGGAAAGGCTAAAGGCTGAAGGCCAAAGGCTGAATCCATGCTCCTGCTCCTGCTCTTGCCCGCCCTCGGGGGTGAGGGGACGGTTCATGGGGAGCTTCCAAGTCGAACGAACCGACGCGCATGGGGACCATGAACCTGAAATGCGCAAGGGCTTGGGTTGGATAGGGTGACAGGTTCACCTCCATGGCGCACTCCAAGAGCTTCGCCTCAACCCGGGGTGGGCGCGGTCGCGCCAGCGTCGTGGAGTGCGGCGGTGCTCCGCCGCTTTCGATTCGGGCGCGGCACCACGCCGACCGCGGTCAATCAGGGTGACAGGTTCACCTCCATGGGTGGGGAACCTGTCACCTTTTCTATCCGCCCTTGCCCTGGAGCCACACCGGCCCTCGACCACCGACCGCCCTGCCAGGAGGCTCGCCCTGGCTCCGGAGAACGTGCATCTTGCGTCCGTCCATGAACACCCACACCCGTTCGCCCGCAAACCCGTTCCCCCAACGTCGTCCCCTGCTCCCTCCCGCCTCCCCTCGCATCGCCATGCTCCTCGCGATCGTCGCGTGGACGCTCCAGGCTGAGCCCCAGGCGGCCACGGTGGAAACCCCCGCGCTCCGCCTCAGCGTTTACGCCACCGCCGGCGATGTGCTGCGTCACCTTGTGGACGACGCCCCGCGCCGCGAGGCCTTGACGCGCATCGCCCAACTCCCGGTGCAGCGCGTCTTCCTTGAAGGCCGGCGGGGCGATGAATACGTGCCACCCGAAACCCTGGCCGCCGTGCGACACGCCTTGGCGCAAGCCGGTCTGGAATCGGCGGGCGCCATCGCCACCGTCCCTGGCTCCACCTTCGGAGAACGACAGGTGGGCGGATTGGACTGGCTGAATTGGGAAAGCCCACGCACACGCCAGGATGTCGCCCGTTTCTTCACCGAAAACGCCCCGCTCTTCGACGAACTCATCGTCGACGACTTCTACTGCACGGGCGACCTTTCGCCCGCCTCGGAACAAGCTCGCAGCGGACGGTCATGGGGCGATTACCGGCGCGACCTGCTGGTGTCGCTGATCCAGCCGCTGATGATCGAGCCTACCCGCCAGGCCCAGCCTTCCACCCGCCTTATCCTCAAGTTCCCCCAATGGTACGACCGCTTCCACGTCTTCGGTTACGACCCGCCCCGCATGGCCACTTCGTTCGCGCACATTTGGGTCGGCACAGAAGTCCGAGACCCGCTCACTCGCCGCATGGGATTCGTCCAACCCACCGAGGGCTACATCAACTACCGCTGGATCCACTCCGTGATCGGCGACAAAGTCCGCGGCGCGTGGTTCGATCACATCGAGTGCAGCGCGGAGAACTTCGTGGACCAGGCCTTCCAAAGCGTGCTGGCCGGCGCGCGCGAACTCACCCTGTTCCGGTTGGGCGACCTGATGGCATCGCATCCCGGCGATCGGCTGTTGCAAGAACGCTGGCCGCAGTTGGAGGAACTGGCGGCCAAGGTGCAGGGGCGGTCGCGGCGGGGGATCGCCTTCTACAAGCCGCCTGGGAGCGATCCCGGAAGCAACCTCTACCTGGCCGATTACCTGGCGGTGCTCGGCTGGCCGATCCTGCCTACGGGCGAATATCCGGCGCAGGCTCGGGCACTGGTGTTGGGCGAGCAAGCGGCGGCCGATCGCGAGGTGGTGCGGAAGCTGCGCCGCTCGCTCGGAGCAGGCGCCACCGTCGTCGTCACCCCGGGATTCGTCCGGCGCGCCGGGGCCGAGGCCGCCACCCTGGCTGGAGTCCAGGTCGCGTCCGGCGACGAACCTGCCGCCGCGTCCCGCCTGCGCCTGGACGACGCCGAACACGATTTGGCCCGGCCGCTGGAAGTGGACCGGTCGCTGAGAACCGGCGGCGCGCACACACTCCTTCAAGCCACCACGGCGGACGGCCCCGTCCCCCTCGTGGCCGAACGGACGGCGGGACCGGGCCGGATCCTCACTCTGAACGTCCGCACGTTTTCGGATGAGGACTTCGGGAAGTCCGGCGAATGGCTGCTGGCCCCGCGCCCGCTGGGGTGGACGGAATTGCCTCCGACGGTGGTGGACCGGCTACGCCGGATCTGCCTCGGCGGGGGCCTGCCTTCCTTCACCGGCCCTGCGCGGGTCGGTTGGTGCGCCTTCGACGGCGGCCACGCCCTCCACAACTTCCGTTCCGAGACGACCACGGTGCAGTTGGACGGGCAGGCATTCGACTTGCCGCCTCACACCTGTCGATGGCTGGCCAGGGCAGAGGCGGGTCGGCCTTAGGGCCTGTCTATCGACCCGACCGTCCCTCTCACCCCTTACCCGCTCCCCGACCCCATGCCGCGGAGCTCATCAGAGGGGTTGGGGAGCGGGAGAAAGGCCCTCCCGTGTCAGCCTACTTCTGAACTCATCAAAAATGGCAGTGGGGGACGTCCCCGGGATCCCGTTGGACAGAGGACATCCTGGTTCGTCCGGAGCCTCGCCCCACCGACGGTGTCCGGACACTGGCTTATGCGAATGAAAAGCAACCACGATTGTCGGCTGAACTTACAGTGGTGTCGCGCTGCTTTACAGCGCCGCTGGATCAGACACAACCCATTGTTCCGCAACGTGATGAGAGCCACGTCACGGGCCGAGGCCACCTCCGGTGTCGGAGGATCTTACACTCGGGTGGAGCCTGCCGGTTTGCGGCGGAACCACTCCCGTTTTCTCGAACCGCACTACTCGCTTGTGGACAACGACTTGCGCTCGGCATGGACCCGGCGCGTCCTCGGGTTCGCCTCGATGGGCACAGTTCTTGTTGCCCTTCACCTGAACACCTCCAGGAATCACCGCAACCATGCGTCCTATGAAACTCACCCTCCGATCCTGCCTCGCCTCCCTGGCGTGCGCAGCAACCCTCTTCCTCTCCCCCAACCCCGCCCGCGCCGCCCAAATGGCGGACTTCGTCTTTATCATCGACGCAACCAGTTCGATGGGAGGCGAGATCAGCGCTGTCAAGAATGGGCTGGGCGCATTTGTCACCAGCCTGAACAGCGCCCAAATCGATTACCGGTTCTCCATTGTGCTCTACGGAGGCGCACCCGAGTTGGTGCTGGATTGGACCACTTCCGCGAGTGCCACCGAGACCGCCTTCGACTCGATCTCGGTGTCCGGTGCCGTGTCGGGATTTCAGAACAACCATAACGTCAATCCCGAGGCGGGCCTGGAAGCGATCCGGATCGTCCTGGGAGCCGCCCCGAACAGCACGCTGGTCCGAAACAACGTCGGCGGAAGCGGGGGCCTGTCCTTCCGCGCCAACGCCCGCAAGAACCTCATCCTCGTCACTGACGAAGATTCGGACGCGCCCTTCTATACAGCAAACCGATTCGCCGGTCAGAGCGCAGGCGAACCGCCGAACGTGCTCACGGCGCCCTGGAAGCTGGAGGTCGATGCGGCGGCCGCGGCGGTCATTGCCAACAACGCCTTCATTAACATGCTGATCAACCCAGACGATACCCCCGCGAGGAGTCAGTATGGCAACCCGGCATCGAGTGCGCAGAACCCGGACTTCTCCAACTTCAACCCGGCGCAGACCTTGCTTAATCTCCAGAACGCGGGCTACGGAGACAGCCTTGAAGCCCAGGTCCTGGAGGCCAACCTGGTGGGCCGCGCCTTTAATATTGGATCGGTCAACAACGCCAACTTCATCGACAACTTCTTCGATGCGAAGGTGGCGGAGATCATCGACAATCCCATCCCGGAGGCGGGGGCGACCCTGCTCATGACGGCCTTCTCCTTCCTGGTGCTGGCGCTCCGGCAGGCTCGCGGCGGACGGCGCGGTTCGCTCGAGCGCCGCTGATTTCACCGCGGACTCTAGCCCGGATACTTCAGAGGCAGCATGTCCCCTCTCCCTGTCTGCCTTCCCCCATAAACCGTCCCCTCCCATCCCTCTCCCCAACCCAGGCCAGCGAGGCGTTGGCTCAGGTTGGGGAGAGGGCGAAAGGGAGAGGGGGCGTGCGGGTGGCGAAACGTCGGGGGTCGCCGTCGTAACGCGACCCCACTATTCAAAAGGGGCCGGAGCAGATGCTCCGGCCCCTTTTTGGCGTGACCGACAGCGCTTACTTCTTGGCCAGGATCGCGTCCTTGGCGGCCTTGGCGACGCGGAACTTCACCACCTTCTTGGCGGCGATCTTGATCGTCTCGCCGGTGGCGGGGTTGCGTCCCATGCGCGCCTTGCGTTGCACGAGGACGAGCTTGCCCAGGCCTGGGAGGGTGAAGGAGTTCTTGGCGTTCTTGTAGGCCAATTCCGCGAGCGAATCAAGGAACTCGACGGCTTGTTTCTTGGTGATGCCGACGCCCTCCGCGAGGGTGGCGGCGATTTGAGATTTGGAGAGTGCTTTTGCCATAGGCCGCGCATGCTGGAGTGTCGTCGCCTTCGTTACAAGCCAATAAGGGCCAGGGCCAGATAACCCAGCGCCAATTCATGAGAGAAGGGTGACAGGTTCAGGGTGCCAGGAAGGGTGACAGGTTCAGGGCGTCAGAGTTCGCACCCGACCGATGTCCGGCCG
>CAZVRY010000337.1:1789-6831 GCA_964629545.1 uncultured Verrucomicrobiota bacterium | reverse complement strand
CCCCCCCCCCCCCCCCCCCCCCCCCCCCCCCCCCCCCCCCCCCCCCCCCCCCGGTTGGGACATTTCGGCGTATGTGTCGACTGACCGGTGGTATCACGGGCATTTGCACATTAGCGAGTATAGCCGGCGGGTGTTCGGTCAGGACGGCTGGAAGCGGGCGCACGTGATTTGGGGCGGGGTGGACACGGGACGGTTTTCACCGGGGGTGGGGGATGGGGGGCGGGGGGGGGCGGGTCCGGTGCTTTTTGTGGGGCGGTTGTTGCCGCACAAGGGAGTGGACTATCTGGTGGAGGCGTTGCCGGAGGGGATGCGGTTGGAGGTGATCGGGCGCGAGGGGGACGAGCGTTATGTGGCAGAGTTGGGGCGGCTGGCGGCGGGGCGGGCGGTGGTATTTCGGCGGGAGTGCGGGGATGGGGAACTGGTGGAGGCGTATCGCCGGTCGCTCTGCGTGGTGTTGCCGAGCGTGTATCGGGATAGGTATGGGGGGGAGTCCAAGGTGCCGGAGTTGCTGGGGCAGACGCTCTTGGAGGGGATGGCGTGCGGGGTGCCGGCCGTGTGCACGGACGTGGCGAGCCTGCCGGAGGTGGTGGTGGACGGGGAGACAGGCTTCGTGGTGTCGCCGAACGATCCCGCAGCGTTGCGCTCGCGCCTGGCCTGGTTACGGGATCATCCGGTGGAAGCGGCGGCGATGGGGCGGGCGGCGCGTCGGCGCGTGGAGGAGCGGTTCACGTGGCCGGCGGTGGTCAGGCGGTGCCTGGAGATCTATGGGGTAACGGCGGGCGGGGGTGGGGGTTCTTGGGGGGGGCGGTCTGGGGGGTGAGCCTTTTTGGCCAGGACCTCGGCGATGAGGTCGGTGGCCTCGCTGATATTGTAAGGTTTGTTGAGGATGCGGACGCCGAACTTCTGTTGGATTTGTTCGCGTTCGGCTTCGTCGAGGTAACCGGAGGAGAGGATAATGGGGAGGCCTGGGTAGCGCGGGGCGACTTCCTGGATGAGTTGGAGGCCGTTCTTGCCGGGCATATTGAAGTCGGTGAAGAGGAGGTGGAGGGGTTGGGAGAGGGAGGAGAGGAGTTCGAGGGCGGCATCGGCGCCGTTGGCGGTGAGGACCTCGTAGCCGGCCTTTTGGAGGAAGCTGCTGGTGAATTCGAGGACCATATCGAGGTCATCGACGACGAGGATGCGGCCGGTGCCCTGGTTGAGGTTGGAGCGCGTTTCGGGGTGGGCGGTGGTAACGGGGCCGAGGTCGAGGGGGAGGTAGATAAAGAAGGTGGTGCCCTGGCCGGGGGCGCTTTCGAGTTCGAGGAAGCCGCCGGCTTTGGCGATGACGCTTTGGACGATGGCGAGGCCGAGGCCGGTGCCTTTGCCTTGGCCTTTGGTGGTGAAGAAGGGTTCGAAGATGCGTTCGCGGATTTCGGGGGGGATGCCGGTGCCGGTGTCGGCGACGGTGCAGCGGACGAACTGGGCGCCGGGGGGTGACTGGGTTTTGGCGCGTTGGGCATCGGTCAGTTCGACGATGGCGTTGGTGATGGTGAGGCGGCCGCCGTTGGGCATGGCGTCCTGGGCGTTGACGCAGAGGTTGAGGAGGAGCTGTTGGGCGCGGGTGGCGTCCATTTGGACGCGGGCGGGCCGGGGGGAGGGTTCGAGTTTGATCGCGATCTTGCCGCGGACGGTGCGGCGGGCGAGGGTGGCGGCTTCCTGGACGACCTGGTTGAAGTCGAGGACGGCGACGTGTTCGTCGGAGGCGCGGCTGAAGGTGAGGAGTTGCTGGGTGATTTCGGCGGCGCGGACGGCGGCCTGGTCGATTTGTTTGAGGCGGGTGCTGTATTGTTGTTCGACGGCTTCGTCGAGGAGGAGGAGGGAGACGTTGCCGCGGATGGCGAGGAGGAGGTTATTGAAGTCGTGGGCGACGCCGGCGGCGAGGGCGCCGATGGTCTCCATTTTCTGGGCTTGGTAGAGCTGGTTTTGGAGGTTAATGAACTGGGTGTTATCCGAGACTTTGTAGATGAGGCCGCGGACTTCGCCCTCGTGGCGCCAGGGGACGATACTGATGAGCCAGTGATGGCCGTCGCTTTGGGTGGCGCCGTGTTCTTCGGGTCGGCCTTCGAGGAGGACGTTGAGGAAGAGGGTGCGGAGCTCGGCTCGCTGGGCGGGGTCGGCGACGTAATCGAGGAGGGACCGGCCGGGTTCGGGCGGTTCCTGCATGGTGAGCCAGCCGTGGTGGATGGGGAGGCGCTGCCAGGCGTCGTTGCAGTGGGTCAGGCGGAACTCGCGGTCGACGGTATAGATGGCGGCGTTGAGGGAATTGATGATGCTGCGGACGAAGTTTCGTTCGAGGCGGAGTTCGTCCTGGAGGCGTTTCCTGGCGGTGAGGTCGCGTTCGAAGGAGACGCTGCCGATGAACTCGCCGGCCTTGTCGAAGATGGGGGAGATGGAGACTTCGGCGGGGTATTCGGAGCCGTCGGCCCGGCGGTTGGTGAGTTCGCCGGACCAGTCGTGGCCCTCGCGGAGGCGGCGGGTGTATTCGGCGATGCGGGGTTGGTCGGCGGGGCCCCGGAGGAAGTCGAGCGGTTGGCCGAGGGCGTCTTCGATGGTGTAGCCGGTGGCGATTTGGAAGGCGGCGTTGACGAAGGTGAGCTTGAGGTCGGCGTTGGTGAGGGCGACGACGTCCTGGATGGAGTCGACGGCTGTGATGAGGCGTTGGGCGTGGGTTTCGAGGCGCCAGCGGCGGCTGGCATCTTTGAGGGTCAGGAGCCAATGGGGGCCGCCGAGGGGGGTGACGAGGAGGTCGGCGACGAGGCCGAGGCGGTCTTCGCACTGGACGGAGATCGCGGGGAGGGTTTCGGGGTGATCGGGCTGGGCGGCGACGGCGGCGAGGAGGCGGCGGAGGGTGGTGGGGGTGAGGATTTGCTGGAGGGCGGCCGCGGGCGGGTGGTGGGGGTCGAGGCCGAAGAGGCGGGCGGCCCGGCGGTTGACTTCGAGGAGGGCGCCGTCGGGGGTGCACACGAACTGGGCGTCCTCGGAGTCGTTGAAGAAGAAGCGCCACCATTCGGCCCGGTCCGGCGAGGCCAGCCGTGGGGGGGCGGAACGGGGGAGAGTGGCGACGCTCATGGGGTAGGTCAGCAGTAGACCAGCAACGACTGAGTTATCGGCGTGATGCGGTTGTGATTAAGGAGCTTTTCGATGTAGGTATCGGTGAGGCGCTGGCCATCGGGGATGAGGAGGAGTCCGTTGGCGGTGTAGATGCCTTTGGCGAGGATCATGCCGGGGCGCAACTCCGAGAGGAGGACTTCGCGTTGTTTGCGGGGGACGACGGCGCGGGGGAGGTGGCGAAGGAAGATGCGGACGGCTTCGGGGTCGTAGAGGCTGCCGCTGCCTTGTTTGAGGAGTTCGACGGTGACCTCGCCGTCATGGTTGCTTTCGGCGTACGCGACGGCGACGGCGAGGAGGCGGGCGAGCCAGGGGATATTTTCGCCGGCGAGGCCGTCGGGGTAGCCGGAGCCGTCGAAGCGCTCGTGATGGGCGCGGATGGTGGGGCCGATGTCGCGGAGGTTATGGCCGAAGTCGACGAGTTCCTCGCCCAGGACGGGGTGTTGGCAGATGAGGGCGCGTTCGGCTTCGTCGAGGCTATGGGGGGATTGTTCCCAGCGTTTGATGAGCTGGCGGGGGACGCCGACGAGGCCGATATCGTGGAGCCAGGCGGCGATCTCGAGGGCGCGGCGTTGGTCGCGGGGGAGTTTGAGTCCTTCGGCGACGGCCTTACAGAGTTCGAAGACGCGGCGGGCCTGGCTGCCGAGGGTGGGGTAGAAGGTCTGCATGGTGCGGAGGCAGAGTTCCACCGAGCGGTCGAGGTTTTGTTCGAGGGCCCCGTTGAGGTCTTCGAGTTTCTGGTTTTGTTCGGCGACGCGGGCGACTTGTTCTTCGAGGGCGGCGTTGAGTTTGCTGAGCTTATCGTTCATGGCCAGGGTCGTGGCCTGGAGGACGGCGTTCTTGCAGATGAGCTCGTAGCGTTGGACGGCGTTCTTGATGGTGGCGAGGAGTTCCTCGCGGAGCCAGGGTTTGACGACGAAGCGGTAGATCTCGCCTTTGTTGATGGCGTCGATGACGGTATTGAGGCTGAGGACGGCGGTGATGAGGATGCGGGTGGCGTCGGGTTGGATTTGTTTGACTTGGGCGAGCAATTCGAGGCCGGTGACCATGGGCATTTGCTGGTCGGTGATGATGACCGAGAAGGTCTGCTCTTTGAGGAGGGTGAGGGCCTGGACGGCGTTGGCCGCGGTGACGACCTGGTAGCCTTCGCGGACGAGGGTGGCGCGGAGGGCGGCGAGGACGATTTCCTCGTCATCGACGATGAGGAGGCGGTGGAGTGGGGCTTGGGGGCCGGCGGGTTCTGGGACTTGCATGGGATGGGGGGAGAGTGGGTCAGAGGCACTGGCGCAGGCGATCGAGCAGGGTGGCCGGGGGGACATCGGCCGTGAGGACCTGGTCGACCTGGCCGACGAGGCCGGAGTCGAGTTCCGCCTCGTCGCGGCCGGCGAGTTTGAGGATGAGTTGGAGGCGGGGGGCTTGTCGGCGGGCGGCGGGCAGGAATTGGAGCAGGTCGCGGTTGGCGGGTTCGGCGAGGACCATCGCGAGGGAGAACTCGTAGGTGCTGGAGGCGAGGGTGGCGAGGGCGTGGTCGGAGGCGATCGTCGTGACGACGTGGAATCCGTTGGTGCGGAGGAATTCGGCCGTGTTCTCGAGGTAATCGCCGGGGGAGCCGAGGAGCAGGAGGCTATGGCGGCGGGGGCAAGCGGGTTCGGGGGCGGGGTCCGTTTCAGAGAAGTCGGCTTCCGGGAGCCAGAGGTGGAAGGTCGTGCCGGCGCCTTCGCGGGATTCGACCGAGATGGCGCCGTGGCAGCGTTCGGCGAAGAGGCGGGCGTTGTAGAGGCCGAGGCCGGAGCCTTTGTCGGCGGATTTGGTCGTAAAGAAGGGGTCGAAGATATTGGGGAGGTGGCGGTCTTTGATGCCGCAGCCGGTGTCTTGGACGCTGAGGCAGGCGGCGG
>CAZVRY010000337.1:0-1779 GCA_964629545.1 uncultured Verrucomicrobiota bacterium | reverse complement strand
GCCCCCGCCGGGGGGGTGTGGGCGGGTGCGCCGGGGGGGGGGGGGCGGGGGGGGCGGCCCTGGCGGGGGGGGGAGCGGGGGCAGGGTGGTGACCCGCTGGGCGCGGAGGCAGAGGCGGCCGGTTTGGGGCATGGCGTCGACGGCGTTGACGATGAGGTTGATGATGACCTGGCGGAACTCGACGAGGTCGACGTAGAGGGGGACGGATTCGGGGGCGGGTTCGACCACGTACTCGATGCGGCGGGGGACGATCTTGCGTCCGAGGTCTTTCAGTTCGGCGATCAGTTCATTGAGGTCGTGGTAGTTACGTTCGCCGGTCTTGCCTTGGTGGAGGTGGATGATGCGTTGGACGAGTTTGCTGGCTTGGAGGGAGTTCTTTTGGATTAGGGCGAGGCCTTCGTGGAAGGGGTGATCGGGTTCGATTTGGGTGACGAAGGATTCGCTGAGGGAGTGGATGCCGGCCATGACGTTGCTGAAGTCATGGACGAGGCCCATGGTCAGGACGGCGAGGGTTTCTTTCCAGGCGGCGGTGGAGAGGCGGCGTTCGGCGATGGCCTGACGGGTGACATCGAGCCAGAGGCACTCGTAGCCGAGGAGGAGTCCGCCCGGGCTCAGGAGGGCCTGGCGATGTTCGAGGACGTAGGTGACGCGGCCGGTTTTGAGGTGGCGGATGCGGAAGGGTTGGGCGACGCCCTCGGGTTCGCGGCTGGCGTTCTTGAGTTGCTGGCGGACGCCTTCGAGGTCGGCCTCATGGAGGACGTCCCAGAAGAGGTCGGGGCGGGCCTGCCATTCCTCGAGGGGGGCGCCGGTGAACTCCTCGAGGCGGGGGCTGGCGAAGCGAAGGCTGAGGTCGGCGCGCTGGCTGAAGATGACGCCGGGCCATTGGCGGGTGAGGGTATTGAGCTGGGATTCGGCGCGGACCAGGCGGAGGAAGAGGGCGCGGCGGGCGCCTTCGCTGCGCAGGTATTGGTCCCAGGCGGCCTCCTCGAGTTCGGCCAGGGGGGGGAGGACGGATTGGAGGCGGACGAAGGCGTGGTCGCGGGTGCGGGCCAATTCGAGGTGGAGCCATTCGCCGGATTGCCCGTCGGCGAGGTCGGCGCGCAGGAGGCAGGTGACGAACGGGGCGGCGCCGTTGCGGAGGTCGTTGAGGAGCGGGCGCCAGGCGGGGTAGCGGGCGCCGAGGAGGTCCCAGAGGAACTCGCCGCTCAACTCTTGGGGGCGGCGTCCCATCCACTCGGCGAGGGCCTGGTTGGCATCGAGGATGGCGCCCACGCCGGAGAGGATGGCGCAACCGCCCTCGAGCCACGGAGTGGGCAGGGCGCGGTGGGTCAGGAGGCACGGATCCGGATCCATGTCGCGGACGTCTGTTGAACGATGGCCAGGGTTCATAGCGGGACCGGGCAGGTCATTCGCCCGACTCGTCCAGGTTGGCTGGGAAGCCGATGGGTCGTTGACCCGCCGGGAGCCTAGCCACGCTGGTGCGAGCTGGGACTGGGCCCATGATCGAACCAAGGGGGGTATCGGTCAATTCCGCGGGTGGCCTTAGCCCGGATCGTTCGCAGCCAGCATGTCGGCCTCTCCCTGTCTCCCTCTCCCCAACCCCTCTGAAACGCTTCGCCGCAAGGGGTTGGGGAGAGGGTAAGGGGTGAGGGGTAGGGTCTGGTCGATCGCCAGACCGTGGCGGGTCCAAACCGCGTGTGAACTATGCAGGTTAGAGGGGGAGATCTAAGGGTCTGTGCAAAAATAACTTCCGATTTTGCTGGAGGCGATTTTGGCTTC
>CAZVRY010000336.1:0-6848 GCA_964629545.1 uncultured Verrucomicrobiota bacterium | reverse complement strand
TATCTCCGTCCCCTGTTTGACCCCAGCTCCCGCGCCTCGCTCTGGAGAATCCTTGATCGTATTGATGAGTGCATAAGTAGGCAGACACAGGATGGCTCCCCTCTCCCTTTCTCCCTCTCCCCAACCCCGTTCCATCGCTTCGCTTTCAAGGGTTGGGGAGAGGGATGGGGTGAGGGGTGTATGCTTACTTCTGCACTGATGAATAAAAGCACCGCACGAAACTTGACTCATTCGCAACAGGTTTGGGAAATCAAGGATTCTAGCGAGGCGTGACCTCAGACCCGCTCCGGCCCCCATTTTCGTGCAACGCGCCTTCGCCGTCTGGACCCCAATCTCCACGCCTCGCTCTGGAGAATCCTTGCCGGCAGGAGGGACGGGACACGAACCTGACTCGACTTGATCAAGTTCTGGGCGGCAAGGATTCTGGCCTAATTAGCTTGTGCCTGGGCGCGTTTTCGCGTTTAACCGCGCGATGCCCGAATGGCTGGCTGTAATCCTCCTCGGTGTCCTGGAAGGGTTGACCGAGTTTATCCCGGTGTCCTCGACCGGGCATCTCCTGTTGGCGGCGCCGCTGCTGGGCACGCATCGGAGCGACCTGTTCAACATCGTCATTCAGACGGGCGCGGTCCTGGCGGTGCTGCCGCTGTTTGGGGATCGTTTGCGGTCCTTCACGCGCTGGCGCGAGCCGGCTGGCCGCGATTACCTGCTGAAGATCGTCGCCGCGTTTTTCATCACGGGGGTCGGGGGGCTGCTCCTCGACCGCTACGGGTTCGAGTTGCCCGAGAAACCGGTGCCCGTGGCCGCCGCCCTGGTCGTGGGCGGGGTGGCGTTCGTGGCGCTGGAGTGGTGGTTGCGGGGACGGACCTTCAGCGAGGACGTCACCTGGACGGTGGTGGTGGCGGTGGGCTTGGGCCAGTTGGTGGCGGCCGTGTTCCCGGGCACCTCGCGCTCCGGTTCGACCATCATCTTCGCCCTGCTGCTCGGACTCAGCCGCTCGGCCGCGACGGAGTTTTCGTTTCTGGTCAGCATTCCCACGATGACGGCGGCGGGGCTGCTCAAGATCTACAAGCAGCTCAAAGGCGCGACGGGGGTGTCGGAGGATTGGGCGATGGTGGCGCTGGGGAGCGTGGTGGCGGCAGGGGTTTCGTTCGTGGTGGTGAAATGGTTCCTGCGCTACGTCCAGTCCCACACGTTCACGGGCTTCGGGTATTACAGAATCGCGCTCGGGGTGGCGGTCCTGGCGTGGGCGTGATCCCGGTCTGCGGCGAGGGCCCTGGGCACGGCGGGGCTATTGCCTCCGAGGCCGTTGGAGGTCGACGTCCGACCGGCCCGACCGCCGTCGCCGGGCCGGCGGCCCCTCACCGGGCAGCCACCGGTTTCGGGTTCACTTCCAGGTGCAGGTCCTTGATGCGAATTTCCATGGGCGACCCCTGGTGCAGTTGGAAAGCCAGGATGCCTTGCCGCGGGAGGGCCGGGTCGTCCACGTCGACGCATACGTTCCCGTTGAGGGCGATGATCACCCGACTGCCCACGGCCGTGATCTCGTAGCGGTTCCACTCGCCCGGCTTGACGAATGGATCGCCGTCCTTCTCCGACACCGCCCCGCGTCCGCCGACGTCGTAGAGTTTGCCCCACCAGCCTTGGCCGATGTCGGCCTGGGGACCCTTGATGCCCTCGGCGTCGCGGGTGATTTCGCTGCGGAACTGGATGCCGCTGTTGCCAGTATTGGGGGTGAGTTTCACCTGGCAGGAGAAGCGGAAGTCGGACGCGATCATCTGGCTCT
Source organism: uncultured Verrucomicrobiota bacterium (assembly GCA_964629545.1). Classification (GTDB taxonomy): domain Bacteria; phylum Verrucomicrobiota; class Verrucomicrobiia; order Limisphaerales; family CAZVRY01; genus CAZVRY01. Next base: position 5,065 of record CAZVRY010000336.1, on the reverse strand, counting down.
TGAGGTAGTCATTCTTGGGGAGGCCCTTCGAGGAGCCCACGATCTCGCCGTGCTCGATGCGCCAGAGGTCCGGGTGGGCGTCCCAGCCGGCGAAGTCCTTCCCATTGAACAGCAAGATGGCTGTATCGGGGGTGGCCAAGAGGGGCACCTGGCCGGGACGGGTGAGGTAGTAGATGAGATCGCGCACCTCTTGTTCGGCCAGCGGCTCGAGCAGTCCCTCGGGCATCATGGAGATCTCGCTGGCCGTAATGCTGGCGATTTCGTCTCGGGGGAGGACGAGGGTTTCGGTGGCGTTGACGACGGTCACCGTCCGGTCATCCTGTTGCTTGATGATCCCCGTGATGACCCGGTCGTCCTTCATCTCGAGGGTGGACGCGCGGTAGTCGTTCGGGATGACCGCATTGGGGTCGAGGATAGTCTGGAGCAGGTAGTCGAGGTCTCCGCGATTCGAGCCGGTGATATCCGGTCCGACCTGTCCGCCCACGTCGTAGAGGGTGTGGCATTGCTGGCAGATGCGGGTGTAGACCGCGCGTCCCTGGAAGGCGTTGCCCGGTTGCGAGCCGCCCGCCCAATAGATCCGCTTGAATTTCTCGATCAACGCCTTCTTGTCGGCATCGCTCTCCCGCACGGCGCCCCAGATCTTCTCGATCAGACCGTCCAGTTCCGCGTTCTTCAGATTGCGCAACTGCCGGATCAGCTCGGCATTGAGGTCACGCGACGGCACCTGTCCGCCTTCGACGGCCGTGAGCAGCGCCTTGGCGTAGGCTGGGCGGGAGGACAACGTATTCAACGCGTCCCGCTTCTCGCCGCCCAGACTCGGGTAGACCGCGAGGATGGCGGCTGGGGTGGCCGGATCGTCGAAGCCCGCCAGGGCGCGCAAGGCCTGACCGCGCAGCGCCGGTTCCGCGAGCAACCCGCGCAGCCGTTCGGACAGCCCCGGGTCGCGGATGCCGACCAGCGATTCCAAAGCCGCCCGCCGCGCCCCGGTATCGGCGCTGGGGTCGACGGCGGTCTGGCGCAGCGCGCCCAGAGCGCGTTCGCTGCCGAAGGTCAGCGCCAACTGCAATCCCAGGGTGCGGATCTCGGGGTGACCGCTTTGGGTCAACTGCGATTCGAGCTCGGCCCAGCCGCGAGGCATGGCCACGCTGCGCTGTCCCTCGAGCGCTTTGCGCATGCCCCGCAGCACTTCCACCCGGCGCCCATCGTCCGTCGCGCGCCCCAACGTCTCCACCACCAGATCGCGGGCCTCCGGCTGGCCCAGCGCCATCACCCGGCGGACGCTGAAGTTCAGGAGGTGCGGCAACTTCGTGGTCATGGCGGCCTCCAAGCCCTCGCGCGGATGGTCCGCCACCAGCGGCTCCATCGCATACCAGATCATGAGCGGGAGGTTGTGGTCGCCGGCATCCTCGCTGTGCTGGAGCAGGCGCAGCACGACGCCGGCGCGCAGTTCCTCGCGCGGCAACCGCGGGACGGCGGAGGCCAGGAACCGTCGCACCACCGGCGAGGGATCGCTCTCCGCCAGGGTGAAGAGGTCGGGACGGGCGTCGAGGCCTTGGTCGGCAATCTCGCGCATGAGCCGTTCCATGTTGTCGCGGCTTTCGGAGACCAGTTGGATGATCCACGCGCGGACCCATTCGTCGTTGTGCTGCACGCCCGCGAGGATGGTGCGGGCGTCGAGGCCGCCGGTCAGGTGCAAGGCCCAAAGCGCGCGCAAGCGCTGCCAGGTCTCGGGACCCTGGCGGAACAACTCGCGCAAGCGGCCATGCACCGCGGGTCCCAGCCGGCCGCTGGCCGCCCGTTCCTGGAGCTGGCGGCGGGCATGGCGGCTGAGGAACTCGTTCTCGGACCCGACCCAGCCCACGAGCGCCTCGTCGGAGGCGGTGGGCACCATAGGCGGCGTCACCTTCTGGTCTCGGTACACGACCTTGTAAATGCGCCCGTTGCTCTTGTCGTGCCCCGCGTCGTCGCCGTGGTGACATTGGTTCTTGTCATACCAATCGATGATGAACATCGAGCCATCCTGGTCCACGATGTGGTTGAGCGTTTGGGACCAGGTGTCGTTGAAGTTGAGGAAGTCGGCCCCGTGCCGTCCGACGAACCCGGAGCCCCGGCGCTCGGGGATGTCCATGTTCAACCGTTGGCCGTGGATGTTCCCGATCAGCAGCTTGCCTCGGTATTCCTGCGGCCAGGAGGTCCCCAGGTAGACCGTCAGACCCGCGTGGGCATGGCCGCCGCCGGCCGAATCCGACCGCGCGTTGGCGGCGTGCGGCCCGCGATTGCCGGCCCAATGCACATGATCCCCGTGCGTCTTGATGTCTTCATAGATAAACGGGTTCACCGGCTTGCGGTTGTCCCGCCGATAGGGCGCCAGGCGAGCCGTCTCTTCCCGCCCGACCGCGAAGTGCCCGCCGATGCCGTCCTGGCGTTCGATATGGCCGCCCTGAATCATGTGAAAGAGGTGCGGGATCACGCACATCTCGATCCAGCACTGACCGTAGGCGTCGAAGTCCACGCCCCACGGATTGCTGCCACCCTCGGAAAACACCTCGAAGACATGGCGCACCGGGTGATAGCGCCAGACGCACGCGTCCACCCATTGCCGCTCCGACTCCGGCGCCCCCGGCCGGCCCACATTCGAATACGTGAACACCCCCTGGCATCCATAAAGCCAGCCATCGGGCCCCCAGGTGAAGGTGTTCAACGTCTCGTGCGTGTCCCCCCAACCCCAGCCGTCCAAGAGCAACTTCGGCTCGCCCGCCCTCTTGGGGCGATCGCCCTCCTCCATCGGCAGAAACATCAGGTAGGGCGGCGCCCCCACCCACACCCCGCCAAAACCCACCTCGATCCCGCTCACCAGGTTGAGATTCTCCGCAAACACCGTCCGCCGGTCGAACCGATGATCCCCGTCGGTATCCTCGAAGACCAGGATCCGATCCCGCCCGGCGAAAATGTCCTGGAGCTGTTCCGGGGAAGGCCGGGAGCGGTCCGTGCCGGCGGGCCGCTCGTCCCGCGGCGGATTTCCTTTGCGCCGGGGATACGTGAAGCCTTCCGCGACCCAGAGACGTCCGCGGTCATCGATGCAGAACGCAATCGGCTGTTGCACGTCGGGCTCGGCCGCGAACACATGCATCTTGAAGCCGGGCGGCAAGGTCGCCTTCGCCGCCGCCTCCGCGGCGGTGAGCCCGGCGAAGGGGATGACATCGGCGGGCGGCACGTCCTCCGCGGCCTGGCCGCGCACACCCGCTGTGCCCAGGACGGCCACGAGGGCGAGGCTCCCCAGGAACCTCCCCCGCCTCGAACCCCCATCGACTCTCTCCCCTGCTTCAGGGGACAGGCGCGGGGCGGGATCGGGCACGGCACGACCCGGAGCAGGCTGGACCGTGGGGTTAACGACCGACGGCATGGCAGATGTCATATTCATTGAGGAGAAACACCGGAGATAGGCGGTGGCCACGAGGCGAATGCCGGCAGCGGCCACGGAGCGGGACCGGACGGCGGAAGCGGAGAGCCGGCAGACGCGGCGGGGCACGCCGACGCGTCCTGGCTCGATCCGGAACGTCGGCGGGCCATGCGGGGGGACCAGGGATCGTTATTGGGCCGCGGCGAGCGGCTTGGGTTGGGCCTTTTCCCACTCGGCCTGGTTGACCGGGCGGGCCTCGTGCAGGAAGACAAACACGCCCTTCTTGTTGCCCACCACAAGGTCGAGCAGGTCATCGTGGTTGCCCTTGCCCGCCACCACCTGGGTGCCCACCCCGGAATCGCTGTCGACCAGGTAGGGGATCCAATCGACCGACCGGTCAGGGTTGCGGACCAGCTTGAACCAATAGAGCACGGCGGCGGCGTTGGGTTCGGCATCGCCGTGCGGCCCGTGGGCCCAAAAACGCTTGCCCGTCACGATGTCCTTCAGCCCGTCGCCGTCCATGTCCACCAGGTCCACCGCGTGGATCTGGGAGAAGCGCACGCCGTATTTGTTCTCCTGGGGTTCCTTGTTGACGAAGATGCGCTCCTTGAACGTGATGGCGCCGTTCTCCTTGACCTGTTCGTACCAGGCCAGCCCGTACCCGTGCGCCGCCACGCTCGCCACCACGTCGTTGTCGCCGTCCCCGTCCACGTCGTAGGCGAACATCTGGGCTCCGCCGCCCGGGCTGAAGAGGAATTTGTGGAAGGTCCACTCGCCGCTGGCGGCGCCTCCGGCGGGCTGTTCCCACCACCCGTCCTTCTCGAGGATGTCCATCCGGCCGTCCCCGTTGACATCGCCCACGCCCATCCCGTGGGTAAAGCGCTGCCAGGCCCCTTTGGGGGTGACCCGCTGGAACTTCCAGGGCTGGGTGGGATTGCTCCAATCGGGCGCCGCATAGCCGAAGTAGCCGTTCGAGTTGCAGACGATCTCCGGCTTGCCGTCGCCGGTCAGGTCGAGAAACCCTGGCGACTCGTTATCCGTCACGTCCAAGGCCACGTGCTTCTGCCAGAGACCCGGCTTGCCCTGGGGATTCACATACCAGGTGGATTCAGCCCCCGGAAACCCGAGGATCAAAATGTCGTCCCAGCCGTCTCCGTTGAGGTCGTGGGCGTAGGCAAAGAAGTTGGCCGAGTAGGCGTTGTTCACGCCCCGCGCCCCTTCGAAGCCCCGGATGATCGCTTCGCCGCCGTCGGGCAGTTTCTTCCGGAAACTCTTGTCGGCGACGTCATATTGATGGCGCTTTTCGTAGGTGGGGCCTTCCCACCAATACGGGCCCGCCACCACGTCCGGATTGCCGTCCTTGTTGAAGTCGCCGAAGTTGGCTCCTTCCGCCCAAAACTCGTCGGTAAGCTGGATCTTCTTGAAGGTGTGCACTCGGTAATCGCCCGCCGACAAAGCCACGCCGCCGGCAACAACCACTGACGCAAACAAGGGGAGTCGGAACATGGCTAATGTCTGACAGTAACCTCCCCCACGGTCAAGCCGGACCCGCGATCCGCGATCCGCGGTCTCCCACCCGGCTGTTTCACGGTCCGCACCCCTCTCCCATTCTCCCTCTCCATGAACCGGAAAGGCAGAAGGCAGAGTGCAAGAGGCAGAATTCGT
>CAZVRY010000335.1:0-6857 GCA_964629545.1 uncultured Verrucomicrobiota bacterium | reverse complement strand
TCCCTCGCGCCTAGCCGCCGGCCCGGTGGCGCTCCCGCCAAAATCGGAAGTTATTCTTGCACAGACCCTAAGGCTGTCTTCCATGGTTTGATCCTGGATCGGCTTGCTTGTTCGCACGCAACGGGGGCTTGTGATGGCCACAATCCGCAATCCCCCATCGCCCTTGCCCGCCGCATCCACGCCCTCTATCCTACCCCCGCCAATCGATGCCTATGAACGTCCGCGTCCGTTTCGCCCCCAGCCCCACCGGCTACCTCCACATCGGAGGCGCCCGCACGGCCCTTTTCAACTGGCTCTACGCCCGCCACACCGGCGGCACCTTCATCCTGCGCATCGAAGACACCGACACCGCCCGCAACTCCCAAGCCGCCGTCGACGTCATCCTCCAGGGCCTCCGCTGGCTCGGCCTCGACTGGGACGAAGGCCCCACCTCCCCCGACGCGACCGGCCCTAGCCGAGGCCACTGCGGCCCCTACTTCCAATCCCAACGCCAAGACCTTTACCGCCGCCGCGTCCGGGAACTCATCGACCGCGGACACGCCTACGAACACGAAGGCGCCGTCAAGTTCCGCATGCCCCGCGAACCCATCCTCATCCGTGACGCCGTGGTCGGCGAGGTCCGCCGCGAACTCACCGACCGCGAGGCCACCGACCCCGACTTCGTCATCGTTCGCTCCGACGGCCAACCCGTCTTCCACCTCGTTAACGTCGTCGACGACCTCGAAATGCAAATCACTCACGTCATCCGCGGCGAAGACCACCTCAGCAACACAGCCAAACACATCGCCCTCTTCCGCGCCCTCCAAGCCGAACCGCCCCGCTACGCCCACATCCCCCTCATCCTCAACCAGGACGGGTCCAAAATGAGCAAACGCGATACCGGCGCCTCCATGACCACCTACCTCGAGGGCCTCTACCTCCCTGAGGCCGTCGCCAATTACCTCTGCCTCCTCGGCTGGTCCCCCAAAGGCAACCGCGAAGTCCTTCCCCTCCCGGACGCCGTCGCCATGTTCGACCTCCCCCATATCCTTCGCCACAACGCCCGGTTCGATATGGAAAAACTCGCCTGGCTCAACGGCGAATATGCCCGCCAACTCCCCGACGACCGTTTCTTCCCGCTCGCCCGCCAAGCCCTCCTCCAAGCCGGCCTCCCGCTCGACCGCTTCCCTGAAACCTACCTCCGCGACGCCCTCGCTACCTGCAAAGGCAAATTCCGCCTCTTCGCTGAACTCGCGCCCTACGCCGAATTCTACTTCCGCGACGACTTCGCCACCGACCCCGACGCCGCCGCCAAACAATTCGTCCCCGAAAACCACCCCCGTCTCCAGCGCCTCCGCCACGCCTTCGCCGCCACCACCCCCTTCCACGCCGCCCCCCTCGAAGCCACCCTCAAAGCCGTCGCCAGCGAACTCGGCCTCAAAGCCGGCGCCCTCGTCCACCCCGTCCGCCTCGCCTGCACCGGCAAAACCTTCGGACCCAGCCTCTATCACCTCCTCGAAATCCTCGGCCCCAACCGCGTCCTCGCCCGCCTGGATGCCGCCCTCGCCCGCATCGCCCCCTCCCCCACCCCTCCCTGATCCTGGCCGCACAGCCGGTTCCCGTCCCCACGGCCCGCTCGGAGGCCCGCGCTCCCACCTCTGCCCCGCCCATCACCCCACCTGCCCCACCGCAGGCGGAGCAAACCCCTCCCGGTAAGACCGCGACAGAATCGCCCGATTCGCCTGCTCGTGGTTCGTGAATCGGCCCTCCCTCCCGTCCCAACGCAGCTCCTGCCCGGGATACCGAGTCGCCTTCACCGCCAGCAACGCGGGCTCGGTGATCCGCCACCCCACCGTGAAAGGCGTCCACAGGGGCTTGTTCGCACCCAGACAATTGTCCGCCCAGTCCTTCCAGTGATCCCGCGGCTCCACCCGCGGCATCGGCTCATCCTCCACCTCCACCCCCTTCCGAAAAACCGAAATCGCACCGTCCGCCTGCAGCAGGAGCGTCCCTTCCTCACAGACCACCATCGTGTGGTTCGCCTGCAGCTTCAGCGGCGGCAAACCCAAGGCCGCCAACGAAGGCAACAAACCACTGTCGCTGTAATGCACCACAAACTTCTCCCGCGCAAACCGGCCCCCGCCGGGATAGGTCAGGGTGCTGAGATTGTGCGACGAATGGCCCACCCCCGCCGCCCGATGCGTGTGCGTCAGCACCGCCTCCGGCGAGGGCAAATCGTAGGCGAAATAAAGCAGATCCAGCAAATGACAACCCCAGTCCGCCAGTTGCCCCCCGCCCGTCTCCCAAAACGTCCGCCACCGCCGCGGCGCCAGATCCGCGCTGTAGGGAAGGTCCTGCTCGATCGGCCCGCGCCAAAGATCCCAGTTCAAATACTCCGGCACCGCTTGCGCCGCAGGATACTCCATCCACGGATCCGCAAAGTAATGCCCGCGCGACACCCCGCCCGTCCAAACCCAGGCCTCCACCGGCCGGCCCAACTGGTTCGTCCGCAGGATCTCCACCGCCATCATCCGCCCCCGCCGACACGCCCGCTGATTCCCCATCTGCGTCACCAAACCCGGCCGCGCCGCCAACGCGTCGCGCATCAGTCGAAGCTCCCCCAGTTGATGCACCAAAGGCTTCTGCCCATACACATGCTTCCCCTCCCGCAACGCCAACAGCATCGCCGGAGCATGATGAAAATCCGGAATGTCCACGATCACCGCATCGAAATCCCCCGCCCTGTCCGCAAACGCCTCCCGGTAATCGCTCACCGTCCATGCCCTCGGATGCTGCTTCTGAATCTGCTCCAGTTCGCGCCGGTCCACATCGCAAAACCCAGCCCACTCCACCATCGGATGCCCGCGCAACCCGTTGCGCTGCATCCCCCCAACCCCGCCCACCCCAATCTGAAACAACCGCAGCTTGCTGTTCTTGTTCAACTGCGCCCGCACCGGCAACGCCATCGCCCCAAAACCAGCCGTCAGCAGAGCGCCCTTCCTCATGAAACCCCGCCGCGTGCAGGCGGCACCGAAAACGGAGAACGATGTCGAATTCATGCTGTGTTGGCCCCATCATGCACCCCCCACCCCCCAACTCAAGCCCCATACCGCGGTCCTTATGATCGCCCCTCGTCAGCGGTCGATCGTTGCGTGGAGGCGATAGAATCGCGCGCCCGCGGAACCCACCGGCACCTCATCGCGCAGCGTCACGCGTTCCGTGGTGCCCTGATCAAGCACCTTCACCACCTGCGCGACCGCGCGCCATTGCGGTGGCGCAATGTTCTCCGCCGCCCGCACGTGCATCGAGGCGTCGGGGGCGTCCTTGGCGCGCTGGTAGGAGAGCAGGGCATGGGTGAAGCCTTGCCTGGCCTCGAACTCGACCGTCAGCCAAGGCGGTGGGGTGAACGTCGTGGGGTCCGTGCCGCTCCCATATTCGACCGCGTTTGGTGCCTCGTCCCGGTCAGGATCCGCGCCCGCAGCCACCACGTTGGTGTCGCACGCGCACGGCCACCGCGTGGCCGTCCAGGATTCGAAGGGCCGGAGCGGCAAAACATGAAAGGTAAACGGGGTGATCTCCGAGAAGATGTTGGTGGTTTGCCCAGCGCGGCGGCCGCTGGCCTGAAAATACGCCCGGTAGAGCCCGTTGGTGGTGAACCCCCAGTTGTAATGCTCGTGCGCCCCCACCGGCGGCATGATCCGATCCTGCTCCCCAAAACCGTCCCGCGTGTCCATCCGCACCTCGATACTGCCAAATCCCGTCGACTGCCAAACCAGCACCTGACCCGGACCGTCCACGTGCAGCAACCGGATCGTGAGGGGACCGTCAAAAGAACCGGAGGGCAGCGCTTCCGTGGAAACACCAATGTACGGAACCTCCTCGTAGGGATTCTGAGGGAGGATCCACAGCGGCTCGCCCTCGTCGCCAAGGGGCGTCCCGGCGGGCAGGCTGAACCGCATGCTCTCCGGACACACCATCACACACTCGTCGCTGCGATAGACCGCGCCCCCGTCGTCGTCGCGCGCCAGCAACTCCAACCCCTCCCCGCCCGGCTGCAGGTGCACAGAAAGGAAATCCACATGCTCGCGCGTGAACGCAACGCACGACGCGGACTGAACCGCCGGCGCGGCAAACAGAAGCAGCCACCCCGCGAGGCCGCCCGCCACGCGCCCAACCCCCAACCGGAACAAGCCGGCGGCAGGGTCAGAACCCCATGTGCTTGGAATCTTCATCGTGCTCGCTCCGCAAATCCGAGTCAGGAATACCGTCGATCAAAGCGGCGGCTGGGCGAAATTGTTGGTCCCTTCGATCAACCGCTTGAGACGCGCCGCCTGGATGCTCTCCACGTGCCCATCCGCAAACAGATAGTTCGCCGAGGACCCATGCCGATCGGGTTGTATGTCCGCCACCACGCTCCCCCACCCCCGACCCCAGTTCCGAGAGTGCGTATGGTCGTTGTAAATGCTGACGCCCGCCGCATCCGCGATCTCGAACACCACATAGGTGCGGCTCGGATGCGGAAGCGCATCGATCTTCCGATAGCTCTCGCGCGCCTGGCCAAAAGGATCCACCAGATCGACCGCCGTAAACTCGTTCAGCGTGTAGCTCGAAGCGTTGTTCGTCAGCCGTTGCGGCGCCTTCCGGTCCGCCGGACAAAGTCGGATCTGGTCCACGTTGCCCACATACGAGACCAATTGGTAAATCCACGAGGCGTTCGTCGTCGTCCCATGCGTCGTCGTGGGACCAAAACCATTGTGGTCGTCCACATACATCCGAAAACCAAGCCCAATCTGCCGGAGATTGCTCAAACAACCCGCCTGCTTCGCCTTCGCCTTCGCCCGATTCAACGAGGGCAACAGCATCCCAGCCAGGATCGCAATGATCGCAATCACCACCAGGAGTTCAATCAGCGTGAAAGCCCACGGGCCACGCTTGCGGGATCCGTAACGCCAACCAATGGAAGGCAGTTTCATACAATGTCAGTGCTCGGCGTGTTCATCGGGAGATTGGGCCGCGCTGGCGCCAAGCAAGCCAGCCACGGGAGTGGAAAGGTTGGGGATCCTCCTCTTCCGTCCGGTGAAAGTGCTGCGCGCTAATTCGCGCCAGCCACCGAACCGGAATGAGGCCGGTCGGGGTTAGACCCAGCGAACCGGAGGAGCTCGGCTCGGCGAAAGCCGGCGGTCCAGCGCCGCCACCACCAGGCTCGGATCGAGCACCGGCCCAAGAACGGCAGGCAACGGAGGGGGAAAAGCAGCCAGAAATGGAGCCAGCTCAATGCATCCCAGCGCCAGTGAAGTGGCCGCGCAGGCATGATCGACCGGCGACGCGTCGTGGTGATGGCAGGCGTGGTGCAGAACCGGCGAAACCGCCAGCACAGAGGAAAACAGCCACGCCCCAACCACGACCATCGCCACCCAGCACAGCCAACCCCGCACCAGCCCCGAAAGGGTCCCCTGGGAACCCCCGCTGCTGGTTCGCGGGAGCGCCCAACGACCCGTTCTGACACGCGCTTGCTGCAAAGCAGTTGCAATAAAGCACGCGCCCCACCCTCACGCAAGGCAAAAGATCAAGAGCGAGAAAACTCCCCGATCGGATTCGCGCATTGAACCCCTCAACCGCTTACGTCTCCCCTCTTCCTTTCTCCCTCCCCCCAACCCCTCTCCACCGCTTCGCTTTCAAGGGCTGGGGAGAGGGACGGGAGGGGACGGCTCGTAGGGAGTGTTGGGGTGACGGGGGTCTGCTTACTTCACCACAGCTCCATCACTCACCGACCAGGACTCGGGATTGGGGCTTGGGATTTGGTCATTGGGATTTGGTCATCAGGCTCTCCCTCACTGCCTCACTGCCCTACTGCCTCACCGCCTCACTGCCTTGCTGCCCTCTGCCCCACCACGCTTGACCTTCCCGCGCCTCGTCGACCCCCCCGATGAACCGGAAGCATCCCTGTCGCGACTCGAAGACCGCGGCGCCCCCCGCCCCTGGCAATCCGGACAGGTGCCGAAGAACTCCAGCCGATGCTTGATCCCCGTGTAGCCGTAACGACGCGCCAACTCAGCCTCCACCTCGGCCAGCACACAATCGTCCAGCTTCACAATCCGATCGCAATGATTGCACAGCAGATGATGATGCTGATGCCCCGTCGGATCGTCGTCCGCAATCTCGAAACGCGCCAACCCGTCCCCCAAATCGATCCGATGAACCAAACCCAACCGCTCGAACAGTGACAACGACCGATAAACCGTGGCGAGATCGCAGGCTTGCGGCCCCACCGCGTCGGCAATCTGCTTGGGAGTCGACGGGCGCTGCAGACGAACGAGTGCGTCGAGGACAACTTGGCGAGACTGCGTAACCCTTCCAGCCTGCTGCCGAAGCCGTTCCATCCACTGCGGCGAAGGGTTCGCGTGCGCGCAACAATCGTGCGTGTGTGACTTCATCGTAAACGCAAGGCTAGTCCACGCACCCCCCCCTGCCAAGGCCATACGAACTTCAGTGACGGAGCAGACCTCCCACGTGATACTTTGAACCTGTCACCTTTCCAGGCGCCCCAGGCCCGCCGAACAGATGCACCCCGCCTAACGCTTACAGCGAGTTTCACCACGAACCTGTCACCCTATCGTTCCCGAGTCGGCGAGCGCCACTGATTTGGGCTGGCAGCCCGTTGCCCCGGGGCGGGCCCGCGGGGGTCGAGGAACGGGAGCGTCAGAACCGCTGCGGATGGTCGGCGACGTGGGGCCGGTCACAGCAGGTGGCGGCACAAGCCCAAGCGAGCGCCAGAGGAATGGCCAATCCCAGCAGCCCGGTGCCGTCGGCCACGGACAATCCCCGATGCACGTGCATCCAGGATTGTCCACGAACTACGGCCTGAGTCTGGAAGGACT
>CAZVRY010000334.1:0-6905 GCA_964629545.1 uncultured Verrucomicrobiota bacterium | reverse complement strand
CGGTTCATGGTCCCCCTGCGCGTCGGTTCGTTCGACGTCGAAGCTACCCATGAACGTGTCTCCGGTCACCGCCGATGGGGCGAGGCTTCGGACGAGCCGTGAGGTCGCAGGCCCTGGGCCGCTCGCGAGGACGCTCGCCCCCATCGACCGCCCAGGTTCAGGGTCCGCCTGCGCGTCGGGACGTTCGAGGTGGATGCGGCGCATGAGCCTGCCCGGCAAGGCCTGCTCATTCCGGTTTGGATTTCGAGGGATCGGGGATGAAGATTCTCTTGCCGACCGGCAAGCGATTCCAGTTCACGCCGGGGTTGGCATCCATGACCTGCTTGAGGGTGACTTTGACACCCTGATCGCGATAGGCCTGCACGATGGTGGAGAGGAACTGGCCCGACTCGACGACGTGCCAGTAGCCCACCTCCGAGCCGTTCTGGCCGGGCGTCGGCTCGCGCTTCTCGGGCGGCGGGGGCGCGGTGGCCAGCGCCACCAGCTTGGTCCCCAACGTCTCGATCGCCTCCTTGAGCAGCTTGTTGTCCTCGACCCGCTTCTTGTCCACCTCGGCCACGGCGTCCACCACCTTCTTCAGCTCCGCCCGGGTCAACGCCTCGGTGCCCGCTTTCAATACGTCCTCGCGCAGCAACCGGAGTTCCTCGCGCAGCGCATCGATCTGGCGGGCTTGCTCGGTTAGACGCCGTTGCTGATCCTCCTGGGCGGACAGGAGATCCCGCAGGCTGGCCTCGAATCGCCGCGTGCGCTCCTCCTGTTCCTGCTTCTCGGCGATCGCCGCCGCCCGCGCGGCGTCTTCGTTATCGGCCGGCCAAGCGGCGAGCGGCGCCAGAACGAGGGAGGTCAAGACCAGGAACACGGCCGATTTCATCCAGCGAACATAGGATCGGGCTCGCGGGCAAGCAAGCGTCGAAGCCGTTGCCTGTCCACAGGCTCTACGGCAACGTCGCCTTCTGTCCCTGGATCGTGTCGGCGCCTTCTCCATTGAGCACGTGCCGGATCCCGCTCCCAGGGCGCCCGCCCCCCAGACGGAAGGTGACCAGGTGGCGCAACCGGACTCCGGAGTGCGCGGGGGCTTCGAAGGCGCGCTCTGCCACCACGGCGGCTTTCGTGAAGACGTGATACACGCCCAACCCCCAGGCCTCGTGCTCCTCGACGTGTTCCCCCACCTTGTAGGACGCGAACCCGTCGCCGCTGGGGCTGCGCCAGGCTTCCTGGGACGGAGGATCGTAGGGCATCTCGCTCTGATAGAAGTAGACCCGCCCGCGCTCGCCGTTCCAAATCGTCTGATACCCTTGCGTGTGCTCGACGAACAGGCCGTAGATGGTCACGTCGTTCCCGTTTACCACCAGGCCGTTCTCGCACGGGTTCTCGGTCCACCCCACGTTCGCCCCGTGGTCGGCGCGCCACAACCAGAAATTGTCCCCGATCAGGTGATCGTGGTGGATGACCACCATCCGGCGCGCCCGTCCGGGGCCGTAGCCCCCGACCCGGCAGACCAGGTCGTGGACGCACGTCGGGTTCTCGGCCCGGCCGGACCGGCGCCCCGCCACCCCGAACTCGACCAAGGTATCGCTCGAGACCGCGCCCGCGTCCACCACCACCCCGCTGACGATCGCTCCTTCCGCCGCCTCGACCCGCAGGGCCGGGCGGCCCGTGGACGGGATCAATGTCGGGAAACCGAGCCCGAGGACGATCGTGTTCGAGTGGGTCACGACGAGGGTGTCGTCCAGCGGATAGAGGCCGGGCGTCAGGAGGAGATGCCGGCCCGCGCGGAGCGCGGCATTGATGCTCGCCGCCGTGTCGAGGCCGGCTTTGGCCAGGTGAAATCGATCGAGCGGCACCACGCGGTCCGGGGCGTCCGCTGGGGGCCAGGAGAGGCCTGCGGAAGGCGTTCGCCGCAGCGGCGGCACCCGCACCGCCCAGCGGCCGTCCTCGACCGTGAGGAACGGTTTCTCGCGCACCGCCGGCGTCTGGTCCACCCGGGTCACGGCCCGAGCCGGCCATTCGCCCGCAGGCGAATTCTCGCAGCCGACGAATACCATGTTCCAATTGGCGCCTTTCCATTGGCCCCACGCGCTGTTGCGGGAGAACCACTGCTGCTGGCTGCCCGTCTCCACCGTCCCGTCCACGCGGCAATCCGCCAGGAAGCCCCCGCTCGACCAACCGCCGGACGACAGGTGGAGGTCGCCGCGCACGTGGGTCCGCCGCATCGGGGCGGCTTGCGAGACGGCCCACACATTGACGCCGCCGGGCGGCTCGAGGGTCAGGTTCTCGACGGCGCGCCAGAAGTTGCAGGTGGCGTTCTGCCTCATCCACGCCGCGTCCGTCCACACCCGGCCCTGGAACGTCACATCGCCAGGCAGGCGGCCCAGCCCGGCCACGTGCGTGTAGAATCCCACCTTCACATCCAGCGCATAGCGGCCGGGCTTGAAGAGCAACGCGTAACGCCCCGTGCCGAATTGGGCCCGTTCCTGCTCCCGGAAGACGGCCTCCACCTGCTCCTGCATGCCCGGTTGGCCGGGACCGAACACCAAAACCCGCGGCCCGAAGTCGGGCGGAGCGGGCGGAGCAGGCCGGGCGGCCTTCGCCCCCGTCCACACCCGCTCCCGCAAGCCCTCCACCCGGGCCTCCGCCGAGGCCAACGCCGGCAGGTCGTTCTCCGGCCGGTCCAGATAGAAATAAGCCGTCGCCGACACGTCGTCCCGTCGATAGAAATTGCAGCCGCCCGCGGGATGCTGCGGATCCGAGAACGGCGGCAGGTCGGAGCGATCCAGGAGGAGATGCACCGCGGGGGCCCGCCCGGTGAGATTGAGGACATCGCCGCCGTGCACATCGAGCACCCAGACGGGCTGCAACTCGACGCCTTGGGCCAGCATCTCCCGCACCCGCTCCGTCGAGGTATTTCCCATCTGTTGCAGGGTCACCCGACAGTCCTGATGGAAGTAGACCGGGTCGTCCAGGTGAAAGCGATAGAACGCATAGAGGTCGCGCCGATCGTCGGACACCAGCGACCCGTAGAGGCGGCCCTGGTAGCGGCCCTGGCCCCAGCCGGATCCGATATAATCCTCCGTGCCCGTGCCCACCAGCGTGGGATGAGTGGTGTCGCCGTCGAGATAGACCTTCACCTCGCCTTCGCCGAACCAAGTGCCGCGGTAATCCGGGCCGCCGATCACCCCGATGTTGGCGCCCAGATAACGGCCGCGCCCCGTCACGCGCGGCAGGATCTCGAAGTCCCGCCCGAGCGCGGTCCTCCGCTCGCGCCGCCAGCTCGCATGGAAATAGAGGACGTCCCCGGCGTGCTGCGTCACCTCGGTGTAGTTGATGTCGTACCAGACCAGCAGATGCGCCTGGGACTCGTTCACCAGTTGCACCCGGGCGCCCGTGCGGAAGGGCATGGGCAGGGTCACGTTGTAAGAACGGCCTTCCGGGCTGGCGAACCAGGCGCTCTCGAAGGGAACCAATAGCCCGAGCCCGACCCCGAAGAAGTCGCCGATCGGCGCCGCCACCGCCGGCCGCGCCGCCCCGTCCCAAAACATCTCCAGCCGGACCAAGCGCCGCTGTTCCTCGTTCCGCGGGATGGTCCCGCTCAGCCACATGCGGTGCAGAATCCCGGCCCCCTGGAGGTCGGCGAGCACCGCCGTCTCACCCGGGGCGACCACGATGAAGGCGCGGCCCTTGGCGCCGCGATTCGTGCGCCCACCCGCCCCTTTCGCCCCCGTCGGGTTCTCCGGGCTGATCCAGCGCGTGTGCGTGCCCGGGGGCGCCGCCTGATACAACTCCGCCGCGAGGGCGTGGGCGGGAAGACCGAGGAAGAGACCGAGGGCAGCGAAAAGCAAGCGGCTCATGGCCCCCAGGCTACGCCGCGTCCTCCCGTTTGGCCAGCGCCCCGGCAGGTCTGCCCCTAATCCGCCTATTTCGCACGCGCCTCCAAACCGCCACAGTCTGTCTATCGGCACGACCGTACCCCTCACCCATTGCCCTCTCCCCAACCCCCTGCCACAGGGCTTTTCAGAGGGGTTGGGGAGAGGGAGAAAGGGAGAGGGGGCATGCTGGCGGTGAAACATCCGGGCTAAACCCGATTCCGGTCACCGTCGGCAGGGCGAGCCTCCGGACGAGCCGCCCTGTCGTACGCCCAAGAGGCCCGTGAACCTGTTTCCGGACACAGCACGGTGGGGCGAGGCTCTTGACCAGCCGCGATCGCGTTGGGCTCACGGCGCCCCGGCCGGAACCGGGAATCCCCGGTCACGCATCAGGGCGCCGATCCCCGCCTCGCGGCCGCGGAACTGCCGATAGGCCTCGGCCGGGTCGACGGTGTTGCCCTTGGACAAGACCTGCTCGCGGAACCGGGCCGCCACCGCCGCGTCGTAGAGCCCGCCCGCCTCGGCGAACGCCTCCGCCGCATCCGCCGTCAAGGTGTCCGCCCAGAGGTAGCTGTAATACCCCGCCGAATAGCCTTCGTCGGCGAAGATGTGGGCGAATTGGGGCAGGCGATGCCGCATGACGATCTCGGCCGGGAGCCCCAGCCTCCCCAACTCCTCCCGCTCGAACCGGGCCGGGTCCACGGGTTGGTCGCCCGCCAGGTGCAGCTTCAGATCGATCAACCCGCTGGCCAGGAACTCGCTGGTGGCGAAGCCCTGGTTGAACCTGGCCGCCTTCTCGATCCGCGCGACCAGCGACGCGGGCATGGGCTGGCCGGTCTGGAAATGGCGGGCGAAGCGCTGCAACACCTCGGGCGTCGCCAGCCAGCGCTCGTAAATCTGCGACGGCAACTCCACGTAATCCCGGGGCACACTCGTCCCCGACAGCGAGGGGTAATGCACGTCCGAGCACAGCCCGTGCAAGGCGTGGCCAAACTCGTGGAACAGGGTGCGCGCGTCGTCCCACGACACCAGGGCCGGGGCGCCCGGCGAGCCCTTCATGAAGTTCGAGTTGTTCGACACCAGCGTGGTCACCTCGCCGTCGAACCGCTCCTGGTTGCGGTAGGCGTCCATCCAGGCGCCCGAGCGTTTGCCCGGACGCGCATAGGGGTCGAAGTAAAACAAGGCCACGTGCCGGCCTCCCGCGCCCTTCACCTCCCACACGCTCACGTCCGGATGAAACACCGGGACGCCGGACGCCGGCGCGAAGGTAAATCCGTAAAGCCGCTCGGCCACCCAGAACATCGCCTCGCGCAGCGGATCGAGCTGGAGATACGGCTTCACCTCGCCCTCGTCCAAATCGTAGCGCGCCTTCCGCACCTTCTCGGCGTAATACCGGTAGTCCCACGGCTCGATCTTGATCCCGGCGCCCTCCGCATCGGCGATCCGTTGCATGTCCGCCACCTCCTCGCGCACCCGGGCGATGGCCGGGGTCCAGACGGCTTCCATCAGGGCGAGGGCGCGCGCGGGGGTGCCGGCCATCGTGTTCTCCAAACGCCAGTGCGCGTGGGTCGGATACCCCAGCCGCTTCGCCCGCTCCGCCCGCAGCCTCAGGATCTCGACGATCAACGGCTTGTTGTCGCGCTCGCCGGCGTGATCGCCGCGCTGGACGAACTGCCGCCACACCGTCTCGCGGAGCGCCCGGCGCTCCGAGTAAGTGAGGAAGGGCTCGACGCTCGAGCGCGTGTTCGCGATCACCCACGCGCCCGGCTGCCCGCGCCGCTCCGCCTCGGCGGCCGCGGCCGCGCGGAAGGACTCCGGCAGGCCGGCCAGGTCGGTCGCGTTGGTAATCGTCGTCGCGTAGCCCTCTTCATCGGCGAGGAGGTTCTGGCTGAAGGTCGTGTAGAGCGAGGCCAGGCGTTGATTGATGGCCGCCACTCGGGCCTTGCCCGCTCCATCCAATCGGGCCCCCGCGCGCACGAAGTCGGTGTAGATCAGCCAGACCAACCGCCGCTGCTCCGCCGTCAGCGCCGCCTTGGCGGGAGAATCGTAAACGGCCGCGATCCGCCGGAAGAGGGCCTCGTTCTGATACACCTCGTCCCGCAGCGCCGCCAGCTTAGGTTCCAACTCCTGTTCCACCGCCCGGAACTCGGGGGAGCTCAGGTTCGAGCCCCACACGCTGTAGACCGCCTGCACCCGGTCCAACGCCCGCCCGGACCGTTCGAGCGCGGCGAGGGTGTTCTCGAAGGTGGGCGCCGCCGGGTCGTCCGCGATGGCCTTGATCTCGGCGCGATAGGCGGCCATCGCGTCCGCGAAAGCCGGCTCGAACTGCGCCACCTGCACCCGGTCGAACGGCGGCACCCCGCCATAAGACCCCTTCCACGCGTCCACCAGGGGGTTGGTCGGCCAGGGAGGGTCGGCCGCGAGGCCGTCGAGGCGGGCTGAGGCGCCCGCGCCGCTGAGGATAGCACAGCTCATGCAACGAGTGATCCAGGCGCCCAGAGCGCCCCGGAAAGGGTCGAGGTGATGTTTCACAGACAAAAGGACGGCCGGAGCGACCAAGGCCCACCAGGACGGCCCCGCGCCGGACGCCTGCGCGCGAAATTAGTGGTCCCTGGCCCAGAGTCAAATGCGGCGTGCGCGCCCCGCGCGCCCACGAAAGCGAACCCACCCGATCTTCTGCTTCAGGCGACTCCAATACCCAGCCGGAGGGCCACATTCTCTCCCTCGCCTCTGCCTGGAGGGACGGTTGGGGGTGGCCGACAAATGCGCGACCGCGGCGGCAACCCGCTGCAAAAGCCATCCGCGCCATCCGCGTCATCTTGGTTTGGATTTGCCTCGCCCGTTGCCCCTGATCGCCGCAGGTCAGGTGGTCGAAGTCGGGGTCGAGGTGCATGGACGGCCCGGCCAGATGGGATGGCAGGGCGAGATGGAACCAGGCGGACAGTTTGCGCGCATCCTTTCGCCGCAGCGTGAACGAGCACACCGGTGGGGGTGTAGGACAGAATTCTTCGCCTGGCGAGAATGGCTCGATGATTCCTCCCA
>CAZVRY010000333.1:0-6938 GCA_964629545.1 uncultured Verrucomicrobiota bacterium | reverse complement strand
TGGGAGGCGCCGGGAGATCTTGTGGCTGCCCACCCCTCCCCGACCCTCCCCGCCCAGCTCGGGCAGGGAGGGAGTCTCGAAAGGGGTGTGAGCCGAGCAAACCACCCCGTTCATAACTCCCTCGCCTCCGTCGGAGGGAGGCGAGGGGGCATGCGGATGGTGGATGGCGGATGGCGGATCGGGGGGGTGGGGAGTTCGGGTCAGGGCCGCGGGGTGGGGGCGCTGTGGGGGCTGGCGCTGAGTTGGCGGACGCCGTCACGGACGTAGAGGAGGCCGGAGATGCCGGTGCAGAGGGCGGCGGCGGCGGCGAGGATGCCGGCGGCGGAGGGAGTCCATTTGAGGAGGACCCACGCGATGGTGATCATTTGGAGGACGGTGGCGATCTTGCCGATGGCGTGGGGGCGGACGATGACTTTGCCGCAGGCGTAATGGATGACCACCATGCCGAGGAGGATGATGACATCGCGGCTGAAGGTGGTGACAACAAGGTAGAGGGGGATGGGAGTGAGGTGGGGGTGATGGTCGAGGGTGAGGAGGACCAGGCCGACGACGAGCAGGAGTTTATCGGCGAGGGGATCGAGGATGGCGCCGAGTTCGCTCCGTTGGTTGTAGTGGCGGGCGAGGTAGCCGTCGACGCCGTCACTGATGGCAGCGATCGCGAAGGCCAGGATGGCGAGGAACCGGTGGAGTTCGTCGCCGGTGTGGGAGTAATAGAGCAGGTGGAGGGCGAAGAAGGGGACGAGGAGGATGCGGAGGATGGTGATCTTGTTGGCGGTGGTCATGGGGCGAGGTCCTTCTGCAGGACGGGTTCGATCCCCTGGAACATGGCTTCGGCCATGAGGCGCCGGCCGTCGGCGTTAAAGTGCATGATATCGATGTAGTGGTCGTGTTGACCGTTCAAGGGTGGGTGGGTGTCGACGACCAGGACGTCCGGGTGTTGTTCTCCCAACGTTTGAACGAGGTGGGTATGGAGCGCGTTGGCCTCGATCTGCCAACGCAGGGCGGGGAATCGCTGCTCGTAAAAGGCGACCACCGCCGGATCACTGTGCTGGTTGACGGCCATAGAGTAGGTGGCCAGGACGAGGCGGGCGTCGGCGCGGTGAGCGAGTCCAATGAGATCCAGGTAGGCCTTGGCGTAGACGGACGAGGACGGGGAGACAAACTCTGGTTCGGGATTTGGATCGGGGAAGTGGTGTCGCTTGAACCAGTGGGTCTCGAGCGCGTATTCGAGGTCGGCCAGGAGACGGAGCGGGCGGAGGCGATAGAGGGGAGGGGCCCTTCCGCGGAGCGGTCGGATCCCCTGGCTGAGGAAATGAAATCCGTTGGCGCCGTGGTAGGAGATCAGCAGGTCCGGTTTGAGGGGCAGGATGTCCCGCGACCAGCGGGCCAGATTCTCCTCCAGCGTGTTTCCTGGGATTCCGGCATTGATGACTTGCACCGGGCGATCCGGTTCCAGGCGGTCGCGAATGATCTGCTCGAGGAGTTCGGGCCAAGGCCTGTCCGTGGGATCGAGGGTGAGGCCGAAGGTGGTGGACTCCCCGAGAGCCACGATGCGGTAGGCAGGGCCTTTCTCGAGGGGGAAGTCTGCTCCACGGAATCCGAGTTGATTGATCGAGATCTGGCTTTGGAAGAACGTGGTGGACGCGCCGGGGCGCAGGCGGGGAGGGGCGGTGCGGTCGTGGGCGAAGAGGGAGCTAAAGAGTGTGTCCTCCTGGCTCTGATAAGACCGCCACCAGCGCACGAGCGATCCGGGGTCGCGGGAGGCAACGTCGTAGGAATAGGGACGCTCCCCGGGTGAGGGTGGCTGCTCCCGATGCGTCGCTGGGAAGAGGAGGCGGTCGGCCAAGGGCAGGACGAGCAGAAGCAGGATGAGAGTGTTGACGGCTTGGATGGCGAGGGGGCCGAGCCGGAACCATGCGCGGGTCAGAGCCAGCGTCAGGAGTGCCATGCAGACGCCCGCGGCGAACAGTGCTCCCCGGTTGGCGGCGTAACCGGTGGCCAGGCTGACGACGACGCCGGCACCGCACCAGAGCAAGGCCGGGCGACGACCCCATGGGAGTGAGGACGCGTTTTGGCTGGGTGGCGCAGCGAGCCAGGTGGCAGCGGCCATCAGCCAGGCCGCCACGGCGTGGCCGTCTCTCCAACCGGTGGTCATGGGGACATGGCCGAGGAGGCTAACGACTGCGAGGGTGCTGAGGCCGAGGAGGCAGGATGATCCCCAACGCTGGACGGCGGGTGCTTGGGTGAGGCGAGCGGAGGCGAGCGGAACGAGGGCGGCCCCGGTGAGGAGGAGGGCCCAGGCGAAGGAGGGTGGGGCACCGACCCACCAGTTGGTGGCGGCCGCCCCGCCGACGAGGGCCAGGGCGAGGAGAATCCTGAGAACGTTGGCCATGCGGAGGTTCGTGGACGGGGGTGTCATGCTGGCACTCCGTCAGGGAGGCAGCGGTCGGTGAAGACGGACCGGTTCCCGGCTCACGAAGCTGGGTGATAGGTAGCCTGCGACCGGGGGGACTTCAAGTTCGGATTGGCTGGTTTGGGTTGGCTGGGACGTCATCAGGACTGGGTCAGGATTGGGTTTGCCACGGGTCGGGAGGGTTGGGATAAGGGGGCATGGCATCGAACTGGATTCTGCGGTGGGTGTTTGGGGTCATTTGCATGGGGATGGGGCCGGTGGAGGTCATTGGGGACACGCCGGCAGGGTGGAGGACGGAGCGGCGCTTGATTGATGTCCACATGCACATTGAGGCGCGCCCGGAGCGGTTTGAGCGGGCGCTACGGATCATGGACGCGGTGGGGATTGGGGTGGGGGGGTATCGGAGTGGGGGGACGACGCCGGCGGAGGGGGGGGGAGAGGCGGAGGTCCGACGGGTGAAGGCGATGGCCGACCGGGTGGCGCCAGGGCGTTTCGTGCATTACATGAACCTGGATTACCGGGGTTGGGATGAACCCGACTTCTCGGAGCGGGCGGTGCGGCAGGTGGAGGAGGGGCATCGGTTGGGGGCGGCGGGGCTGAAGGAGTATAAGAGGCTGGGGTTGGGATTGAAGGATGGGGCTGGGCGGTTGATCAAGGTGGACGATGCGAAGCTGGACCCGGTGTGGCGGCGGTGTGGGGAATTGGGGATGCCGGTATCGATTCACGTGGGGGATCCGAAGGCCTTTTGGCTGCCGCTGAATGACCAGAATGAACGCTGGACGGAGTTGAAGGATCATCCGGGCTGGTGGTTTGGGGATGCCCAGCGATTCCCGTCGCGGGAGGCGTTGTTGGAGGCGTTGGACAGGGTCATCGGGCGTCATCCGGGGACCACGTTTGTAGGGGTGCATTTCGCGAACAATCCGGAGGACTTGGAGTGGGTGGAGGGGGCGTTGGATCGGCGTCCGAACATGATGGCGGACATCGCGGCGCGGGTGCCGGAGATAGGGAGGAGGCCAGCGGAGTCGGTGCGGCGGTTGTTCATGAAGCATCAGGATCGGATCCTGTTTGGGACGGATTTCATGGTGTATGACCGTTTGATATTAGGCTCGGGGGGAAGCGGGCCGGGGCCGACGGACGAGGACGCGCTGGAGTTTTTCGGGAAGCATTGGCGGTGGTTCGAGACGGAGGATCGGCAATTCGAGCACATGACGCCGATTCAGGGCGACTGGAAGATCGATGCGATTGGGTTGCCGTCGGCGGCGTTGCGGAAGGTTTACTTTGACAATGCGCGGCGGCTGCTGGTGCGGTCGTTGCCGTTGCCGGTGCTGAAGGCGAGTCGGATTGGGGATGACTTCGAGTTGACGGGCAGGTTGGAGGGGGCCGCGTGGGGGCGGACGGGGGTGGCGCGGTTGGAGTACACGCTGCGGGAAGGCGAGGCGCGCCCGGGGTTGGCAACGGAGGCGCGGGCGCTGTGGTCGGCGGGGCATCTTTACCTGGGTTTTCGGGGGCCGTTCACGGAGTTGACGGTGTTCGATCCGCCGCTGCAGGAGGGGGAGCGTCGCGGGTTATGGGATCGGGACGTCGTGGAGGCGTTTATTGGCACGGACCCTGGGCGGACGGATCGGTATACGGAGTATGAGGTGGCTCCCACGAATGAGAGGCTGGACCTATTGATCGAGGAGGGGCAAGGAACGTTGGAGTGGGGGAGCGGGTTCACCTCGGCGTCGCACGTGGATCGCAGTGCGCGGGTATGGACGGTAGAGATGAAGATACCGATGAAGGCATTGGTGGCGGGGGTTCCGGAGGTAGGGACGAGGTGGCGATTGAACTTGTATCGGCACGACCGAGCGGGGAAAGCGTTTCTGGCTTGGAGTCCTACGGGGACGGGGACGGCGCATACGCCGGGGAGGTTCGGCGTATTGGAGTTAGTGGGGGATTAGACCCCTCGCAACCCAGCCTGCGCGCTGTGAGTTGCGGGTTTCAAGGACTCCCGCGGAGGGAGGCGAGGAGGGATTCGAGGCGGCGGCCGTATTCGAGGAAGTTCTGGGTCATGGCGTCTTCGGTGGCGTGGGCGGCGGCGTCGTGGAAGACGACGACCATGTGGGGTTCGATCGAGAGGCCGGCGTCATAGCCGGAGGCGACGGCGTCGGCGAGGATATCGCGGACGCGGCCGGAGCCTTCGCCAGGCCAATGGTAATCGGCGTCGTTTTTGGCTGGGTTCCAGGTGGCGTCCTTGATGTGGATATGGGCGACGTGGGGTTTGAGGTGGGTCCAGAACTCCCAGGGGTCCTGTTTGGGCCAGGGGCGGGCGAGGCGGCGGTTGGGGTTGAAGATCGGGTTAGCGGTATCGAAGACCCACTTGAGGCCGGGGACGCGGTCGAGGAGGTCGAGGGCATGTTCCCAGCTCATGCCGCCGTAGTTCATGCAGTTTTCGTGAACGGGTTGGAGGCCGGCGTCGAGGAACATCTTGGTGACCTCGCGCACGCGGTGGAAGACTTGGGGGGGGATGGCGTGGTCGTCGTCGCCGGGCTTGAAGCTCATGATGCGGACGAACCGGGTGCCGAGTTGTTGCATGCGGGGGATGGCGCGTCGGACTTCGGCGAGGGTGAGGTCAAAGGGGTCTTCGAGGCGTTTGGCCCAGTTCATGATAGTGGAGCCGAAGCAGTAGACCTGGAGGCCGGCTTCCTCGAGTTCCCGTCGGGCGCGGTCGAAGGCGTCGTCGGGGAGGTCATGGAAGTTGGCTTTCGGGAAGCCGGGAACGGCCACGCCGCGCATTTCGAGGTGGCGCCACTGGAGTTGGCGGGTCGCGTTGATTTGGCCTGCGAGGCTGGAGGCGGCCTCGTCGCCGATGCCCATGAGGATCATAGGGGGTTTAGCGGTTGAAGGATTTGGTGAAGTCGTCGGTTTGGACGGGGGCGGTTTGTTTTTCGAAGCGGGAGGTGGCGATGAGGTGTTGGAGGTGTTGTTCCCAGGCGGCGCTGTTCATGGGGAGGTCGACGGTTTGGTGGAGGAGGGAGGAATAGAGGATGACGTTGGCGAGTTCGACGGAGTGGAGGCCTTCGGGGCCTGGGGCGATGAGGGGGGTGCCGTCGAGGATGGCGTCGGTGAAGTTGCGGGTGACGATGGCGTGGGGGGTGGGGGCGTCTTGGAAGGGGAGTTCGGCGATCCAGGTTTCGGGTTTAGCGAAGCCGGAGGGGCTGGTGCGGCAGAAATCGAGGGCGTCGGTTTCGTTGCGGGTGAAGGTGAGGCGGTTGTGTTCGAGGAGGACGCGTCCGCGGGAGCCGGCGATTTCGAGGCGGTTGGTGCCTGGGGCTTCGCCGGTGGAGGTGATGAAGGTGCCGGTGGCGCCGAGGGGCCATTCGAGGTAGGCGGTGACGTTGTCTTCGACTTCGATGTTATGGAAGCGGCCGAGTTGGGCGAAGCCGCGGACACGGTTGGGCATGCCGCAGAGCCACTGCAGGGTATCAAGGTTATGGAGGCATTGGTTGAGGAGGACGCCGCCGCCCTCGCCTTTCCAGGTGGCGCGCCAGCCGCCGCTGGCGTAGTAGGCTTCGGTGCGAAACCAGTCGGTGATGATCCAACTGATGCGTTGGATCGTCCCGAGGTCCCCGTTTTGGATGAGCCGCTGGATGCGTTGGTAGCGGGGTTCGGTGCGGAGCTGGAACATGCCGGCGAAGACGCGGTCCGGGTGTCGTTGGTGGGCGGCGATGAGGCGTTCGGCGTCGGCCTTGTGGGAGGAGATGGGCTTTTCGACGAGGACGTGGAGGCCGGCTTCGAGGGCGGTGATGCCGAGGGTGGTGTGTTGGTAATGAGGGGTGGCGATGATGACGGCGTCTACTTTTCCTGACCGGAACAGGGCCTCGGGGTCTTGGAAGCGGTCGAGGGGGGCATAGCCGTCAAGGGGCGCGTAGGCGTCGCAGACGGCGACGAGTTGGGCGCGGGGGACTTGGTTTTTGCGGAGGTAATCGGCGTGATAGCGGCCGATGTTGCCGAGACCGATAATGCCGAGTCGGACGGTAGACATGGGGCGACGATAGCGAGGGGGCGGAGGGGGCAGCAATTCTGATTTACGGGGGGGCACTTTTCCGTTGCGTGGCCGAATTGGCGAACAGTAAGCTGCAGGGACACGTCGTAATGGTCTCGTTGCGGGGTGGTTGCATTTGGGTATGGCTGGGCCAAAAAAGATGGTTGCCGAGAAGAGTCAGGCGCGGGCGAAGCGGAAACCCGGGCAGGGAAAGGCGTCGGGGCGATCCGCCCAGGTCACGTCGGTAGGGGCAGGCGAGGGGGCGCAGGCCCGGGCGCGGTACACGGGGTGGATCCCGCCGATCTTGCTGGAAGGCGACGAATTCGAGAGCAGTTCCGGTCCTGGGGGCGCGGCGGGCTCGGGGGCGGCGGGGTTCGGGGCCGCGGCGGTGGTGGGGGAGGGGTCGTCGAGGGGGTTGGCCGAGGAGCAGGATGCGGAGGGGGAGGGGAAAGGGTCGGAGGGGGAGGGGTCTGAGGAGGGGTTGCGGGGATCGGAGGTTTC
>CAZVRY010000332.1:0-6946 GCA_964629545.1 uncultured Verrucomicrobiota bacterium | reverse complement strand
TGCTAACGCCTGCCTTCACCTCGAACCCACCCACCCTTGCGAAACCGATGGCCCCAGGCACATCGCCTTTACACCACGATCCCTCCGCCCTACGTTCCTCCCCATGCGTCCCCACCTCCCCTTCCCTCCCCTCCCCCACCCCACCCACCCATCCACCCTCGCTTGCCTCCTGCTCCCCTGGCTCGCCGCCTCCCTGTCCGCCCAGGATTGGACCCCCCTCTTCAACGGAAAAGACCTCTCCGGCTGGACCGTCCACTGCCAACCCCAGGATCGCACGACCCCCTTTTGGACCGTGCGCGACGGCGCCATCGAGTGCGATTCCATCGGCCGCAAGAACCATCACTACGTCTGGCTTGTCAGCGACCGCGAATACGCCGACTTCGAACTCCGACTGAAATTCCAGGCCTTCGCCGATTCCCCAGGCAACAGCGGCCTCCAGTTCCGCAGCCGCTTCGATGACACTCTCGACGGCGGCTGGCTGCATGGACCCCAAGTCGATATCCACCCGCCCCCACCCCAGACCTGGCGCACGGGTCTCCTCTACGACGAAACCCACGAGGAACGCCGGTGGGTGTTCCCCAGCCTGCCCGATTGGCGCATGCCACCCGCCCTCGAACCGCCCCGTCACCTCTTCAAATACGCCCAGGATGGCTGGAACGATCTCACCCTCGTCTGCCGCGGCACCCACATCACCACCACGGTCAACGGCATCGTCCGCACCGATTGGCAGGGCGCCGGCATCCTCGACAACGCCGCCCACCGCAAGCATCGTGTCGGCCGCTCCGGACACCTGGCCCTCCAACTCCATAGCGGCGACGAACTGCGCATCCGCTTCAAAGACATCGAAGTGAAGACCCTGCCCGTCCAACACACCCCAACACTCGCGGCCGCCTCCGCCGCCATCGATCAAGCCATCGCACGCCAGGAAATCCTCGGCGCCGTCACCGTGGTGGCCTCCGCCGAGGGCATCCTCCACGCCGATGCCGCCGGTTGGGCCGACCTCGCCGCGGGCCGCCCCATGCAGCAGGACGCCATCTTCTGGATCGCCTCCATGACCAAGCCCATCACCGCCGTCGCCATCCTCATGCTCCTCGAAGAGGGCAAACTGTCGCTCGATGACCCCGTCACCCAATACCTGCCGGAACTCGCCACCCTCAAATCCCCGGACGGCCAACCCGCCCGGATCACCCTGCGCCATTGCCTCACCCATACCTCCGGTATGCCAGAGGCCAGCCGCGAACAATACCGGACCGCCCGCACCCTCGCCGACGTCATCCCCTTCTACAAGGACCGCACCCTCGCCTTCGCACCCGGCTCGCGCTGGCAATACTGCCAATCCAGCATCAACTCCCTCGGCCGCATCGTCGAGGTCATCTCCGGACTCTCCTTCCCAGACTTCCTCCAACAACGGCTGTTCGACCCGCTCGGCATGAAAGATACCGGCTTCTACCTCAGCGAGGACCAATGGCCGCGCCTGGCCAAATCCTACGCCCTCGTGAACGGGGCGCTCGAGGAGACGACCCTCGCCTTCCTCAACGGAGCCTCCCCCACCCTCCGCCACCGCTACCCCGCGCCCAACGGCGGCCTCTTCTCCACCGCCGCTGACTACACGCGGTTCTGCCGCATGCTCCTGAACCACGGCACCCTGGACCGACGGCAACTCCTGAAACCGGAAACCGTCGCCCTCCTCCGCACCCCCCAAACCGGCGACCTCAAAACGGGGTTCACGCCCGGGAACGCCTGGGGCCTCGGCGTCTGCGTGGTCCGCGAACCCCAGGACGTCACCGCCGCCCTCTCCGCAGGCAGCTTCGGCCACGGCGGAGCCTACGGCACCCAAGCCTGGATCGATCCCGACAAGAACCGGGCCTACCTCCTCATGGTCCAGCGGGCTAACTTCCCCAACGCCGACGCCTCCGACCTCCGCCGCGCCTTCCAAAACGCCGCCGCGCCACCACCCTAACCTCCCCCGAGCGCCAACCCCCGCCCCGCTCCTCCACCCAGAAGGCTCACGAATCCGCCCCGCCGCGCCGGCAGCGTCGGTCAAGGGCTTGCTCGAAGCTAACCAGTTCCCGCACCAGGGCGTTGTAGCGGGAGTAGGCATCGCCGGCCTGCTGCCGCAGGAGGCGGTAAAGGCACAATTCCGCGTCCGGCAACACCCGGGTTGCGGTCCCGGGCAGCAACCCGTGGCGGCACAACCGCGTTCGGGCGATGCCGACCAGACAGGCGTCAATCGTGGTCTGACCGGCCTGGAACTCGGCCAGGCCCTGCCGCAGCCGCGCCGCGCCGGGTAACCCGCGCATCAATTCATCCGGAGACATCGCAGAAGTGGTTGACGGTCTCGCGAAAGGTGGCAGGGTCCAACGCCGGATAGCGGATCAGGAGCGGTTCGATCAGCCCAAACAGCGCGCGGAGACGATCCCTCTGCACCAGGCCCGCGCCCAGGAAGGAGCGCACATCCAGCAGGTCGCGATCGTGGCCGCGCTGCAACTTGGACAAGACCTGCCCGTAGGGATCGTAGTGGAAAAACTCCACCGGCCCCTGCCGCGCAATGAAAAGACTCCGGCTCTCCCAACCCGGGATCGCCGGGATGAAGTGGTCCGGGCTGGCCAGTTCCACGTTGAGGTCCAACTCGTCCTTCAACCGGGCCAAGGCCTCGAACAAACCGGGAGGCTCGGGGTCGGGTTTCAGATCCACGTCAATGGTCGTCTCCCGCCAGCCATGGAGCACCGCGGTCGCGCCCCCGGTGAGGTAGATGCGACCCGGGCCACGCACGCACTGGCCCAACGCCACCATGAATCGCTCCAGCTTGGCTCTGTTCGTCTCAGCGCGCATGAACCGCAGACCATTCCTACCCCCCAGACCGCGTGGGCGCAAGGCGCTATCCACCGCCTTCAGCCATGCTCATTTTGAAACTCGGACGGCCCCTCACCCGGCCCTCTCCCCAACCGCTTCCAGCGAAGCGATGGCTCAGGTTGGGGAGAGGTCTTCCAGCCCTCGAGTTTGCGGGCCGTGCGGTTGCCGTGTGGTTCAGCGCCGCCACGGCAGCGCAAACCCGCGGCCCACTCCATTCTGCATTGCCTCACGCCCCCTTTTTGTCTTTTCTCCTCCCATGGAACGTTTGCCCGGTTTCCGCGATTTCTATCCCGAACCCTTGCCGCACCGCGATGTCTGGAGCGCCGACGCCCGCCAACACATCTTCGAAGTCTGGCGAACCGTCGCCCGCCGCTACGGCTTCCGGGAATACGACGGCCCACCCCTCGAAGCCCTCGAACTCTATACCGCCAAAAGCGGCGACGAAATCGTCGGCCAACTCTACAACTTCATCGACAAGGGCGAGCGCGCCGTCGCCCTGCGCCCGGAAATGACCCCCACCCTCGCCCGCATGGTCGCCGCCCACGAACGCGCCTACAAAAAGCCCATCAAGTGGTTCTCCATCCCCCAACTCTTCCGCTACGAACGCCAGCAAAAAGGCCGCCTCCGCGAACACTTCCAGTGGAACGTCGATCTCCTCGGGGAATCCAGCCCCGCCGCCGACGCCGAACTCATCGCCCTCCTCATCGATTCCCTCCGCGCCCTCGGCCTCACGGCCGCTGACGTCGTCGTCCGCCTCAGCAGCCGCCACGCCTGGCAGGATTTCTTCCACTCTCGCTGCCCCGAGGCCGCCCGCGCCTATGACTTCTTCCAGGTCGTCGATAAACTCGAACGCGAAGACCCCGCCGTCAGCGCGGCCAAACTCTCCGCCCTCGGCCTCAGCCTCGAAGAAGTCCAAACCTTCATCGCCGCCAGCCAGCCCACCCAGGAACTCGCCGCCATCCTCGCCAACCTCCAAGCCCGCGGCCTCGGCGATTTCGTCCAAATCGACTACCACGTCATCCGCGGCCTCGCCTACTACACCGGCCCCGTCTTCGAGGCCTTCGATCGCCGCCAGGAATTCCGCGCCATCGCCGGCGGCGGCCGCTACGATAACCTCGTCAAACTCCTCAGCGGCGGCAAAGTCGACCTCCCCGGCCTCGGCTTCGGCATGGGCGACGTCGTCCTCGCAGAATTGTTGAAGGCCCGCCAACGCCTCCCTGCCTTCACCGATACCCTCGACGCCTTCTGCCTCATCGAAGACGAATCCCTCCGCCCCGACAGCCTCCACCTCGTCCAACGCCTGCGCGACGCCGGGTGGCGCGTCGATTACCCCCTCACCACCCTCAAACCCGACAAGCAGTTCAAAAAAGCGGTCGAACTCCAGGCCACCTGCACCCTCCGCCTCGAACGAACTCCCGACGGCCAACTCCTCGCCCGCGCCAAACACCTCAAGTCCCGCCAGGAATCCACCAGTACCCCAGAACAAGCCCCGACCCTCCTGTCTCCACCCCCAGCCGTACCCACCCAGCCCCTCTAACCTCTCACCCACCTCCACCCCGCCCGCCCACGCCCTGCCTTCCCCCACCCCCATGGCCCCCCACTCCCCCACTGCGCCCACGCCCGCCTCGAAAACGATCGTCATCACCGGCGCCACCCGCGGCCTCGGCCGCGCCCTCACCGCCGAATTCGCTCGCCTCGGCCACACCGTCATCGGCTGCGGCCGGTCCCACGCCCTCATCGCCGACCTCCGCCAATCCTGCCCCGCCCCCCACCGCTTCACCGCCGTCGATGTCACCGATGACCCCTCGGTGGCTGCCTGGGCCCAACACGTCCTCGCCTCCCATCCTGCCCCAGACCTCCTCATCAACAACGCCGCCCTCATCAACCGCAACGCCCCCCTCTGGCAAGTCCCTGCTGACGAATTCTCCCGTGTCATCGACGTCAACCTCAAAGGGGTCGCCAACCTCATCCGCCACTTCCTCCCCGCCATGATCGCCCGCGGCCGCGGCGTCATCGTCAACCTCAGCTCGGGCTGGGGACGCGCCACCGACGCCGAGGTCGCC
This sequence comes from uncultured Verrucomicrobiota bacterium, assembly GCA_964629545.1. Taxonomy (GTDB): domain Bacteria; phylum Verrucomicrobiota; class Verrucomicrobiia; order Limisphaerales; family CAZVRY01; genus CAZVRY01. Next base: position 2,030 of record CAZVRY010000332.1, on the reverse strand, counting down.
CCCTATTGCGCCACCAAGTGGGCCATCGAAGGCCTCACCCAAGCCCTCGCCCAGGAACTCCCCCAAGGCCTCGCCGCCATCCCTCTCAACCCAGGCATCGTCAACACCGACATGCTCCAAAGCTGCTTCGGCCCCTCCGCTCACCACTACCCCTCACCCGCCACCTGGGCCCATACCGCCGCCCCGTTCCTCCTTCAACTCGGCCCCAAGGATAACGGCCGGCCCCTCACCGCCCCGTGAAAACAACCCTCCGCCTCCTCTCCTGGATCCTCCTCGCCGCCCTCCTCGCCCTCTCCCTCCTCTGGACCCTCAATCGCCAACCTCCCCCCCTCCCCTCCGTCACCCTCGCCCACGGCGGCCCCACCGTGCGCGTCGCCGCCGTCACCACCGGCACCAACCACCTCCACGGACCCTGGCTCGGACGCGCCCTCGCCTCCTCAACTCGCCTCCAACCCCTCGCCGAACGACTCTTCGGCCCACGCGCCCGCGCCTCCCGCGCCTCCACCCTCCAACCCAGCGTGATGCTCTGGCTCGAACCCGTCACCCCCACCCCAGGCCCCACCCTCGGCCGCTCCTGGCGCGCCTTCCTTGCCGACGAAACCGGCTTCCTCTCCGGCCCCGACGCCCACCTCAGCCTCTGGACCGCCCAACCCGTCACCTTCACCGTCGTCCCCAGACGATCCCCGACCCTCAACCTCTGGTTCTTCGAAGACCTCCCTGACGGCACCAAACTCAAGGCCGGCCAACTGACCGTGCCCAACCCCTGGTTCGACACCTATCCCCAATGGACCCCAGACCCCCTCCCCGCCACCCGCACGAACGGCCCCCTCGTCGCCACCCTCAACGCCTTCACCACCGGCCATAACCACCACAGCTACACCAAATCCACCCCGGGCGGCGGCGTCACCATCGGCTGGGGCACCAACCGCCAGGACGGCGAGTCCCGCTCTGTCCTCCAAGGCCACTTCGTCACCCCCGGCGCCCCCACCGAACGATGGGTCATCGCCGCCGCCTCCCTCGCCGACGCCACCGGCAACACCCTCACCAACCATAGCCTCGGCTGGACCCGCTCCGGCGCCACCACCGCCTTCACCCTCTCGCCTTCTCTCTGGCCCGGCGAACACGCCTGGCGCCTCCAACTCCAACTCAAACGCGAGGCCGGCCTTCCCCCGGAACACCTCTTCGTCCTGCGCCACCTCCCCCTCCCCCCACTCCACACCACCAACTCGCTCGACCTCCACACCAACCTCCATGGCCTCACCCTCGATCTCCTCGAGTTCATCCGCCGCCCCCCCATCCCCGGCCACGCCTGGAGCAGTCACGACCTCTCCGAACTCAAACTCCAACACTCCCCACTCCCCCCAGGCGCCCAACTCGACCTCCTCCACGTCCGCGTCGCCAACACCACCAACGACCTCGAAGTCCCCAGCCGCGGAGCCAGCGGACGCGAACGGAGTTACCACATCAAAAACCTCCCCACGGACGCCACCGCCCTCGACCTCACCTTCGCCCTCCAACCCACCCTCCCCGTCGAGTTCCTCGTCCAACCAGAACTCGGCCAATCCCCAGAACCATAAACCCGTTCCAGGCGAAACAATGGGGTCAAGTCACATTAAGTGACACATGGATCGACGTTGATGACCTTGAAGCCATGGCCAGGAAGCTCCGCGTGGTCGTGGCGGGCGGGGGGTATCACGTGATGAATCGAGGCAACCTGTTCCAGGGACGCTTTCCTTCGGTCGTGATCGAGGACCCTCGGGGCGTGGTGGAGGTGGCCCGCTCCTGGGCCATCGGTTGGCCGAGGTCGACCAGCACATCGCGGGTTTGAAGGACCCGGCGGCGACGCAGGCGGTGAAGCGGTTCGAAAGAAGATCAAGCAAGCGCGACGGATCCGACTGCATGGACACGGCTAAGCCGAACGAGGCGTCCGCACTGGGGAAGGTGAGGGATTCCCATCGGGCGCAATGGTCGATGGTTGTGACTTGACCCCGTTGTGCTCCTTGTGACGGTGACGGTGTCAACCGGGCGAT
>CAZVRY010000331.1:0-6979 GCA_964629545.1 uncultured Verrucomicrobiota bacterium | reverse complement strand
CGCCCCCGAGCCCCCCCCTCGCCGCTCCCCCACCCTCGCCCGCACCGCCTCCGACTTCACTGAACCCGAACCCGCCCCAGGCTGAGTCCGCATCACCAACGCCACCAACCCCACCAACGCGATCACCGACACGCACCAGGCTAGACGGGGACCCCACAGCAGAAACCAGGAGCGGCCCTCCGCCCGGACCCCGCCCCGCCGGACCCCGGTCCGCCCCACCTCCCCGAGCAACGCTCGACGCATCAGAACCGGCATCCCACCCTCCCCCACCCACCGCTGCCGCCGCCGCTGCGCGTAGCCGCGCAGACGTGCTTCGATGCCCTGGTTAGGTTGCTTTGCCATGATGACAGAATCCTTAGACGGCAAATCGCGCCGAACTCTCCCGCGCTGCCCGCCCCCGCGCGATCGCTTCCAACTTGTCCAAACACTTGCTCAGCCGGGAACTGACGGTCTTGGGGTTCAACCTCAAGGCCTCGCTGATCTCCTCGTAACTCAAGTCCGCGAAATACCGCAATTCGATGATCTCCCGACAGGGATCCCCTAACTCATCCAACGCCTCCCGGATCAAGACCCCCTCCTCCTCCGCCTCCAGGACCGCATCCGGCGACGGGCGCGGACTCGGAGGATCCAACCGCAGTCCCGTCTGCGGATCCTCCGCCTGTAACGAGAGCGGCGCCTTCCCCCCCCCGCGCTTGGCCGTCAGCAGCTTCTCGCGATAGTCCCGCGCCTTGTTCGCCGCAATCCGCAGAATCCACGTCTGCAGACGACTACCTCCCCGGAACGAGGCCAGATGACGAACGACCGACAAGAACGTCTCCTGGCAAACCTCCTCCACATCCTCCCGCGTCAACTCGGGCCCAACCTGGAAAATGAACGCCACCGCCGCGGCGTAATGCCGATCAAACAGAGCATTCCATGCCTCCTCCTCCCCCTCGAGGCAGCACCGAATCAGCTCCGTTTCGGAATCGCCGGTCACCCCGCCACCCTAACGTCACCCCACCCTCAACGCGAGGATTTTGCCCAACGCCGACCAGGCTCCCCTCCTGACCCCTGCCCGCCCCGTCAACCGGTCACTCCCCACCCGGATCCGCTCGCCGGGGATCCCTCCACACTTTCGACTTCCCTTTGCCGCCAGGACCCGGATCGTTAGCCCTCGCGCCCCGCTCTCGAACCATGAGCACCTCGCCTCCCGACCACCGTTTCCATAGCCTCGACGCCCTCCGCGCCTTCGCCCTCCTCCTCGGGGTCGTCTTCCATGCCGCCGAATCCTTCGAAGCCGGCCATCTCGACTGGGCCATCGTTGACTCCTCCCCCAGCACCGCGCTGCACCTGTTCCGCCACGCCAGCCACTCGTTCCGCATGGAGGTCTTTTTCCTGCTCGCCGGCTTCTTCGCCCGTCTCCTGTATCACCGCCGCGGCTGGAAAGGCTTCGCCTGGCACCGGTTCCAGCGCATCTTCATCCCCCTGGTCATCGGCTGGATCATCCTCTATCCGCTCCTGGTCTACCTCTGGATCCTTGGCGCCGCCAAATCCGGTTCCTGGGACTTTCTGGGCATCCCGCCGGAGGCCCGCCAACTCGCACCCTGGAAACTCCTTCTCGGCTTCTTCCTGCAAGGTGGGGTCTTCCAGAAGTTCAACCTCACCCATCTCTGGTTCCTGCACCAACTGCTCGTGGTCTACCTCATCGCCCTCCCCGCCCGCAGCCTCATCCTCCGGCTCGTCACCCCCTCCTTCCTCCCTCGCCTGGACGCCGCCTTCGCGCGGGCCACCCTCTCCCCTGCACGTGTCCTCCTCTTCGCCATGCCAACGATCCCCATCCTACTGGCGATGGACTCTTGGAGCGTGGACACCCCCATGCACTCCCTCTGGCCTCACGCGCCCACCACCGTCCTCTATGGGTTCTTTTTCACCTGCGGGTGGTTCCTCCATCGGGCCCCCAACCTTCTTCAACGCCTCACCGCCCCCTGGCCCGGCGCGATCCTCCTGGGCATCCTCCTGATTCTCCCCACCGAGGCCGCCCCCGGCTGGGCGTGGCGTCACGGCTGGTTCGCCTCCCATTACACCAGCCTCCGACTCGCCCACGCCGGCGCCTACGCGCTCATGATGTGGGGCTTCGTCCTCGGCTTCCTCGGCCTCTTCGTCCGATCCTGCCACGGCGGCTCGCCCTTCTGGCGCTACGTCGCCGATGCCTCCTACTGGGTCTACCTCGCCCACCTGCCCACCGTCGTCGCCCTCCAAATCGCCGTCGCCCGCCTCAACCTCCATTGGTCCGCCAAATTCCCCTTCATCGTCGCCATCGCCCTCCCCGTTCTCTTCGCCAGTTATCATCTGCTGGTCCGATCCACCTTCGTCGGCCGCCACCTCAACGGACGGGCCTACCCCTTTCAGTGGCCATGGCTCCTGTCGCAGCTTCCCACCCCCCGCCCGCCCCGCGCGCAGTGACCGTGCCAAACGCACTGACCGACGCTTTTTTGTCCCGAACCCCAGCTTTTTGCTTGAGCGCTACCGTGTCCTGCCGATAATGCTGTCAGTAATGCACAGCACGGTTCGTTCGCCTGGTGCATGGTTCTTTGAAGAGTGAGTTTGATTCGGTTTTACCCTGCCTTGTTCGTGATCTGAAACTAAGTCCTTGAACCGTAAGTTAGCCAGCACGGGACACCGGCTTGAATGCGGCTCGCCGACAGGCCTTAACTGGAAGTCGAAGGCCGCCTGGCTCGTCCCACCTTGTTTCTCGCAGTTCATAGGAACTGTTTGCACACGGCAAAGGCGGGGTTCTTTTTTCTCCCCCGCTCACCCTTCCCTCCGCCCAGCCCAAGGATGCTAACGTGCCCCCTGCCCCCTCCAGCATCAGCCGCAAAGTCACTTTCGTGGTCTGGGGAACCTGCCTCATCATCCTCGCCGCCGCTACCCTCGGCCTCCTCGCCTACGAATCCACAACCCGCGCCCCCCGCGCCCGCGCCCAACTCGGCCCCCTCGCCGACCTCATCGCCGCCGCCACCGCCACCCACGTCCTCCTCAACCAACCCGAGACCGTAGGCGCTTTCCTCCAATCGCTCCGCACCAACCCCAGTATCCTCGAAGCCCATATCCGCCGCCCTGGCTCCGACTCGGTCTTCCAAAGTTACCCCGGGGGTCCCGGCACCACGCCCCCTACCGCCAAACCCGACGGACTCTACTTCCACGGGGACCTCGTCGAATTCGTCAAAACCTTCCATGCCCCAGGCCCCACCCGGGCCGTCGCCGGACACCTGCACCTCCTCACCCGCCGCTCGCTCCTCGACGATCCAACCCGCCAAATCATGCTCGTCCTCGCCGCCGTCATGGTCGTCGTCATGCTCGCCACCAGCACCCAATCCTACCTTCTCCGACGCGCCGTCACCCGACCCCTCGCCACCCTCGCCCACATCGCCGACGCCATCCGTCAGGACAGCCGCTCCCACCTCCGAGCCCCCACAGGGAACCAGGACGAAATCGGACGCCTCGGCCAACAGTTCAACGACATGCTCGACTCGCTCCAACAGCGTGACACCAAACTCCAGGGACTCGTCCGCGAACTCGAGGCCAAGAACGCCGAACTCGAACGCTTCACTTACACCGTCTCCCACGACCTCAAAAGCCCCCTCATCACCATCAAAGGCTTCGCCGCCGACCTCCTTAAAGACGTCGCCAACGGCCACACCCAACGCCTCAACCCCGACCTCCGCCGGATCTCGGACGCCGCGGAGACCATGACCCAACTCCTCAACAACCTCCTCGAACTCTCCCGCGTCGGTCGCATGGTCAACCCCCTGCGCGAAATCCCCCTCGACCAACTCGTCCGCCAAGTCCTCGAACTCCTCGCCGGCCCCTTGGCCCATCGGCAGGTCGGCGTCCACCTCCAACCTGACCTTCCCACCGTCCTCGCCGATCCCCAACGCCTCATGCAGGTCTACCAAAACCTCATCGAAAATGCCCTCAAGTTCATGGGCTCCCAACCCCAACCCCGCATCGAAATCGGCTCCCGCCCCGACCCCCAAAACCCTATCCTCTTCGTCCGCGACAACGGGATCGGCATCGAACCGCCCTACCACGAAACTGTCTTCGGCCTCTTTAACCAACTCGACCCCAAATCCACCGGCACCGGCCTCGGCCTCGCCCTCGCCCGCCGCATCATCGAGGTCCACGGCGGCCGCATGTGGGTCGAATCCCCCGGCGCCAACCAGGGCACCACCCTCTGCTTCACCCTCCCCACCCCCCACCGCCCCCCCCCATGACCCCCCCCGCACCCCTTATCCTCCTCGTTGAGGACAACCTCGACCACGCCGAACTCGTCCGACGGCAACTCGACCAAACGCTCGGCCCCTACCGCCTCATCCACGCCGAAGACGGCGAAGCCGCCCTCCGCCTTCTCCAAGCCGCCCAAACCTCCCGCCCCACCCCAAACCAAGACCGCCCTGACCTCATCCTCCTCGACCTCCGCCTCCCACGTGTCGATGGACTCGAAGTCCTCCGGATCGCCAAAAACTCCCCCCACCTCCAACCCATCCCGGTCATCATCCTCACGACCTCCGACGGCGACCAGGACATCGCTGCCGCCCAATCCCACCGCGCCGATTGTTATCTCACCAAACCCATTGACCCCCAACGACTCGCCACCCTCCTCCACCGCGTCCTCCCGCCACCGCGAGAACCAAAAACCCGCCCTGAACCCCTCTCGCCCTCCCTCCCCCACCCCTGCTCCCCATGAACTATCTCCTCCTCGTCGAGGACGATTCCAGCCACGCCGAACTCATCTCCCGCGCCTTCGACGCCGTCGCGGAGGGGTGGACCGTCCTGCACGCCTCCTCGCTAGCCGAAGCCCAGAAACACCTGCAAACCCACCTGCCCACCCTCGCCATCGCTGACTTCCGCCTGCCCGACGGCCGCGGTGACCACCTCGTCACCCTCGCCCAAGGCGCCTTCCCGGTCGTCCTCCTCACCGCCTTCGGCAGCGAACAAATGGCCGTCGAAGTCATCAAGGCCGGCGCCCTCGATTACATCGTCAAATCCCCGGAAGCCTTCGCCGATATCCCCTTCCGCGCCAACCGCGTTCTCGCTGAATGGAACCGCCTCCAAGCCCAGCGCAAGTCCTCCCACCGCCTCGAACGCCTCAACCAAACCCTCCTCGCCCTCGACCCCGACCACCAACAGAACATCCAACGCCTGACCGCCCTGGCCGGCGAACTTCTGGAAGGGCGCCTCGCCCTCTTCGCCCGTTACCAAGGTCCCAACCTGTTCCTGGCCGGCCGATGGCGGACCCCAGAGTCAATCCCCCTCACCCTCTCGCCCCCGCCCTGCCTCTGCACCCCCTCCGCCAACGCCACCCCCGCACCCTCCCGCTTCCTCACCAACTTGGAACACTGCGCCTTCGGCGATGCCATCAACGCCTGCGCCGAACTCCACCTCATCTCTTGCCTGGGCCACCATGTCCAAGGTCCCCACCAACGCTTCGGCCTCCTCTGCGTCCTCTACGAACACCAGCACCACCCCACCGATAACGATCGCCACGTCCTCGGCCTCCTCGCCTCCGCCCTCGCCGTCGAAGAAGCCCGCCGCCTCGCCCAGGAACAACTCCGCCTCAGCGAAGAACGCTTCCGCACCCTCCTCCACAATATCCCCAGCGTCGCCGTCCAGGGCTATTCCCCGGACGGCACCGTCCATTACTGGAACCGCGGCAGCGAACTGCTCTACCTCTACACCGCCCAGGAAGCCACCGGCCGGAACCTCCTCAACCTCATCGTCCCACCCCAACTCCAGTCCGACCTCCGCCAAGCCATCCAAACCATGGCCCTCTCCGGCATCCCCATCCCCCCCGGCGAACGCGAACTCCTCCGCCAAGATGGCTCCCCCGTCCCCGTCCTCAGCAGTCACGCCGCCGTAGCCCTCCCCAACGGCCTCCCCCTCCTTTTCTCCGTCGACGTCGACCTCACCAGCCAACGACGCGCCGAGCAGGACCGACTCGAAATCGAACGCCAACTCCTCCATACCCAAAAACTCGAAAGCCTCGGCGTCCTCGCCGGCGGCATCGCCCACGACTTCAATAACCTCCTCACCTCCATGCTCGGCAACATCGGCCTCGCCCTCATGGACCTCTCCGAACTCTCCCCCGCCCGCCATAGCATCCTCGAAGCCGAAAAAGCCATCCGCCGCGCCGCCGATCTCACCCGCCAAATGCTCGCCTACTCCGGCCGCGGCCTCTTCCAGGTCGGCCCCCTCGACCTCACCGAACTCGTCGAGGAAATGGCCCACCTCCTCAAAGTCTCCATCGCCAAAACGGCCACCCTCCACCTCAACCTCGACCGCCACCTGCCCCCCATCCTCGCCGACGCCGCCCAAGTCCAGCAAATCGTGATGAACCTCATCACCAACGCCTCCGAAGCCCTCGGCGATCAAGTCGGCTCCATCGTCATCACTACCTCAACCCTCACCTGCGACGATTCCCTCCTCGCCCAGAGTCGCCTCGCCGACCCACCACCCCCAGGCCACTTCGTCAGCCTCGAAGTCACAGACACCGGCTGCGGCATGGACCCCACCGTCCAACAACGCCTCTTCGACCCCTTCTTCACCACCAAATTCACCGGACGCGGCCTCGGCATGTCCGCCGTCCTCGGCGCCGTCCGCGGCCACAAAGGCGCCATCCTCGTCCGCAGCGCCGCCGGCCAAGGCTCCACCATCCAAGTCCTCTTCCCCGCCTCCACCGCACCCGCCCCATCCCGTCCCGCCTCCCCACAACCCCAACCCCCACAACCCCCACCCCTCCCCACCACGACCGTCCTCGTCGCCGATGACGAACCCCAAGTGCGCGCCCTCGCCGAACGCGCCCTCTCCCGCGCCGGCTTCCAGGTCCTCACCGCCGCCGACGGCCGCGAAGCCGTGCGCCTCTTCCAGCAACACCCCCAACCCATCGCCTGCGCCATCCTCGACCTCACCATGCCCAACCTCGACGGCGTCAAAACGTTCG
>CAZVRY010000330.1:0-7119 GCA_964629545.1 uncultured Verrucomicrobiota bacterium | reverse complement strand
CGAAATGCGCAAGGGCTTGGAAATCAACGAACGCATGTTCCGGTTCATGGAGAGCGAACGGGAGAGGGGCACTCCTTCTTTCAGATTGAGAATTGCTACCCCCGTTGACCCCAAGGTTGATCCCAACCCCATCCTGCGCTTTAGTTGTCCCCGCCATGTCTCGTGCCGCCCCTCTGCTCCTATTGCGCGCCGTCAGCAAACGCTTCGCGCCCGCCGCCGGAATCGAACCAGTCCAGGTCCTCCGCACCGTCGACCTCACCCTCGAACCCGGCGACCGCACGGTCATTATCGGCCCTTCCGGCTCCGGCAAAAGCACCCTCCTCAATATCATCGGCACCCTCGACCAACCCGACGCCGGCACCGTGGAACTGGCCGGACGCGACCTCACCCGGCTCGACGAAGCCGGCCTGGCCGAAGTGCGCCAACGCGACGTGGGCTTCATCTTCCAAGCCCACCACCTCCTGCCCCAATGCTCCGTCCTCGAGAACGTCCTCGTCCCCACCCTCGCCGCCCCCGCCCAAGACCGCCCCGCCGCCGCGGATCGCGCCCCCCGCCTCCTCGAACGCGTCGGCCTCGCCCACCGCCTCCACCATCGCCCTGCCCAACTCTCCGGCGGCGAACGCCAGCGCGTCGCCGTCGTCCGCGCCCTCATTAACCAACCCCGCCTCCTCCTCGCCGATGAACCCACCGGCGCCCTCGACCGCGCCTCCGCCCAAACCCTCGTCGACCTCCTCGTCGAACTGAACCAGGAACTGAGCCTCACCCTCCTGGTCGTCACCCACGCCCTCGACCTCGCCCCTCGCCTGGGTCGCATCCTCGAATTGCGCGACGGCACCCTCCGCCCCCACGCCTGACTCCCCGCCGGCTGCCATGACCCTCCTCACCCTCGCCCAGCGCAGCCTCCGCTTCCACGCCCGCTCCCACCTCGGCGCTGTCCTCGGCGCCACCGTCGCCGCCGCCGTCCTGCTCGGCGCCCTCCTCGTCGGCGACTCCGTCCGCCTCAGCCTCCGCCACCTCGCCCTCGCACGCCTCGCCGGCGCCCACGTCGCCATCGCCTCCGGCGACCGATTCTTCCGCGACGACCTCGCCTCGCGCCTCGAGGCCGCCCCCGCGACGCCCGAACCGTCGGCCAACTCTCTCCCCCACGCTACCGTTGCCCTCCTCCTCGAAGGCGTCGCCACCAGCCAAGCCAGCACCCACCGCGCTAACCGCGTCCAGGTCATCGGCATCCAAGACTCCTTCCCCACCCAGGACCCCCCCTCCGCCCCCCAACCCGGCGAGACCTGGATCAACCAATCCCTCGCCCGCCAACTCAATGTCCAACCCGGCGACGACATCATCCTGCGCGTCCGCAAACCGAGCGCCCTCTCCCGCGACACCATCATCACCCCTCGCAGCGATTCCAGCTTCGCCCTCCGCCTCAAAGTCACCCGACTCGCCCCCGCTGACCTCGACGCCTTCCAACTCGCCGCCAGCCAACTCCCCCCCTTCAATGCCTTCGTCGCCCTCCCCGCCCTCCAAAAGCCCGCCCACCTCGAAGGCCGCGCCAACCTCCTGCTCGCACGCGCCCCTCCCCAAACGGCCTCCACCCATCCCCACGACCGCTCCCCCAGCGCCACCCTCGCCCAGTTCCAACGCCAACTCGCCCACGCCTGGCTCCCCGCCGACGCCGAACTCTCCCTCCACCCCATCCTGCCTGCCCCCCCCCAACTCCCGCCGATGCTCGAGTTGGGCACCCGCCGCATCTTCCTCGACCCGCCCGTCCTCCAATCCCTCCATCAACACACCCCCACCAACGCCTTCCGGGTCCTCACCTACCTCGTCAACCAAATCCGCCACGGCACCAACGCCACCCCCTACTCGATGGTCTGCGCCACCGACGGCCCCCACGTGCCCCCCGACCTCCAACCCAACGAAATCGTCGTCAACCAATGGCTCGCCCAAGACCTCAACCTCCACGTCGGCGACCCCGTCGACCTGGTCTATTACGTCCTCGATTCCGTCCGCAGCCTCGCCGAACGCACCAACCAGTTCACCGTCCGCGCCATCGTCCCCCTCGCCGGTTGGCACGCTGACCGCACCCTCATGCCCGAATTCCCCGGCCTCGCCAAAGCCGAAAGCACCCACGACTGGGACGCCGGCTTCGATCTGGTCCACGAAATCCGCGACCAGGACGAAGCCTACTGGAAAGCACACCGCGGCACCCCGAAGGCCTTCATCAGCCTGGCCGCCGGCCAAACCCTCTGGACCAACCGCTTCGGATCCCTCACCGCCCTCCGCTTCCCCGCCTCGTCCACCCACGACATCCCCGCCCTGCAACAGCAGATCGAATCCACCCTCCGCGCCCGCCTTGATCCGTCCACCTTCGGCCTCCGCCCCCAACCTATCCGCGCCGACGCCCTCCGCGCGGCTGCCTCCGGACAGGACTTCGGCCAACTGTTCATCGGCTTCAGCATCTTCCTCGTGGCCGCCGCCCTCCTCCTCATGGGACTCCTCTTCCAATTCAGCATCGAACGCCGCACCGAGGAGGTCGGCACCCTCCTCGCCCTAGGGTTCCCCCCACGCCTCGTCCGCCGACTCCTCCTCCTCGAAGGCGGCGCCCTCGCCCTCGTCGGCAGCCTCCTCGGCTTGCTCGGAGCCTTCCTCTATGCCCGCGCCATGATCCATGGACTCACGACTATCTGGCGCGACGCCGTCGGCACCTCTTCCCTCTCCTTCCACGCCACCCCCGCCACCCTCGCCCTCGGCCTGCTCGCCGGCTGGCTCGTCGCCTGGCTCGCCATGGCCTGGGCCCTCCGTCAACAAGCCCGCCCGCCCGCCCGCCAACTCCTCAGCGCCACCAGCTTCTCCGAAGACGCCACCCCAGCCCCCACCTCCTCCATTAACCGCACCCCGTGGATCGCCCTCCTCGCCGGCCTCCTCGCCGCCGCCCTCCTCCTCGCCGCCCCCCTCGCCCCACCCGCCCAAACCGCCGGTCTCTTCTTCGGCGCCGGCGCCCTCCTCCTCCTCGCCGGCACCGCCCTCGCCTCCCATCGCCTGCTCCGCCTCTCCCACCCCCGCACCCACACCCCACACCCCCCCCCCTTGACCCTCCACAACCTCGGCCTCCGTAACATCGCCCGCCGACGCCGACGCAGCCTCGCCGTCATCACCCTCCTCTCCTGCGGCAGCTTCCTCGTCACCAGCCTCGGCGTCTTCCGCCTCGACGCCCTCCGCAACGCCCACCAGCGATCCTCCGGCACCGGCGGATTCGCCCTCATCGGCGAATCCACCGTCCCCATCACCCTCGACCTCAATACCTCCCGCGGACGCGAGTCCCTCGGCCTCGACCCCGCTGACCTGCAAGACGTCCACGTCGTCGCCCTGCGCGTCCGCGATGGCGACGACGCCAGTTGCCTGAACCTCAACCGCGCCCGCCAACCCCGATTGCTCGGCGTCGACCCCCATCTCCTCGCCCAACGCCAAGCCTTCACCTTCACCCACGCCGCCCCCGGCCTCGACCTCCAGGCAGGCTGGAACCTCCTCACCCCTGGCAGCGAGGACGATCCCAACGTCCTCCCCGCCATCGGCGACGCCAACTCCATCCAGTGGGCCCTCGGACGCAAGGTCGGCGACACCCTCGATTACGTCGACGAGACCGGCCGCCCGCTCAAAGTCCGCTTGGTCGCCGCCGTCGCCAACTCCATCCTCCAGGGGAACCTCCTCGTCGATGAATCCGCCCTCACCCGCCGCTTCCCAGCCGTCAGCGGCTACCGCATGTTCCTCCTCGACGCGCCGTCCAACCACGCGGCCACCGTCAGCCGTCAACTCACCCGCGCCCTCAGCGATTACGGACTCGAATTGGTCCCGACCACCCAGCGTCTCAATGCCTTCAACGCCGTGCAAAATACCTACCTCGGCACCTTCCAAATCCTGGGCGGCCTCGGCCTGCTCCTGGGCAGCGTCGGCCTCGGCGTCCTCGTCCTGCGCCACGTCCTCGAACGCCGCGGCGAACTCGCCCTCCTCCTCGCCGTCGGCTTCCGCCGAAACGCCCTCCTCCGCCTCGTCCTCACCGAACACGCCGCCCTCCTCCTCGCCGGCCTCGCCCTCGGCGCCGTGGCCGCCCTCGTGGCCGTCCTCCCGGCAACCCTGGCCCCCGGCGCCGAACGCCCAGCCGCCTCCCTCCTCCTCACCTGGATCGCTGTCCTCGGCAACGGCCTCCTCTGGACCTGGTTCGCCACCCACGCCGCCCTCCGGGGACGACTCCTCGACGCCCTCCGCAACGAATGATCCACCCTTTACCCATGATCCATCCCCCCAACCCCTCCCCCCTCATGCTGCGCACCCTCGCCTCCCTCACCCTCAGCCTCAACCTCCTGGCCGCACCCCCGCAAACACTCTTCGAATCCGACTTCCAACAAAGCCCGTTGAACGAAGTCCCCCCTGGCTTCCTCGTCCTCGACGGCGCCTTCACCATCCAAACCGAAGGCGACCAGCGCTTCCTCGAACTCCCCGGCGCCCCCCTCGAGACCTTCGGCCTCCTCACCCTCCCCAAGGAGAACTTCAAAGATAATATCGCCATCCACGCCCGCCTCTTCGGCACCGCCAAAGGACGACGCGCCCCCACCTTCGCCGTCGGCCTCGGCGGCGTCGGCGGCTACCGCCTCGTCGTCAGCCCAGGCAAGAAACAACTCGAACTCGTCCGCTCCGATGCCGTCAAAGCCTCCGCCGCCTTCGAATGGAAGAGCGGTGCCTGGACCCACCTCCGCCTCCAAGTCCGCAAACTCACCACCACCACCTGGCGCCTCGAAGGCAAAGCCTGGACCGACGGCCAGCAAGAACCCGCCGACTGGACGCTCACCTGCGATGACTCCACCGAACTGCCCGCTGGCCGGCCGAGCCTCTGGGGCAGCCCCTTCTCTGGCACCCCCATCCGCTTCGACGACGTCCGCGTCACCACCGTCGAATAACCCGCCATGCCAAGCGTCTCGCCCTTCCCCGCCCTCACCTCGCCCCCGCGACCGCGGGGCCCAGTCACCTGGGCCGCCCTCCTCCTTCTCTCCTCCATCCCCGCCCACAGCGCCGAACCGGTCCAGGCCTCGCTCATCATCCCCGAGGCCGCCACCCACGTGATCGGAGACCCCATCCCCCTCCTCTGGCGCTTCCACAACGTCTCCACCCAAGCCCTCGCCTTCATGTGGGAAGGATGCTGCCGCCTGAACGGACGCCTCACGGTCACCGCCCTCGACAAACCCATCACCATGGTCCCCCCAGGCCAGGCCCTCGCTCACATGTTCGCCAAAGCCGAACGCCTCGAACCCGCCACCGCCCGCAACTTCGATACCCTCCTCAGCGACTGGACCCAACTCTCCGCCTCCGGCACCTACCAACTCTCCGGCCGCTACACCGGCGTCCTCCCCGAACAACAACCCCAAATCCCCCGCGGCCTCGCCCTCTGGCGCGATGCCGCCGTCACCCCGCCCATCCACGTCACCCTCACCTCGGTCCAAGACTACCTCGCCGCCCGCAGCGACCACGCCGCCCGACGGGGCCTGGAACTGACCCTCGCCGGCCCCTCCGTGCTCCCCCCCCGCGATCCCATCTTCTTTCGCCGCACCATCCGCAACCCCGGCACCAACACCCAGTCCTTCCCCTGGCCTGAAGCCGCCTCCTGGTGGATCCTCGACCACGAAAACCGCCGCGTCCGTGGCGCCGCCACCGCCCTCGAAGGCGCCTACGAAGAGATCAGCCTCGCGCCCGGCTCGACGTTCACGCGCGAACTCCCCATCCGCACCGACGTCCTCGAAGGCGAACCCTTCGGCCATTACCGCGTCTTCGTCGACCTCCGCCCCGAAAGCCCCCTCCTCCCCCGCGTCCCCTCCAACCCCTTGCCCCTCCGCTGGCAACTCGAACCCGATCACGTCATCGACTTGCTCCGTAAAGCCGCCGCTGGCCCCGCCGCCGGCCTCCGCAACGCCCCCCTCAAACTCCTGCGCCTCTACCTCACCCCGTTGCGCCCCACCCGCCGCGCCCCCCGCCCCCCCCCACAGCCCCCCCCCCCCCCCCCCCCCCCACCCCCCCACCCCCGCGCCGCCGGCCCCTCTACCACCAACTCCATCTCGCCGCCTGCCTCAAGGAATTCGCCCCCACCCCCGGCCGCGTCGACCTCCCCCTCCAACTCCAACCCGACGGCGCCTGGACCCTCGCCAACCCCCAACTCCGCCTCTGCCTGCCCACCCCAGATCGCCCCACCACCCAAACCCTGCGCGACATCCTCAACGTCCGACGCCACCTCGGCTGGGAAGTCGCCCTCGCCCTCCAACCCGACCCCGCGACCCCTCTCGCCCACCTCAGTAACCTCGCCCTCGGACTCGCCCCCCTCCAACCCGACCTTGCCGGCCCCCCCCACGCCCCCCTCATCGCCAACAACGTCACCAACTCAGTCCAGTTCCCCCCCACCCTCACCCCCGCTAATATCGTCCTCAAACTCGCTGCCTCCGGCAACCGCGTCCTCCGCACCGCCGCCCATAAACCGCCCGACCCCAGCCAACCCCACCTGCCTGCCCAATTCGCCCCCTCCGAAATCCCGTCCCTCACCTTCCAACCCGTCGACGACGACGCCGCGTTCGCCCAACTCCTTACCGCCCATGGCCCACGCACCCCCCGCATCCTCATCCTCGCCGAGGGATCGCTCCCCTGGTCCCAACTCCGCGCCGCCCTCTCCCCACTCGGCCCACGCCCCCTCCTCCTTAACCTGGTCGTGCTCTAACCCATCCCCTACATCGCATCCATCAACCACAACCGAGCGTGGCGGCCTTAGCCGTGTCTACGCAGTCGGGAGGGAAGCGATGGCGCCGCAGATCCTTTCGAACGGCGAGGTGTGAGAAGGGCGCGTCTGGCCTCGAAATACGTAACCGACCAACGACGAAGCGGTTCGAAAGAAGATCAAGCAAGCGCGACCGATCCGACTGCATGGATACGGATGAGCGCCCCAGCCCGCAGGGGCGGGGCGGCGCCGGGCCGTCGGCGGCGTTGCGGGTCCGGATCCGGTATTTCACCGACGGGGTGGTTTTGGGCTCGCGCATCTATTCATCAGTGCAGAAGTAAGCATACACCCCTCACCCCATCCCTCTCCCCAAC
>CAZVRY010000329.1:0-7179 GCA_964629545.1 uncultured Verrucomicrobiota bacterium | reverse complement strand
ACGAATTCTGCCTCTTGCACTCTGCCTTCTCCCTTTCCGGTTCATGGAGAGGGTGACAGGTTCAACTCCATGGCGCTTTGGACCCCTGAACCGTATACGTTTCCCCTCTCCCTATCTCCCTCCCCCAACCTGAGTCATCGCTGCGCTGGAAGCGGTTGGGGGGAGGGCGTGGGGTGAGGGGTGACGGTTCATGGGTAGCTTCGACGTTCGAGCGAACGCGCATGGGGACCATGAACCGGGCGGACCGGGAGCAAGAGCAGGAGCAAGAGCAAGAGTACGAATTCTGCCTCTTGCACTCTGCCTACTCCCTTTCCGGTTCATGGAGAGGGTGGCCAGAGGCCGGGTGAGGGGCCGTCCGAGTTTCAAGATGAGAATGGCTGCTGCCAAATGACAAGAGGTGCACGGTCTCTGAGCTGCCGGTCGGAGGCGCGCCTCGCCAGGTTTGACTCCCGCCGGCCAGACGACAACAGTGGCGGCCGCATGACCGACATCGCTTCCGGGCTCACGGCCGCGCAACTGGCGCGCTTCATCGACCATACCCTCCTCAAACCCGAAGCCACCCAGGCCGACATCGAGTCGCTCTGCCGCGAAGCCCATGCCCACCGCTTCCACAGCGTCTGCGTCAACGGCTCCCGCGTCGCACTCGCCTGCCACCTCTTGGAAGACGCCGGCGTGCGCGTCGCCACCGTGGTCGGATTCCCCCTCGGCGCCATGGACGCGGACGCCAAACGATACGAAACCGAGGCCGCCATCGACGCGGGCGCCCAGGAAATCGACGTGGTCCTCAACCTCGGGCGGCTCAAGGACGGCGATCACGGCTACGTCCTGCGCGAACTCCGGGACGTGGCCGAAGCGGCCGACGAACGCGTGGTCAAGGTCATCCTCGAGACCTGTCTGCTCACGGCCGAGGAGAAGGTCCTGGCCTGCCGCCTCGTCCTCGATTCCGGAGCTCACTTCGTCAAGACGTCCACCGGCTTCAGCCGCGCCGGAGCCACCCTCGAGGACGTCCGCCTCCTGCGCGACACCGTCGGGCCCACCTTCGGGGTCAAGGCCGCCGGCGGCATCCGCGACACCCCCACGGCCCTGGCCATGATCGCAGCGGGAGCCACCCGCCTGGGCACCTCCAGCAGCGTCGCCATCGTGCGCGGCGTCCCACCGCCCACAACCCCCGGCTTCCCCCTCATCGGCACCCCGCCTTCATGAGACCCGCAGGCCCCGCCGGGCTCGCCCGAGCGCATCCAGCACCTCCAGCCATCCCCCTTGCCGTGTCCACACCTCCCGAGGGAAGGGAACCTTGTGACGCCAGTTCGGCGCCTCCTCCAAGGTGCCGGGCGTGTTCTGGGGCGTTCGCTCCAACCACAGATCCTCCAGGTTCACCAACACCCAGCGGGCCCGGCTGCGCCCTAATTCCAGAACCAACGCCCGCAGCGCCTCGCCGGCCTCGGCCACCCCGCCGACCCGACCCCGGCTCAAGCCCAGCTTGCGGCTGATGGCCCGGCAGAGTCGCACCCGCTCCCGCTGGGCCTGCCGAAGTTCGTGCTTCCCCATCCGCCCCAGTCTCACCGCCTCCGCCAAATCTCGTCCCTCCCAAAACGCGGCAAACATGGGCAGATCATGGTTATTGACGCTGGCCACCGTCCTGACCGGCGGCCTCCTCCACGCCTGGCGGCCGCCCCCCGGCGACTCCTCCTGCACCACATGCATGCCCGGCAACCGATGCCGCCGCATCCGCCCCGCCAACTCCTCCGGCAAGGTGCCCAGGTTCTCCCCCACCAGGGTGGCCCGGTGCCGATGCGATGCGATGCTCAGCACCGCGTAGAGTTCGTCCGCCGGATACCGAACGTAAACACCGGCGGACGCAGGGAAGCCCGCCGGGATCCAGTAGAGCCGATGCAAACCCGCCACATGATCGCAGCGTAACATCCGGGCGTGCTCGAGGTGATGCCCCAAGCACGCCCGCAGGTAGGCATGCCCTTGCTCCCGGTCGCGCACCGGGTGCAACGGGGCCAACCCCCACACCTGTCCCTTCGGACTGCCCGGATCCGGCGGCGCCCCCAAGACCGCCCCCGAAACGAACACCTCCCGATGATGCCACGCGTCAAACCCCGCCGGGTCCGTCCCGACCGGCAGGTCGAGATACAAGCAAGCCCCGCTCTCCCGAGCCGCCGCCGCCACCCCCGTCATCTGTTCCCGGGCCAGCCATTGCGCGTAGGCATGATGCCGCCGCAACTCCACTGGAGCCTCGTCCTCCCGCAACGGCCCCTGGCTGAGCCGGCCGATCCACTCCTCGTGCGTCCCCGCAAAGGCGTCCCGCGCCGCCCTAAATCGCACGTAAGCCGCCAGACGCGCATCCGTGCGCATCGCCTCCTCCAACGCCCTCCGCCTTGCCGACGCCCGCGCGAAAAACCGGCGTCCCAGCACCTCGAGGACCTCCCGCTTCGCCGCCATGATGCCCTCATAATCCACCCAGGCCGACGCCCGCCACCTCTCCATCCGGCCCCGGAACACATCCGACCGCACCAGGCGCCGGGCCGCCGGGCAGCCGGCCCACTCCGGCGCCCGCTCCACGTCGACAAAGAATTCGTTCCAAAACAGCCGGCTGAGCGGCGAGTAGGGGCTGGGCTGACCCGGCCGACCGAGGGAGCAACTCAACAACGGCAGCGTCGCGACACACCGACCCCCTCGACCCGCCACCCACCGCACCATCGCCTCCAAATCCGTGTAGTCCCCGGCCCCCCAACTCCGCGCCGACGGCACGGCATACAGCGGGGCGAACACGCCCCACCGCCGCTCGCGCTGCCGCTCCTCGAAACACCGCTCCGGCGCGCTGAACACATGCGCCCGAAAACCGCTCCCCCCAACCTCCACCGTCACCCCATGATACCCCACTGGCGTCCGCGCCGGCCCAGGCAGACTGACCTGGACGAACCGCTCCCCCTCGACCGTCTCCCGCCGCTGCACCCGCAACCGTTCCCACCGATGCTCGCACTGCGTCGACCCGCCATCCTCCCAGTCCCACGTGCAACGCACCACGCCTCGCGCCCCTCCCTCCGGCCACCGCAGCGGCAGACGCAACGGTCGCCCCCGCCAATGCACCACCGCCGGCTCCAGGACCCGCCGCGCCTGCTCCAAACGCCCCTCCCTCAACGCACCCCGAACGTCCCGCGCCCCACCCGCCCCCACCCCCACCCCCAACTCCCTTAACACCGCCAGCACCGGCTCCGGACTCGCCTTCTGCCACCGACCGGTCCGGTCCGCGTAGCCGGTCAGGACCCCATGAAGCCCCGCCAACTCACAAAGTTCTCCCTCTCCCCTCATCCCTCGCACTCCAACCAGTGCAGAACCCCTCGCAGCGGGATCCCGACCCACGCCGGACGATGGTTCAACTCGTAGGCCACCTCGTAGAGAGCCTTCTCCAGCACATGAACCCCCAATAACGCCCTCCGATCCCCCTCGTTCCCCGGCAGAAACTCGCCCCCCGCCACGGCCGCCTCATAGCCCGCCAGAAACTCCGCGCCCATGGCCTCCGACCAACCCTCTGCCCACCCCTCCCACCCCACCTCCACACCCACCTCACACCCAGCCCGCTGCGCCCACCGCGCCCCCCCCGCAAACGCCGCGTAATGAAACGACCGCAGCATCCCCGCCACGTCCCGCAACGGCGAACGCTTCCGCCGCCGCTCCACCAGCGGCGCAGCCGGTTCCCCCTCGAAATCCAGAATGACGAAGTCCGCCCCCGTCCACAACACCTGACCCAAGTGATAATCCCCATGCACCCGAATCCGCCAACTCCTAAACCCCGAGCTCCAACACGGACGAAATCGCCGGACAATCTCCTCCTCCCGACCCGCCACCCGCTCCGCCAAGCCCACCACCCCCGCGGGCAACCCCGGAAGCTGCCGACGCAGCAACCCAAGATGGCCCACCACCAGGTCGCGCATCGACTCCAACATCGCCCCCTCCGCCTCCGCCGTGACCTGCTCCGGTGCAAACGCCGGATCCTCCCGCGCCCCCGCCAACACCTGATGCAACTCGCCCGTCCGCTGCCCCAGCAACCGCGCAAAGCCGCGAAACCGGCCCACCGCCTCGACCGCCAGATCACCCCGCCCGCTCACCCGATCCAAATAATGGCCCACCTCCTCCAAGGCCGCCTCCCAGGCATCCCGGGCGTTGGGGATGAACCCGCTCACCACTGCCAAACTCCACTCATCGCCGTCCCCCGTGTCATACTCCAAACCGCCCAGCAGCGGTGCGACGTGCGCAAAACCCCGCGCGCTCAGGTACCGACCGATCTCCAACTCCGGGTTGACCCCCCGCTCCGGCCGGCGAAACAACTTCAGGATGCCCCGATCGCCGTAGCGGACCGAAGAATTGCTCTGCTCCGCCCCGCCCGGGACACCCGTCAGCGCCGACCCTTCCCCCCGCCACGCCCGGCCCCGCGAGGTCGCCCACCCCCGCACTACCCCCGTCCGCCCCACTCCCTTCCGCTCCTCCAGGATCCACTCGAGCAACCCCCGATCGAAGCTCGGGCTAACCAGGCCATCGTAAAGCACGCCGGCCGCCCCCTTCCCCACCGCCACCTCGGCGATCGCCCCACCGCCCGCCGTCCCTCGCAACCGCTCCGCCTCCGGTCCCGCCGCGTAGGCCAGCGGCAACACATACCTCTCCGCCTCCCCCTGCTCATACGTCACCCGCACCAACGCCAACACCCCGGGCGATTCCTCCCCCCCAGCCACCGGCACCGACAGCACCTCCTCGATGCCAACTTGCGTGACCGCCTTCGCCTTCCCCGCGAACCAACGCTGCGATCGCAGCACCGCGGGCAGCAGGGCCTCCAAAGCCGCGGCTGGCCGCCCCTCGAACACCTCGGTCCACACCCTCGGGACCTCCACGCGCGGGCGGGACAACGTGCTCATCGGAAGGGATCGAAATCCTGTTCCCGGGTCAGGTGACCGCGCAGCGAGAAGATGTGCGCCGATGCCACCTGCGGATTAAGTTCCACGTAGTTCCGCGTGCCGTGCCAGATGTAACGGGCCCCGGTCAGCAGGTCGTGCACCTCGTAGCTCTCGTGCGCGCCCAGCCCGAAATCGCCGACCGGCAGATCCAGCCAGCCCCGCTGCACGTGATGCGGATCCAGGTTCACCACCACCAGGATGATGTCGTCGCCCGCGTCCGTCACCTTGCTGTAGGCGATCAACGCCTCCGCATCGATGGGATGAAAGCGCAGTCCCTCGTTGCGCTGCAGCGCGGGATGCTCGCGCCGAATCCGGTTCACCCGGCGGATCAGGTCATTCAGGTTCCCCGGCGCGTTGAGATCCCAGGTCTTGATCTCGTATTTCTCCGAGTCGAGGTACTCCTCGCTCCCGGGATCGCGCGGGCGATGGACGCACAACTCGAAGGCCGGCCCGTAGATGCCGTAGGTGGCGCCCAGGGTGGCGGCGAGAATGAACCGGACCACGAACGCCGGCCGCCCTCCGTACTGCAAATACTGGGTCAGAATGTCGGGCGTGTTCGGCCACAAACTCGGCCGCAAATACTCCCGCAGCTCCGTCTGCGTCAGCTCCGTCAAATACTCCGTCAACTCCGCCTTCGTGTTCCGCCACGGAAAGTAATTGTAGGACTGGGTGAACCCGAGCTTGGCCAAACGCGCCAGCACGCGCGGCCGCGTGAACGCCTCCGACAGGAAAATCAGCTCCGGATGGGCCTCCTTGAGAATCGGGATGCACCACTCCCAAAACGGAAAGGCCTTCGTGTGCGGATTGTCCACTCGGAAGATCTTCACCCCCTGCCCAATCCAAAACTCGAACACGCTCCGCAACTCCCGCCACAGCCCCTTCCACGCCGTGGTCTCGAAATCGAAGGGGTAGATGTCCTGATACTTCTTCGGCGGATTCTCCGCATACTGAATCGTCCCGTCCGGCCGCCGCCGGAACCAGTCCGGATGATCCTTCACATAAGGATGATCCGGCGAACACTGGAACGCAATGTCCAGCGCCACCTCGATCCGCAACGCCCGCGCCTTCTTCACCAACCGCCGAAAATCCTCCAGCGTCCCCAACTCCGGATGCACCGCCTTATGCCCCCCCGCCGCCGACCCGATCCCCCACGGACTGCCCACATCCCCAGGCTGCGCCGTCGGATGATTGTTCTTCCCCTTCCGAAACGCCTGCCCAATCGGGTGGATCGGCGGCAGATACAACACGTCAAACCCCAAATCCGCCACCCGCGGCAACTGCGCCGCCACGTCCCGCAACGTGCCATGCTTGCCCGGCTTCGACGACGCCGACCGCGGAAACAACTCATACCACGCCCCAAACCGCGCCAGCACCGGATCCACCATCACCCGCAGCTCCCGACCGTAGCGCGTCGCCATCTGGCGATCCGGATGGCGGGCCATCGCCTCGGCCAGCCGGGGGGACAACGCCAACTCCACCCGCGCACCGAGCGGAGCCTGGGCCTGCCCGCTCAACTCGCTCGCCCACGCCGCCAATTGCGTCGCCCCCTCCTCCCCCGCCCGCCGCGACGCCGCCTCGACCAACTGCGCCCCGATCTGCAGATCCACCGTGAGATCCTGCCCCGCCCGGTGACGCTTGCCCAGGTCATGCTGCCAGGACTTGAAGGCATCCACCCAGGCCTCGATCGTATAACGATACGCCCCCGGCGAACCCACCTGGAACCGCCCCCGCCAACGGTCGTTCACCAGCGGCTCCATCGGCGCCTCGCTCCAGTCCTTCTGCCCTTCCCGCTGATACCGCAGCACCGCCGACAACACGTCGTGCCCATCGGCAAAGATGTCCGCCTCCACCACCACCATCTCCCCCTCCGTCCGCTTGATCGGAAAACGCCCGTCCTCAATCTCCGGCCGCACGTCGCTGATGACCGCGCGGCACCGTCCCCGCGAACCCGTTGGTGTCTGCATGCCCCTAGACATAGAACGAATCGCCCCATTCCACAAGCCCCACCCCCGGCCCCGCGGCGGTTCCCATTTTGAAACTCGGACGGCCCCTCACCCGGCTCTTGGCACCCTCTCCATGAACCGGAAAGGCAGAAGGCAGAGTGCAAGAGGCAGAATTCGTGCTCTTGCTCTTGCTCTTGCTCCCGGTCCGCCCGGTTCATGGTCCCCATGCGCGTCGGTTCGTTCGACTTGGAAGCTCTCCATGAACCGTCCCCTCACCCCAT
>CAZVRY010000328.1:0-7190 GCA_964629545.1 uncultured Verrucomicrobiota bacterium | reverse complement strand
CCAACCGGCAAGCCCACTCGCCGCGCAGCCCGCCGAAGGTCCCGCCGAGGTGCGCCCCCCTCCCCCCTCCCCCCTCGCTGCCCCCCCCGCGCCGCTCGCGACCCCACGCTCGACGCCCCCCCTCGTCGCCATCATCGGAGGCGGCCTCGTCGGCCTCGCCACCGCCCACCAACTCCTCCACCGCCCCCACCCCCCGCGCGTCCTGCTCCTCGAAAAGGAAACCGCCCCGGGCCTCCACCAAAGCACCCATAACAGCGGCGTCCTCCACGCTGGCCTCTACTACAAACCCGGCTCCCACAAAGCCCGCCTCGCCGTCGCCGGCATCCGCCAAATGGTCGCCTTCTGCCGCGCCCACCAGATCCCCCACGAAATCTGCGGCAAACTCGTCGTCGCCACCCGCCCGGAAGAACTCCCCAGGCTCCGCACCCTCCTCGAACGCGGCCGCGCCAACGGCCTCCAAGGCCTCCAATGGCTCGAACCCGAGGCCATGCGCCAACGCGAACCCCACGTCCACGGCCTCGCCGCCGTCCTCGTCCCCGGGGAAGGCATCGTCGACTACGCGGCCGTCGTCGCCACCCTCGCCCGCCGCATCCAGGAAGCCGGCGGCCACCTCGTCACCCGCGCCTCCATCCGCCACTTCCGCCCCACCGCCACCGGATGGATCCTCAGCGACGGCCAACGCGAATGGCCCGCCGATTTCCTCATCAATTGCGCAGGGCTCCACTCTGACCGTGTCTGCCGCCGCGCCGGCCAATCCCCTGGCCTCCAAATCGTCCCCTTCCGCGGCGAATACCACCAACTCCGCCCCGACCGCCAATCCCTCGTCCGGCATCTCATTTACCCCGTCCCCGATCCGACCTTCCCCTTCCTGGGAGTCCACTTCACCCGCCTCATCCACGGCGGCATCGAAGCGGGGCCCAACGCCGTCCTCGCCTTCGCGCGCGAAGGTTACTCCTGGACCCAGATCAACCCTCGCGACCTTGCCCAAGCCCTCCTCTTCCCCGGCCTCTGGCGATTCCTCCTCCAGCACCGCCGCATGTGCGCCGCCGAACTGCTCCAGTCCTTCAGCCGACATCGCCTCTGCCGCAACCTCCAACGCCTCGTCCCTGACCTCCAGACCGACGACCTCCTCCCCGGCGGCGCCGGCGTCCGGGCCCAGGCCATGTGGCCCCAGGGCCGCCTCGTCGAAGACTTCCACCTGGTCACCTCCGACCGCGCTCTTCACGTCCTCAACGCCCCCAGCCCCGCCGCCACCGCCAGCCTCGCCATCGCCGACCACATCCTCGCCTCCATCGGCCTCGCTGCCCCTGGCGGTGGCAGCGTCGACTCGTGAGAGCGCCGCACTCCGGCGCCCTCCGGCGGGGGCGGACCGAGAAGCGTGATCTGAGCCCGTACTGGCCGAAACCGCGGGCAGATTCGGCACAAGGCTTGCTATCCCTTACGCGCCGGTCAACGCTGCCACTGAACTCAGGCCGACAACCCTCACCATGAGCATCCCTGCAAACCGCCCCGCACGGGGCGGGATCACCGTCGCAATCTTGCTACTCGCCTGCCATCGACCACAGGCAGAGGACACCCCGTCCGCCCCCGTGCTTGGCCTCCCCATGCCCGTCCCCCAAGGCTGGCAAATCCCCTCCTCCCCCTACCCCGCCGCCCAAACCTACCAACTCCTCTCAGCCCCCTCCCCCGCCGGCCCCTTCCTCGCCCTCCCCACCGCCGTCCACTCCAACCACGTCTGGCTTCTTCCTCCCAGCAGCGGCCCCGCCTTCTTCCAAACCCAGGTCAACCCCATCTCCTCCAACGACCTGCTAGCGGCGAACGTCCTCCAACGCCTGGCCTACGGCCCCACCCCCGACGAACTTGACCGCGTTCGGGCCAGCGGCCCCCAAGCCTACATCGAGGAGCAACTCGCGCCGGAAGCCATTCCCGACGACCTCGACCAGATGTCCGACGACTCCACCGACTGGCAGTACGTCAGCCTCACCGGCACCGCCACCAGCTCCACGCTCTACATCTATCTCAACGCCGCCGGCGAGGTCTACCTCGACGACCTCCAACTGGTCGCCGGTCCCGAACCGGACGGCGACACCAACGTCCTGCGCAACGGCGGGTTCGAGTCGCCCCTCGCCGGTTCCTGGACCGTCTCCGCCAACCTCGCCCAATCCTCCCTCAGCTCCGAGATCAAGCACTCCGGCAACTCGAGCCTCCGCCTGGTCGCCACCAGCGCCGGCTCCACCCAGGGCTCGTCCATCTGGCAAACGGTCAGTCCTTCCCTGCGCAGCGGGGAGACCTACACCCTGAGTTACTGGTATCTGCCCGCCACCAACAGCGCCCAACTCACCCTTCGCCTCTCCGGACGCGGCATCGAGAGCACCCACTACATCCGCCCGGGCGGCAGCTCGCCCAGCGCGCTCTACGCCAAGCTCGAGGACAGCACCGCCAGCATCGACGACCTCCGCGCCTGGCACACCCTCCACGCCATCCGCTCCCGGCGCCAACTCGCCGAGGTCCTCGCCCAATTCCTCGAGAACCACTTCGTCACCCAATACTCGAAAAGCCGCGATTACCTCGACAACTACTACAACGATTCCACCCGCATCGGGCGCCTCGCCACCCGCATGGAATTCCAGGAAAGCCTCCGCTGGCGCGCCGTTCTCGAGCATCCCCAGGGCACCTTCCATGACCTCCTGCGCATCAGCGCCGAAAGCCCGGCCATGATCATCTACCTCGACACCGTCAACAGCAAAGGCAACGGCCGCAACATCGCCAACGAGAACTACGCCCGCGAACTGCTCGAACTCTTCACCTTCGGCGTCGACAACGGCTACGACGGCAGCGACATCGTCAGCATGTCCAAAACCTGGACAGGCTGGTCGGTCCGCCTCGTCGACGCCACCAACGAATTCAACCCCTTCGCCCTCCAATCCACCACCATCATCCCAGGATCCACCAACACCAGCACGACCACCATCTCCAACCTCGTCGGCGTCTGGGCCTTCAACTTCAAATCCGCCAACCACCATACCAACTCCAAAACCATCTTCCCCGGCAAGACCGTCCCCGCCCGTTTCGGCCCCCCCTGGGCCGGACGCCCCTACCAACTCAACCTCCCCGCCCGCTCCGGCACCAATGGCATTCGCGATGGCTACGAGGTGCTCGCCCACCTCGCCAACCAGCCCTTCACCCAGGAATACCTCAGCGTCAAACTCTGCCGCCTCTTCGTCCACGACGATTTCCATCACGGCTACGACTTCACCGACCCCCACCTCTCCCCCGAGGCCCGCCTCGTCCGCGACTGCATGCTCGCCTGGGAGAGCAGCTCGCCCCGCGGCCAACTCCGGCCCGTCCTCGCCACGATCTTCAACTCCTCCCTCTTCCGCAGCCACGCCGCCGCCAGCCACAAAGTGAAAACCCCCCTCGAATTCGCCGTCAGCACCCTCCGCGCCCTGCGCACCCCCGCGGCCCAGAACCTCTTCACCGCCGATAGCGACGGTTTCAGCCTCAAAACCCCCCTGGCCCGCATGGGCAACATGGCCCTGTTCGACCGCGAAGACCCCGATGGCTATCCCGAAACCGCCCCCGGTTGGATCAGCGCCGGCACCCTCGCCGAACGGCTGCGGTTCGTCCAAACGCTCGTCCTCCCCCTGAGCGACACCAGCCGCAACGACTCCATCTCCGGCGGCAATAAGTCTTTCATCGACCCCTCGGCCGTAATGCGCCAACGCCTCCCCGCTCCCGCTTGGACCGACGCCCCGTCGGTCGCCGCCCTTTTCGTCTCCCTCCTCTTCCCCGCCGAGGGCCCGGCCAATCTTCAAAGCTATCAAACCCTCGCGGAGGACTTCCTCAACACGGCCGACAACGGTCTCACCCCCTCGCCCTTCCGGCTCTTGACCCCCGGCAGCGCCGCCGCCGACACCCGCCTCCGCGGCCTGACCGCCATGCTCCTCACCCTCCCCCGCTTCCAGGAACAATAACGACAACAAAGCCCCCATCTCCCATCTCCCATCTCCGAACTCCGAACTCCAAACTCCGATCTCCGATCTCCGAACTCCGATCTCCGATCTCCAAACTCCGAACTCCCATCTCCAAGCCCCATGTCTCACCTCAACCTCATCACCCGACGTTCCTTCCTCTCCCGCAACCTCACCCTCGGCCTTGGTGTCGCCCTCTCGAGCCTGACCAACTTCCCGTTCGTCATGAAACGGGCCCTCGCCGAAGGTTCCATCGGCCTGCCTGGACCTGACGGCAAGACGCGCAAGCTCCTCTTCATCTTCCTCCGCGGGGCCAACGACGGTCTCAACTCCGTCGTTCCCGTCCTTGATCCCTCCTACAACGCCACCAACCGTCCTTCCATCCTCATCCCCACCGATCCGGCCACGGATTATAGCCAGCTCGGCCCCTGCGATTTTCCGGTCAGCGGCCCCACCGCCGGCACCTACGCCTACGATCGGGCCCTCCGCCTGGGCAACGGCTTCGCCGCCCTCCACCCCTCGCTCAAGTTCCTGGCCCCGGTTTACAACGCCGGCCAGCTCGCTCTCCTCCACCGCGTCGGCTACCCCAAACAATCCCGCTCCCACTTCAGCTCTCAAGTCTATTGGGAAAACGGCATCCCCGGCGACAGCGTCTCCAAGGACGGCATTTTCTATCGCACCCTGCTCGAATCCGGTCTCACCGCGCGCTCGGCCCTCACGGGCGTCTCCGTGCAGTCTTCCCTCCCCATGCTCCTGCGCGGCCCCCAGGCCGCCATGACCAACCTCACCGACCCCACCCGCTACAACCTGCTTGGGATCCCCAACACCGAGGCCGGCAACCTCAAAGCCGACCAATCCCTCGACCTCGCCAACCAGGCCTTGTTTGCCGATAAACGCAACCGCGACCTCCTCCGTCTCCAGTACCAGAACCTCGCCAGCACCCTCGATATCTTCGCCCAACTCGACTTCTCCGAGAACGGCAATACCTTCCTGGACGACGAGGCCACCGACGGCGATTTCCCCTATTACCTTTTCCCCACCACCAACGCCAAGAACGGGGGCTACAGCCGGCCCGGGGGAGGCACCGACGCCAATAAATACGTCGTGCCCACCTCCGGCTACAGCTTCTTCCGCAACCTCAAAGCCGCCGCCCTCATCCTCAACAAGACCGACGCTGTCATTGCCGGCACCGAAATGGGCGGCTTCGACACCCACAGCAACCAAGGCAGCACCACCGGGACCCACGCCAACCTCCAGCGCCGCATCGCCTGGGCCCTCTACGCCCTCCGCAAATACTTCCTGCGCTACGGCGACCAAGCCTCCTGGAATAACCTCGTCATCGTCACCCTCTCCGAATTCGGCCGCACCACGCTCGAAAACTCCGACGACGGCACGGACCACGCCGAGGCCGGACTTATGTTCGTGGCCGGCGGCGCCATCAAAGGCTTCGTCCCCGGCCAGCGCAGCGGCGTCCTCGGCTGCCACCCCGGCGACCCCATCCCCTGGGCCACCGGCCCCAGCGGCTCGATGTTCGGCGTCAATGGCCGCTACCTCAAGCGCTCCCTCGACTACCGTTCCGTCCTCGGCAAGCTCATTCGCGATCACCTCGGCGCCACCCAGGCCCAACTCAACCGCATCATCCCAGGCTACGCCGACGAATCCCGCCAGCACCTCCGCACCGGCGGCACCGTCACCAGCCCCATCGAATCCTCCGGCGTCGAGACGCCCATCCTCGGCGAACCCGACCTCCTGCTCTCGTAATCCATGGCCCCCACTCTCACCCAGCCCCCGCCCCCGCAACGTCCCACCCTCCCCGTCCTCCTCGCGCTCCCCCCTCTCCCCACGCTCCTCGCCCTCCTCGCTCTCCCCCCGGCGGCCAGCGCCGCTGAAACCCTCTCCCTCATTCCCGACGCCGACTCCTCCCTCATCGAAATCGCCCCCACCAACAACTTCGGCGGCATGCCCTTCTTCAACGCCGGCACCACCCAGGTCGGCACCCGCAACCGCGGCCTCCTGCGCTTCAACCCCGCCCCAGCCCTCCCCCGCGGCGCCCGCATCCTCACCGCCGAACTCACCCTCGAAGTCGTCGGCATTCCCGCCGACGGCTTCGCCGAAGGCGTCTTCCAACTCCATCGCGTCCTCCAACCCTGGACCGAAGGCAGCCAAGTCTCCCCCGACCCGGAACACCCGGGCTTCGGCCACCCCGCCGCCCCCGGCGAAACCACCTGGCTCGACCGTCACCACGGTCAAACCGCACCCTGGACCCTTCCCGGCGGACAGCCAGGCACCGACTTCCTCCTCGCCCCCAGCTCCGAGCAGACCATCTACGGCCTGCCCGACTCGCCCTATACCTTCGCCTCCACCCCGCAACTCGTCGACGACGTCCAACTCTGGCTCGACCGGCCAGACGCCAACTTCGGATGGATCCTCCTCCCCCGCGACGAGTCCACCCGCTTCACGGCCCGCCGCTTCGCTTCGCGCGAAGACCCCGACCTCGCCCCGCTGCTCACGCTCACCTTCCTCTCCCCGCCCCGCTTCGTCACCCTCAAATGCCTCGACGCCACCTGCCGGCTCCTCCTCGAACTGCCCCCCGGGCCTCCGGTCCTCCTCCTCGCCCAGGACCGCCTCGACCCGGCCGCCCCGTGGCAGGCCCTCCAGGAATTCCCGGCTCGCGACCAAACCCAATTCCCCACCCACGACGATCCCCTCACCCCTGGCGAACGCTACTACCGCCTCGCGACCCGTCCGTAACGGGTATTCGCTGCCTGCCGGGCCTTTACTGAGCCGCCTCCATGCGTCGTTGGAGTCGCATGGTCTGCTTGAGCAGGGGTAAATGGGCCAGATCTTTGGGGCGCCCTGGCCGTGCCTTGCTGGCGTAGAGGCGCGCCAGGGGAAGGACCCTGACCTCGGCGCCCAGCCATCGAATCCGCCGGGCCCGACGATACTCGGCGCCGAACGAACACAACCCCTGCCCTTCGTAGAGGAAGTTGACCAGCGAGCCATCCGACAGTTCCACCCAAGGGCTTCGCCCCAGCCCGGCGATGGGCGGGGTCGCGCCAGCGTCGTGGAGTGCGGCGGTGCTCCGCCGCTTTGGATTTGGGCGCGGCACCACGCCAACCGGACCGGCCGAGTCAGTCGCGCGAAGTCCAGAGCGCCAGAGCACTCTGCTCTTTACACGCAGAGTTTTTCACTAGACGCGGCGCACCGGCGCTGGCATAG
>CAZVRY010000327.1:0-7206 GCA_964629545.1 uncultured Verrucomicrobiota bacterium | reverse complement strand
TAAGATCGCCGGCGACCTCCCGCTCACCCCCTTGGGCAACAACAGCACCCCCGGCACCTCCGCCCCCAACCCATTCTCAAACACGAACCGCTCCACCACATACGCCCCCTCGTCCACCCTCCCCGTCACTCGCACCTCCGGCCGCGCCGGCCGCGCCGGAAACCGCCCCAGCATCGCCCCCAACTCCTCACGCAGGCGCACCCGTTCCTTCTCCCACTCCGCCAGGCTCCCAGGCGCCCGGAACTCCGGCGTCGCCGGCGCTCCCTCCAACCACCGCTCCCACACCGCCACCCCCTCCGCCCCATCCACCCTCTGAATACTCATAAGCAAAAACAACCCCACCACCCCCGCGCCCCTACCCCAACCCAAACCCCATCGCCACCTTCGCAACCCATGCACCCCCCTATCCTGCCCTCCTAACCCCCCCCGCCACAACAAATCATGAATCGGAATTCATAAATCATAAATCGGTAACCCCCCTTCCTCCCCCGGCGTTAATCCCCTATCGTGGTGTCATCCGCCTCCCATGGCCGATCCAGCTTTCGATCTGAACCGCTGCGTCGAACGCGCGCAAACGGGCGACCAGGACGCAGCGCGCCTCCTGGTCGAACACCTTTACCCGGAAGTCCTGCGCCTGGTCCGCGCCCACCTCCCCCGCCGCACCGCCGACGTCGACCTCGCCCAGGATGTCTTCGTCAAACTCCTGTCCCGCCTCCACCAATACCGCCCCCACCCCGGCATCCCCTTCACCCATTGGGTCTCCCGCCTCGCCGTCCGCACCTGCCTCGACGCCCTCCGTGCCGAACGACGCCGACCCGAAATCCGCTGGTCCGAACTCAGCGACGACCAAACCCGCTGGCTCGACTTCCTCGCCGCCGAAAACCAGCCCGCCCCCACCGACCAGCCCGCCGCCGCCCGCGAATTGGTCGAACTCCTCCTCCGCCAACTCAGCCCCGATGACCGCCTCGTCCTCACCCTCCTCGACCTCCAAGAACGCAGCGTCCGCGAAATCAGCGCCGCCACCGGATGGAGTGTCCCCGGCGTCAAAGTCCGCGCCTTCCGCGCCCGCCGCCGCCTCCAACGCCTCGCCCCAACCCTCCGTTGACCTCCCCTATGCCTAACTTCCACCAACGCTGGCTCCAATGCGCCGCCGCTGCCCGCCAACACCCCGTCCCAGCACCGCCCCTTCCCCCAGGCTTCGCGGCCCGCGTCCTCGCCCGCCACGCCCAGCCGAGCGCCCCCTCCACCGCCCTCCTCTGGCTCACCCCCGCCCGCTGGACCCTCGCCGGAGCTACCGCCCTCATGCTCCTCTGCGCCCTCCTCGACCTCTCCAGCCGCCCCACTACTCCCACCTTCCGACCCCACCTCGAAACCGCCGTCGCCGAAATCTTCACCGGCCTATGAATGCCCCCCCCAACCTCCGCATCCTCGCCACCCTCCTCGCCCTCGTCGTCGTCAGCGCCCTCGGCGGCGGCTTCCTCGGTGCCCGCCTCGGACGCGAACAAATGCGCCAACGCTTCGACCCCCAAACCTGGAACGAATACGCCATGCGCACCCTCGACCAGCGCCTCCGCCTCTCCCCAGAACAACGCACCCGCATCCAAAGCGCCATCGATCATGCCGTCCTCGAAATGAAACGCGTCCACCGCGAAACCGTCGAACGCACCGTCGCCATCGTCGACCGCATGCTCGACGACATCGGCCGCGAACTCACCCCCGAACAACGCCAACGCGCCGAAGCCCTCGCCCCGCGCCGCGATGAACTCACCATCGACCTCCTCAAAGTCCAACCCAAACCGTAGCCGCCCGATCGCCCCAAATCATAAGGCATAAGTCCTAAATCATAATCTGTAACCAACCCTCCCCCCGCGACGTTAGTCCTCCCAACGGAGCGCTCCCGCTCCCAACCAAAACCAAAACCCATCCTTAATCCATGAAGAAAACACTCACCCTCCTGGCCCTCCTCCCCCTCCTCTCCTCTCTCTCCGCGCAGGAACTCCTCAGCCGCGAAGACGCCCGCCGCTACGCCGAACTCACCCGCCGCGACCCTCAACTGCTGGCCAAATCCCCCCTCAAAATCCAACCTAAACTCGATCAGGCGGTCGCCGCCCGCCAGGGCGACTACGGCGGCCTCGTCATCCCCGCCGCCGACCTCACCGCCGAAGCCCTCGCCAAAGTCGGCCCCGACATCCTCCCCATCGGCGAACTCTGGCTCCACCACCTCGGCCCCATGAAGGACGGACGTCTCATCGCCGAAGAGGACCTCCACATCATCACCATCCGCCACGAAGACGCCACCACCAAAGTCCCCCTCTGCATCGCCGGCGTCCGCAAAGCCAAAGACCAACTCGAACTCGTCCTCCTCGGCAAAACCAAAGAACCCATCCTCACCGTCCCGCTCAAACCGATCGACGCCAAACAAGACCTCCCCATCGCCCTCACCGCCGAAGCATACGGCGACTCCGGCAAAATCACCCTCAAACTGCTCGGCAAGCACGCCGCCTCCCTCGACGTCACCGAACTCGTCCTCTGGTAAACCCCGGCCCGTTCCAGACCCGACACGAGGGGCTGCCTTCCCGGCGGCCCCTCCTCCCTTCCCCTCCCCGCGCCCGAGCCGCCCCCTCCTGCGCCTAGAATCCTTGCCGCCCAGAACTTGATCAAATCGAGTCAAGTTCTCGTCCCGTCCCTCCTGCCGGCAAGGATTCTACAGAGCGAGGCGTGGAAATTGGGGTCCAGACGGCGAAGGCGCGTGGCACGAAAATGGGGGCCGGAGCGGGTCTGAGGTCACGCCTCGCTAGCCATCGAAACGCCGGCCCGGGCGCAAATACTCCGAGAACCGCAAGGCGGTGCTCCGGGATTCCCACGACCGAGGCGATCAGGCGGCTACCGGGACGGTGGACGATCCCCCAAACGGCATGAGCGAACCCTCCCGTGGACGCCGACTTGCCACAGGGCACGACAGGATGAACACTCGGGGAATGACAGCAGCGCAGGTCCAGTCGCTTAGTGCGGGGTTTCACCAAGGGCCGGTGCCTCGCCGCCAGGGCCTCTTGCCTCCCGCGAGGCGCGAGCGACGAGCATACCCGCAGCGGTCTGGGAGGAGTGAGCAACGACCCGGACGCTTTTCCACGCCGCGCGGCATCGCTTCCCGCCCATGCGCGAGGTTCCACCCCCTGGTTCTGCTCTCACTTGCCGCAGGTGCTTCGGTTCAAATTGGGTGCCTGGCGGAGGAGCAGAGGTATCCCCCGAGCCCGTTGGTGGTGAACGTCCGGCAGGCCCCCTACCACGCCAGCGGGGATGGCCTCACCGACGACACCGAAGCCCTGCAACGGGCCATCCACGAGCACACCGGACGGCACCGCGTGCTCTTCTTTCCCAAGGGTACGTATCTCGTCTCCAAAACATTGACGTGGCCAAAACAGTGGAACGGAAGGGAGAACTGGGGCATGACCATGCTGCGCGGCG
Organism: uncultured Verrucomicrobiota bacterium; assembly: GCA_964629545.1. Taxonomy (GTDB): domain Bacteria; phylum Verrucomicrobiota; class Verrucomicrobiia; order Limisphaerales; family CAZVRY01; genus CAZVRY01. The sequence goes on along the minus strand of CAZVRY010000327.1, from coordinate 3,741 downwards.
AGGAGCGCGACCGGACCATCATCCGGCTCAAGGATGGCTGTTTCACCGACGCCGCCAAACCCCAGTCCATCATGTGGTGCGGCGGTTTCGGCTCCGCCGATTGGTTCCATAACTACGTGGAGAACCTGACGTTTGACGTGGGTGCAGCCAACCCAGGGGCCACCGCGTTGCAGTTCTACTCGAACAACTCAGGCGCAGTGCGCGACTGCCGGTTCGTCGCTGGTGACGGGAGCGGTGCCGTGGGGTTGGACCTCGGGCACCGGGACATGAACGGCCCGCTGTTGGTCAGAAACTGCGAGGTAATTGGCTTTCGCATCGGGATCGCCACGGGCCACGCCGTCAACAGCCAGGTCTTCGAGAACATCGATTTGCGCGGCCAGCGGCAGGTCGGATTCGAGAACACCGGCCAATCCATCAGCATCCGGCGTCTGACGAGCGAGAACTCCGTTCCGGCCCTGGCGACCTACGGCCATCTCTGTTTGCTGGAGGCCACCCTCAAAGGACGCGGCGGCGCGTCCCATGCCCCGGCCATCGTGAACTACAATGGCGGGCGCATCTTCCTTCGGGACATCAGGACGACGGGTTACGGGCGTGCCCTGGCGGACATCCAGACCCCGGACTTCGCCGCCGCCTACCGGGTCACGGGGCCGGATCGGCTTGGCAGCGAGGGCCCAACCATCCAGGAATACTGCTCGCAGCCGCCCACGAGTCCCTTTCCCTCCCCGCCTACCTCGCTGCGTCTGCCGGTGAAGGAAACACCGGCGATCACTTGGGAGCCCCCATCAGCGTGGGTAAACGGGGATGATTTCGGTGCCGATCCGTCGGGGAACGCAGACTCGTCGGCGGCCATCCAGCAGGCGATGGATTCCGGGGCCAGCACCGTCTTCCTGCCGGGGAGCTACCGTTTGCTGAAGACCGTCACCATCCCCGGCTCCGTGAGACGGGTGGTGGGGCTGGGTGGCATGGTCAACTACGGCAAAGGGCTGAAGCCCGACTTTCGGCTGGCCGGGGCAAGCCAAGAACCTTTCCACCTGGAGCACTTCGCCGCCATCCACGGCGGGCTGGAAGTCGATACGCCACGCCAGGTCGTCCTGCGCAGCGTCTCCGACTGCCCGCTGACCTTCACGGCCAACGCGGTGGGTAACGAAATCTTCCTGGAGGACGTAGTCACGCATGATCTGCGGGTCAAGGGCCAGCGCCTCTGGGCGCGGCAACTGAACATCGAGAACGAAGGGACGCACCTGTCGAATGTCGGGGGCGACGTGTGGGTCCTCGGGTACAAGACCGAACGCGGCGGGACGCTCCTGCGCACCAGCCAGGGCGGGCGCAGTGAAGTGCTCGGCGGTTTCAGCTACACGACGACGGCGGGCAAACTCGCGCCGATGTTTGTGAATGAGGAGTCTTCCGTGTTCGCCTTCTTCGCCGAGGTCTGCTTCAACCACGATCCGTTCCAGACCCTGATCCGCGAGACCCGGGGTGCCGACACGCGCACCGTCGAACGGGGCAGCGGCAGCACGACGCCTTACTCGGGTTACCTGCTGAAACCTTGAATGCGCTCACCATGACCCTCTTCTGGAAGCGGTGGAGGGTCTGACTTTGGATCCTCCTTTTCGTCGCGGAATGCAGCTATGAAAGACCTGAAGAGCCACCGACTGATTTGGCTGAAGGGTGGACTGTTTCTGGCGCTCGGCTCGGGGTCGGCAGCGCTGCTGCTGGCCGAGACCACTACGTTGAAGACCGCGCTCCTGTTGGCTTTGACGGTCTGGGCTTTCTGCCGCGCCTACTACTTCGCTTTCTACGTCATCGGGCACTACGTGGATCCGAGCTACCGATTCTCGGGCCTGTTTTCGTTCGCGGCCTATCTGGTTCGCAAGAAGGCTCAAAGATCAGGTTAGTGCCGACCGCCTGACTGCGGACATGCGGTCCATCGAACAAGGTCCGCCCAGAAGTTGCCCAGTGTTGCGGCTGACTTTCGCGCTATGCCACGAGCCAGCGCAAGCAGGACGGCCATGCCTGTGGCCGCGCTGACGAAGTTCTGGACCGTAAGGCCAAGCATCTGCGTCAGGTAGCTCATCACGGCTTCACCCGGATAGGCTTGCCAGTTCGTGTTCGTGACGAAGCTCACCGCCGTATTGAGCGCCACTGGCCACGGCACGCCGGGAAGCCCTCCGGGGTTTAACGGCAACCACTGCTGGGCGAGTTCGAGGGCGAGCAGTGCCAGCAGACCCGCGAAGTTGAACCAGAGTAACGCCACTGTGTATTCGGTCCAGCGCATCTCCTTGACCGGCGCGGTCCCGGCGAGGCGATACAGCCAGCGCTCAACCCCCTTCGCCGGGAACATCCACCGGGCGGGCGTTTCCGTGAGCACCGCCGCGAGGTATCGTCCCAGCAAGGGAGCCAGCCCGCACAGTGCCGCGAAGTACACCATCAACTGCAACCAGTCTCGTCCGTTCATCCTCACGAAGATCGGGCATCCTGAGAGTGAGGGGTAATCAAGACCGCGACGCTGGGCGTAAAAGGTGCGTTAAACTCGCATTGGACAAGGGCGGGCTGATGGGGACAGGTCGCTGGAGCTGGCCGAATCCTAATGGCCATGTATGTAGTGGGGCGGTGCCACTAACCCGATTGACGCCATACCCCCAAGTTCGCGAACATCCGCTCTCGCTATGGCATCGGGTGAACGACAAGGCCAACTATGGAGCGCGGCCCCGCGTGACTGGGCCGAATTGCAAGAGCCGTTCTGCCGCCCCCTCTGGCAGGACACGCTCTCGGCCCTGGGAATAGCGCGGGGTACGAGGTTCCTCGACGCCGGATGCGGGGGTGGTGGGGCGTGCGTTCTTGCCGCCGAACTTGGGTGCGAGGTCACCGGTTTCGATGCCAGCGACCCACTGCTGGCCATCGCCCGCGAGCGGCTGCCGCAGGCTCACTTTGTCCACGGAGACCTCGAACAACTCCCTTTCGCCGACGGGCACTTCGACGCTGCCTTGGCAGCGAACTCGGTCATTTTTGCGGAGGACATCCGACAGGCGGTGCGCGAGTTGCGCCGGGTGGTCCGGGCGGGCGGGCGGGTGGCCGTCACGTCGTGGGGCAGGCCAGAACAGGTCGAGATGCGGGATGTCTTTGCCGCCGTGGCGAGCGCCCTGCCACAGCGTCCATCCGGCGGCGGGCCGTTTGCTTGGTCGGCGGACGGGGCGTTGGCGAAACTGGTGAGCGAGGCAGGGTTCAAGGTGCTGGCCGAGGGAGGCAGCCAATGTGACTTCTGCTACCCGGATTTCGAGGCGTTCTGGCGAGCACAAAGTTCGGCGGGTAATTACCAACCGGCTTTGCAGGCGGTGGGGCAAGACCGGCTGCGTCAGATGGTCGGCGAGGCGGTTCGCCCTTACACGCAGGCGGATGGGACGATTGTCTTGCGGAACGTCTATCGCTGGACTGCCGGGCACGTCGCGCCGTGACAGAATCAGGGTTGACACGAGCTATCTCGCAACCAACTGGAACTACCGCACCAACTCGATTTCGCCCGGTCGCCAACTCTTGTCGAACCACGGCTGTAGCGGGCCGTAGATGCGGATCAGGACGTTCCAACCTTTGCCCGGAACCGTCTGCACCCAGTTGGCCTCGTGACCAGCAGGCGCGGTCGGCCCGAACCAAACATCAACCGACGTGTCGGGGTTGATGACGATGCCCTTCTTCTGGCTGCCGATGCTGGGGAACTGTTGGTCGGTCTGGAGCATCGAGCGGGTC
>CAZVRY010000326.1:0-7219 GCA_964629545.1 uncultured Verrucomicrobiota bacterium | reverse complement strand
TTGGGGAGAGGGATGGGGTGAGGGGTGTATGCTTACTTCTGCACTGATGAATAACTTCCCATCTTGGCGGGAGCGCCGCCGACGGCCCGGGGGCGTGCCGCTGACCCTATCCGCCGCCTCCCGCGCTCTCCAACCGCGGCGGACCCGTCACCTGATCCCCCCTGCCCCTTCCACCACCATCGCCGCCGCCCGCGATCCATCCTCCTTGAACACCAACCTTCCGGTCACACCCACCAACCCTTCCCGCCCCGGCCACCCCGCCTCTCCCAACACGTCCCCCCGCCGCAACCCACCCACCAACACCACCACCGCGTCAAACGCCATCGCCGCCATCCAGTCCGTATACCCGCCACCCCCCGCACCCGGCCCAAACCCCAACTCCTTGCTCAGCGTCTCGCTCGCCGCATCCCTCGCCGGAACCGCCACGCTCACCCCCCACGACTCGCCCCCAGCGATCGACCAAAACACCGGCGACTTCAACCACCCAGGACCCGCCACCACGCCCCGGTAGCCCGCCTCCCGCAACGCCCGCACCCACCCGCCCGCCCGCCCAGGCTCCAACCATACCAACATCCCCTCCAGCCCGCCCGCCAACACCGCCTCCACCGCCTCCCGCCCCACTCCCGCCACCCGCGCCCCCAACCTCTCATTTCCCACGCCCCCTAAACCCGCCCCGGCTTCCACATCTTCAACCACCGTCCCCAGTCCAACCCCCTCCCCCGCCGCCGCGAATCGCAAGTCCTTCGCCGCCTCCCGGCCACCCCGCCCCATGGGCACCACCGCCGCCCATCGCCTCGTCCCTCCACCCCCCTCCTTGACATAATGGCGAAATAACGCCCCCGCCTCCGCCCGCGTCCCCGGCACCACCTGCCGCAGCCACGGAATCCCCGCCCCGGTCACCGACGAATCCCCGCACAACGACACCACCGGCACCGCCGTGCGCCCGGCCACCTGCAACACCAAATGCGCCGACGCACCCCCAGCCGGCGCGATCAACCCGCCAGCCCCGTCATCCAAAGCCAACTGCGCCGCCTCCTCCCCTTCCACCCCCCATTGCCCGCTCCGCCCACGCACCACCAACTCGACCGCTACCCCCGCCGCCTTCTGCCGCGCCACCGCCAGTTCCACCCCCCGCCGCACACTCCGCTGCTCGCTCTCCCCCGGAGGCAACAACAGCCCAACCTTGACCCCCTCGCCAATCCCTTCCCCCCAAAGCCCAACCCAGCCCACCGCGAGCATCAACCCCACCCCCGCCACACCCCGTCCCATCCTCCCCGACCTCCCCGCTCCCCCCAACCACCCGTGCCCCATGCTCACTTCCCCTCCGGCGGCACGGCACCCCCCTCGGCGCCGGTCGTCACCTCCGTCGCCACCCGGTTCTTCGCCTCCCGCTTCAGGATCGTCGGCGCCTCAAATTGCCAGCGCCCCCCCTGAAACCTCGCCACCGAAATCGGCACAATGTTGTCCCACCGAGCATCGAATATCATCGGGCCCGTCACCCCTTCCCACTCGTCCAGATTCGCCAGATAATCCCGAATCCGATATCGGTTCGGACCTGCCCGATTCACCGCCTCGATCATGAGCCGCGCACCGTCATAGCCGTAGGCCGCGTAAATATCCGGCCGATGCCCCCACCGCGTCTCGAACCGCCCCACGAACTCCAACCACGGCGCATCCGTGCGGCTGGGATTGAAGAAATAACAGATCGTCATCCCCTCCGCATGCGGCCCCGCCGCCTCCCGAAACCCATCCTCCTTCAGCCGGTCAAATCCGAAGAACGACGCCTGCACTCCCGCCTCCCGGAACATCTTCACGAAGCGCCCCACATCCTCCGGCTGCCCATAGAACACCACCGCGTCCGGCTGCGATCCCTGGATCGCCTGCAACTGCGCGCGAATGTCCGTGTCCCCAGGCTTGAAAAACACGTGCTGCACCGCCGGAACGCCCAGCCGCCGAATCGAATTCATGAAGTGCATCACCCCCACCCGCCCCGGCCGACTGCTCTCCCGAAACACCGCGATCCGCTTGCACCCCCGCTGCTTCACCACAATCTCCGCTAACCGAATCCCCTGCTGCCGATCATCCGGAAAAACCCGCGTCAGCCAAGGGATCTGCGTCTCCGTCAAGGTCGGATCCGGATCCGACGTGTTGATCATGTAAGTCTCGATCTTCAACGCCACCCGCAACGCCACATGCGTCGCATCGCCGTCAATCGTTCCCAGGAACCCCAACACCTCATGATCCGCGAAATCGACCGCAATGTTCGCCGCGCTGCCCCATTGCGGCGCATCCTCGCGCTCATAGATCTCGAACGGCAACGCCCCCGCTCCCCGACGCGCATTCTCCTCCTCGAACGCCAGCAGGATCCCCTGCCGCGTCCGCGCACCCCGCGCCCCCTCCGGCCCATAGGCGGCCGGGCTCAAGAGCCCAATCTTCAGCGACTTCAAACCCTCCGGATCCGGATACTCCGCCCCAGGGCCCCGAAACGGCAGCCGCGTCAGCCAATACCGCTGATGCGCCTCCACGTTCCGGAACGGTATCATGTCCTCCGGCGTGTTCGCGTAGTAAGGATAGCGCCCGTCCGCCGCGTAACCTCCCGGCGGCGTCCCGGGAAGCGCTCCCTCCGCCGGCACCCCCTGCTCCACCACCGGCACCGGCTCCACCTTCTCCTTCACCTCATACCCCGCCCCCCAAACCACCGGCCCGGCCACCGCCGCCCAAAGCAACCATGCGTATTTCATACGAAGCATTCCGTTCCTCCCTCGCCACCCCCCTCGGCCCTGAATCGGTCGGACGATCATGATACGATCGCATTGTCGCGCGCGAACCGCCTTCCCTCACTCGCGCACCAGAATCGCAATCGCCTCGATCTCCACCAGCAAATCGCTGCGACAAATCCGCGCCTGAATCGCCGTGCTCGCCGGCAGCGGATCCAACCCCAACGCCCGGTAGAACTCCGAACGCACGCTGTTAAACGCATCGTAGTCGCGCTCGATATCCCGGATGTAACACGTCGTCCGCACCAGATCGTGCCAGGTCGCCCCTTCGCTCTCCAACAGCTTCGTAATGTTGTGAAACGTCCGCCAGCACTGCGCCCGGAAATCCCCAGGGTAGAGCGTCTCCCCGTTCTCCCCCACACTCGCCGTGCCGCTAATCAACAGGTGCGTGATCCCCCCCGGCAAATCGATCCGCAACCCCCGCGTGAACGCACTCCCATACTCGGGCGCCTCGTTCAATACCTGCGGAGCGCACATCGCCTTCTTCGACACCACCGCCCGTTGCTTGGGCACCCGACGCAGGATCGCCGCCGGGGCCGGTTCGCACGGGGGCAATCCCAAGGCGCGCCGTTCCTTCTTCTCCGCCTCCGAGTAAATGAGGCCCGTATCGATTTCGTTGTCTATCATCGTAAAGGGAGGGTTCATGCTCTGTTCCTTTCTGTAAAGATTTCCTTACTTACGGCGCTCCCGCCACCTTCGTCGCCGGCACCCCCCGAGCCAGCACCCCTCGGCTCAGCCCCTTCGAGGTCGCAAACCACGCCTCCTCGTCGTCCACCCAAATCCCCAGCACGAACTGGTTCGCCAACGCCGTGGTCATCACCCGTTCCTCCACCGGTTCCCCCGGCCGATGCAACTGCACCCTCCCGCTCCCGTCCTCCGCCACCAGGTAGTTCACCCAATGCGCCCCGTCCGTCACCGACACCCCACGGTCCATCCCAATCCAACCCACCCCGCGATGCGCAAACACGAACTGCGTGAAATTAGAGAGCAGGGGCGACTTCCCCTCCACCCAAGTCTTCCAGCGCCCCCGCGCATAGTCGTAGCGCGCCATCCCAAAGTAGGTGCACTGCCACAGGTACCCCTGCTCAAACGTCAACCACGACGTAATGTCGTTGATCGGCCCGTCGTCCGGCACCAGGTCGTAATGAAAATCCCGATCCGGATCCCGATACTCCTTGAACGCATTCCGCAGCGGGTCATGCTCGATAATCCCCCCACCCCACGCGCCAATGAACACCCGCTCCGGCATCGCTTTCACCACGTAACACCAAGGCTCGTGCATCGGCGTGTTGTTGTGGTCATACAACCTCCATTCCCCTGTCTTCAAATCCAACGCCCCAGTCCCCGCCGCCGTCGCCGCCCATACCGTCTCCCCCACCAGGTCCACCCCGTAAACCACGTTGTTCGGCAACCCGCTCGAGGTCTGCGTGTAGGTCGTGATCCGCCCCGCACTATACCGGTTCAACCCCCGCATCGTCCCCACCCACAAATCCCCCGTCGTCGGATCCTCGACCAGGGCCAAGACCATCTTGTGACTCAACCCCTGCTCCGGGCCGATCCGGCGGAAGGTGCCGCCTTCCTCCCGCACGCAAAGCCCATCATACGTCCCAATCCAAAGCTGCCCCTCCGTCGTCTTCAACACCGCATGCACCTTCTTCGAGGGGATCCCCGCCTCCACCCCGAAACTCTCGAACCGCTCGATCACCGGCAGCGGAAAGGGCTCGGCCTCCGACACCCCCTGCGCCACCCCCGCCCACATCCCTCCCCCCAACACCACCCCTCCCAAACAACACCAACCCGCACGCCGCACCCTCCCCCATCCCCTCCCCCACGCCCCCCGGTCCCCCATCCCCCGCACCCCCGGCCCCTCCTCCGTTCCCACCCCTCCCACCGGGCCGCCTCGCCCCCAGGAAAGCCGGCGCCGCCCGCCCGCTCCGTCCCGCCCAGGCAACTCCCGCCCAACCCCGCTCCCAGCCCCCAAACCTATCCGCTCAATCCGAGTATTCATAACGTCTTGAGGTACGCCACCAGATCATTGAGTTGGTGCTTGTCCATGTAACTGCTTACCCCATGCAAATCGTTCGTCTGATACACCGTCCATAACTCCTCCAACGTCTGCGCCCGCCCATCATGCAAATACGGCGCCGACAGCGCTATCCCCAGCAAATGCGGGGTGTCGAACAGATCCGTCGTGTCCCGCGGACCCCGCGTCCCCACCGCGCTCGGCAACCGATTCGTAAACAACGGGGGACGATGACACGTCTGACACTGCCGCTCCCGCGGAATCGGCTGCCCCGTCGAGGTCTCGGTCGCAAAAAATATCCTCCGGCCCCGCTCCTGCGCCTGCGTCAGCGGCTTCCCGGCCGGCTGCCGGCGCGGCGGAGGCAGCGACCCCAAATACGCCGCCAGATCCTTGAGCTGCCGCGGCGGAATCGGATCCGTCCGCATCAGCACCCGCGCAAAGCGAGGACCACACTGCACCTCCAGACTCGGGTTCTTCCCATTCCACTTGAACGGAGCCGTGCCCGCAATCCCCCGCAATGTCCGATTGTCCAACAGATTGTCCCCAATCCCATCCCCATCGAAATCATACGAGAGCCCGTCCACATGGCCGTCCGGATGGCACGACCGACAGGAGAACTGCCGCTGAAACGTAAACCCCGCCTCCGTAAACACCCGCTCACCCCGACGAATCGGATCCCCCAAACCCCCATCCCCCAACCGCACCCTCCCCACCGGCCGGAGCGTCGACGTGTCCACCACCAAAATCGCGTCGTCCAAACGCTCCGCCACATACGACCGACCCCCATCCGGACTTAACGCCAACGCCTTCGGATTCCGCCCCGTCGTAATCCGCCCCTCGATGTAGCCCCCCGACAACCCCAAATCCTCGATCGCCCGCCCCCGCTCCGCGGACGTCGCCCGCTCCATCCACGCCGCCACACGATCCAAGTCCACCACCGAGACCGCGTCGCTCCCCCCCGCCGCCAAATAAGCCCGCCGCCCCGCCGGGTCCACCACCAACCCAGCCGGATCCGCAAAATAGTCGTTCGCCTCGTCCACCGGGATCTGCGCCAACACCCCCTCCCGCGTCGCCACCGCCATCCCGCTCGACATCACCCACCCGTGCGCCACCTGAGTGATCGGAACCAGGTTGCGCACCTTCACCAGCGGCACCAACGTCCATCCCCGCCCAGCCACCGCCGCCACCCCCTCCGATAAATGCGCCGACGCCAACACGTGCCGCGCCAACACCCGCCCTCGCGAAGGATCCACCAACGTCAACTCCGACGAGGCCTCCCCATCGAACCGCAACGCCGTCGCCAGCCGATTCGCCACCGCCACCGTCGCCCCATCCGCCGCCATCGCCACCGCATACGGCTCCCGCCCCGTCGCCACCCGCGCCACCTCCCGCAACGGACCCATCGCCAGAATCGACAGGTCGTCCGACCCCGCGTTGGCCACCGCCAACCGCTCCCCAGCCCGCGTCCGCCCCCACACCACCCCGACCGGATGCACCCCCACCTCCACCCGCTCCGCCACCCGCCACGCCGCCGTCTCGATCACCACCACCTCGTTGACCTCCCGGCACGTCACATACAAACGCTCCCCCACATCGTCTACCGCCAATCCCACCGGACGCCCCGCCACCCCCACCCGCCGCACTACCCCCAACCCCGCCGTCTCGACCTCAATCACCTCGTCCACATCATCCAACGCCACATACAACCGCCCCCCATCCGGCGACACCACTAACGCCGCCGGCGACGGATGACGCGGCCGCGGCCGGTTCCAGGAAAGCTCCTTCACATCCACCAAGTGGCAATGCGTGCACCTCACAAACCCCAAATCGCCCCGCCCCGTCCACCGCGCCACGTGCGCCACGGACCACTGCCGCCCCCCCCACCCCGCCGTCCCTGCCCCCACTAAAAACAGGACCGCCAGCGTGACATAACCCCTGGTGCTCATCGCCGCCCGCCTCCCTCGGCCATCCGCCGCTCCCCTTCCACCCCCGTCATCCTCACCGGCGGCTCGCTCACCGCCAACGGCCGCACGTTCCGCGGCGCCTGATGATGCGCCTCATGACACCCCACACAACTCCGGTTCTCGCCGGGCCGCACCCACACCATCGCCGGCTGACGTCGTAACACCCGGCCCCCCGCATCCAACGCCTCAAATCCAACCGGCACGTCCGCCGGCACCTCCGCCATCCACGAACCATCTGCCTGCACCGCCACTTCCCCCAACACCTGCTCCCCCCCCGCGCTCCCCCAGGTGAACGCCCGCAACCGCGCCGCCCGCTCCACCACCCCGCCGTCCCCACGCTCCATCGTCTCGTTCACGTCCAAACACAGCAACCGACCCGTCCGCCTCGCCGAGTCCATCGTCGAGACCCGCCCCATCGGCCCCGTCCGCACCCGCCTCGACCCCGCCTCCACCGC
>CAZVRY010000325.1:1174-7281 GCA_964629545.1 uncultured Verrucomicrobiota bacterium | reverse complement strand
GGCGCCCCACCCGTGCCCCCCGGCGGTGAGACAGGCCAGGGCCCCGTGGCCGAGAACCCACCGGCGTCCAACGTGTCCGAGCCGCCCAGCCCCGTGGTGGTGGAGCCCAAAGGCAAGGGGCAACTGGATTCGGATCGGGTGCAGAATCCGCACGATCCGGAGGCGACCTACGCGGTCAAGGGGCAAGGCCAGCAGAAGAAGGAGCACGTGGGCTACAAGGTTCAGGTGGCCGAGACGGTCAACCCAGCGACCCTGACGCCCGGGGAACCGACGCAGAATTTTATCACCGGGATCGTGACCCATCCGGCCCACCAGAGTGATGAGGTCGGCGCGGTCAAGATGGACCAAGAGCAGGCGCAGATGGGTTTGGAGAAGCCGCCCGTGCAGTATGTGGATGGGGCGTATGTATCGGCGCAGAAGCTCGCGCAAGCCCAGGCTGAGGGGCGCGAGATCGTGGGGCCGGCTCAGCCCGCGCCGCGCCAAGAAGGCCGGTTCAGCGTGGAGGACTTTCAGATCACCGTGGAGACGCGGCAGGCGATCTGTCCGGCTGGCACGGCCAACACGCAGTGCAGCCGCTTGGAGGAAGAGGGCACAGGCAAGGTGCATTTCCGCTTCGAGTTCAGCACGCACGGTCATGCCTGTCCCCTGCGCGATCAGTGTCTGGGCAAGGACCAGCGACACCGTTCGGTGGTGGTGGGGGAGCATCACACCTTCTTGCAGGCGCGCCGCCAGGAGCAGCAGACTGATCTGTTCAAGGCGCGGATGAAACACCGCAACGCCCTGGAAGGCACGCAGAGCGAACTGGTCCGGGGCCACGGGATGCGCCGGGCCCGCTAACGGGGCTTGGCCCAAGTCAAACTGCAGAACTACTTCATCGGCGCGGCCTGTAATGTGAAGCGGTGGATTCGGCGAGAGGCCTGGAAGCTGCGGCAAGCGATGTTGGTGGAAGAGGCTCAAGTTGCGGAAGCGGCGGCGAGGTAATCCTCAAAGAGGGGGGGATTTCCCAGGAAGTTGCGCCCCAGGACCCGCTCCGAAGCCTCCGGCGCGGCCAAAGGCTCCGCGCCGAGCCGCAAGGACATTGCCCTCCCATGAGCGGCCAAGGATGCTATCTCAACGCACTCACCCCGACGCCCATCCCAACCCGCTGAAAAACCCCCCAGTTTTCACCAAAATCACTTATTGTGACTTGACCCCATTGTTACCACCACTTTGTGTTCTTCAAGCCAGATCAACGACGCGCCTTATACTGCTGCAGGCGTGCCGCTGAGCTCGATGATCCTGGGGGGCTCCTCGCCATGGTGTTCTATCTGCATGAGGATCCATCCTTGGGGAAACCGGGGGAGATTGATTACTGGTTCAAGCGGGCATACGCGGTTGTCCAAGAGGAGCACGCCTTGGAGTATTTGCGAGACACGGAACGCTCCGTTAAGGAGCAATCCGGAGATCCATGAGTAGCGGGTCAACGCCAGGGGGGGCTCTTCGTGCAGGATGAGAGTTGCCGGGACGCATTACGGGTTGCTTGCGTCTGGGGCGTGGTTTTGACAGGTTGAGGGGGTGAGGGCCGTGGCGGGCTCGGGTTTTTGGATTTGGGTTTGGGCGGCTTTCACGAGGCAGAAGCAGCGTGGTAGTCGGCACCGCTACAGGGTTGGCGCGCGGGCGCGGGCGCAAGTGGTGGGTTAGCAAGGTTGCCGGTGTGGCGAAATGGCAGACGCAAGGGACTTAAAATCCCTTGGCCGATTCGGCCGTGCGGGTTCGAGTCCCGCCACCGGCACCAGTCTGCTTCGGGGTTAGCCCGCAAATTTCACACGGGGTTTGGACCCGCCACGGTCTGTCGGTCGACCAGACCGTGCCCTCACCCCTTACCCTCTCCCCAACCCTTTGCGGCGAAGCGTTTCAGAGGGGTTGGGGAGAGGGAGAGAGGGAGAGGGGACATGCTGGCTGCGAATGATCGAGGCTAGAGGAGGTCGGCGAGCAGGCGAGAGAAGCGGTCGCGGCCGGCGGCGTTGAGGTGATTGGAGTCGCGGAAGTCGGCGTTGGTGAAGCGGGGATCTTGGGAGAAGTCGTGGTAATCGATCTGGAGGGCTTGGGCGAGGTTCCGGGTGGTAGCGAGGATGGCTTGCAGGCGGGTGGGGTTCAGGCGGTTGTGATAGGCAAGGGTGACGGGAGGGGTAAAGAGGATGAGGCGGATGCCGCGGGACCGGAGGCGGGCGTGGAGGGACTGGAGGAGTTCGACGTTGGCGGGCAGGGCGGCGGGGCGCATGCCGTCTTCGTGGAGGCGGACGACCCAGTCGGCGTCGCGTTCGAGATCCTGGGGGGAGGGGTGGGGGTCGTCGGTGTGGGCCAGCCCGCCGAGGTCATCGAGGAGGTCGACGCCCTCGCTTTTCTGGCCGGCGCGGCCGAGGAGGGAGCGGGCCTGTTCACGGAGGAGTCCGGCGACTTGTTGGCGGCCGGAGAGGAGGAGGTTGAAGAAATTGCGGGCTTCGTCGCGGTGGTGGTGGGAGGGGTTGGGGATGCCGAAGTGGTAGCGATAGTGGCAGGAGCGGCGGGCTTCGGAGCCGAACTCGAGTTCGTGTTCGAGGGTGAAGTAGCTGATGGGGAGGAGGACGGTGCGGAGCTGGGGCAGGCGGTCGAGGTAGCGGTCGAGGAGGGCGGAATCGTAGCGGAGGGTTTGGGCGGGGAAAGCGAGGTTGAAGGCGGGGCGTGGGAACCGGTGGGGGAGGATACCGTAGTAGGATTGGGAGGAGCCGAGGACGAGAGTTTCGAGGCGGGGGGCGATGCGTTCGAGGGCGGCCTTTTTTTGGGCGTAGACACTGCGGTCCCAGGCGGTCCAGGCTTCGAAGGCGAGGACGAGGCTAAGGAAGGGCAGCCCGAGGAGGGTGGCGCGATGGAGGAAGCGGAGGGAGGGGCTCATCAGAACTGGAAGTAGATGAAGGTGCCGCCGTCGCTGACGTGGAGGAAGAAGATCGCGCTGACGACGGCGTAATAGACGGGCCAGCGGAGCCACCAGGGAGAGGCGGCGAGGGTGGCGCCGACGGGGAGGCGGTCTTGGAGGAAGTGGACGGCCTCGAGGGTGACTAGGCCGAAGGCGGCGAGGAGGAGGTCGGTGTTGGTGAAGCGGGCGCGGGCGAAGACCTCTTGCCAGTAGGCGGGGTGGAGGACGTCGTTCCAGCCGTGGAGGAGGCCGGTGGTGATGGTCCAGGCGTCGGCGAAGCCGGTGGCACGGAAGTAGATCCAGGTGAGGCAGACGAGGATGAAGACGGTGAACGTTTGGAGGAGGCGATGGAGGGTGGGGGCGCGGGGGAGGCCGAGAGCATGGGCGCAGCGTTGGCGGAGGGGGGCGGTGACCGCACCGAGGCAGAGGAAGAGGCCGTGGAGTCCGCCCCAGACGACGTAGGTCCAGCTCGCGCCGTGCCAGAGGCCGCTGATGAGGAAGACGACCATGATGTTGAAGGCCCAGCGGGGGCCGGCCACCCGGCTGCCGCCGAGGGGGATGTAGAGGTAGTCCTTGAACCAGGTGGAGAGACTGATGTGCCAGCGGCGCCAGAACTCGGAGATGCTGCGGGCGTGGTAGGGGCGGTCGAAGTTGCGCATGAGCGTGAAGCCCATGACGCGGGCGGCGCCGATGGCGATGTCGGAGTAGCCGCTGAAGTCGCAGAAGATTTGGAAGGCGAAGAAGACGGTGGCGAGGGCGAGGGCGGGGCCGGAGTAACTGGAAGGGTCAGCGTAGACGGGGTTGACGAGGAGGGCGACGCGGTCGGCGACGACGGCCTTTTTGAAGAGGCCCCAGGCCATGAGCCGGAGGCCGCTGGTGACGCGGTGGTAATCGAAGGTTTGGCGTTCGTGGAATTGGTGGAGGAGGTTTTGGGGGCGTTCGATGGGGCCGGCCACGAGTTGGGGGTAGAACATGACGTAGAGGGCGTAGATACCGAAGTGGCGTTCGGCTTTTTGGTGGCCGCGATAGACCTCGATGGTATAGCTCATGGCCTGGAAGGTGTGGAAGGAGAGGCCGATGGGCAGGATGATGCCGAGGTGGGGGATGGGGTAATTCCAGCCCAGGAAGGTGGCGAGGGCTTCGAGGTTGTCGTTGATGAAGTTGTAGTATTTGAAGACGGCGAGGACGCCGATGTTGGCGACGAGGCTGGCGATGAGGGCGAGGCGGCGCTGGGGTCCGGAGGATCGTTCGATCCAGAGGCCGGCGAAGTAATCGATGACGATGGTGAAGGCGAGGATGAGGAGGTAGCGGGGAATGAACCAGGTGTAGAAGAGGCAACTCGAGGCCAGGAGCAGGGCCCACCGGGAGCGTGGGGGCAAGGCGAAGAAGAGGGTCGTGACGACCAGGAAGAAGATCAGGAACGGGAACGAATTGAAGACCATGAGGGGGAGTGGGCCGTCAAGTCAGGGTCGGCGGGGGACAGCCATTCTGCCCACGAATCCCCCAGTCCTTCGGGCCACCAGTTCGCACGGACGTGGCCTCGTTGATTTCCAACCGCTTGCGGAACACCCTCGGGGTAACCTGTTCCGCGACAACGCATCTCAGGCGCGGAGGGGGGGTGGGCTTCGGAGGCTGGCCTGAAGAAGCCGTGGCCCGACGGTGGGTAGGGGACCGTCGGGCGGGCTGGAGAGATGGCGCTGAGGTGCCGGGCCGCATGGCCCCGCATTGATGGGGTTTGGGTTGGAAACGAGTCAAGCGTTTAAGCCGCGACGAAGCCGTGGGCAGACGGGATTCGGAACCTGGATGAGGGATCCGGGATCGAGGATGGGACAGGGGGGGAGGGGAGGATTTGTGGGGGTGGTTGGGGTTGGCTGGGCGGGGGGGCGGGAATAGAATCGGGGTGGAGACTGAACGGGGGAGCGTAATGGGGGTCCAAGGGGTTGTGCGGTTTTCTTCTTTAGGAGCCTCCTGGTGGGTGCTGTTGGCGGTGGGCGTGCCGGCAGGGGTATTTGTTGGGTATTTACTGTTCGACGCCTTGCGCGGGGTATGGATCCGGCGGCAATTGCGGCGGGAGCGGCTGGCGCGGCATGCGGCGCGGCAGCGGGAGGCGGGTTAGAGGGGGAGTTTGCGGTAGAGGGAGTGGAGGCCGCGGGTGGCGAATTGCGCGGCGATGAGAATGAGGATCATGCCGGCGACGGGGGTGAAGTCGACTTTGCCGAGGCGGAGGGGGAGCCAATGGAGGGGGCGGAGGAGCGGGCGGGCGGATTGGTTGGCGTATTGCCAGAAGGGCCAGCGTCCGAGATAGACGTAGCTATGGACGAGGTGGGCGAGGAGGAGGCCGACGGCGAGCCATTTCCAGGTGAGGTAGGCGCAGAGGCCGATGACGGCGGCTTGTTGCCAGGCGTGCTGGGAGGAGGCGGGGGGAGGGAGGAGGCCGCCGTAGACAAGGAGGAGGCTGACGATCCACCAAAGGAGGCTGCCGACGAGGAAGGGGAGGAGGAGTTGGAGGAGGAGGGGCCAGCGGGCGGGGAAGCCGAGGAGGCCGCGGACCAGCCGGTGTTGGGAGTCGAGGTCTGGGAGGCGCCGGTTGAGCATGACGAGGAGGAGGAGCCAACCGTGGAAGATGAGGAGGAGGAGGGCGAAGCTGGCGAGCGAGAAGAGGAGCATGCGCCCGAGGTAATCGCTCCGGAAGGTGAGGGTGATAGCGCCCAGATTCAAGGTGGGCATCCACTGGAGCGCGCTGCCGAGAAGCCAGTAGAGGAGGGGTCGGAGGAGGAGCAGGGCGGCGAGGACGGCGAGATAGATCCAGCGTTGCGGGGGTTTGGCTTCGGTGTGCTTGAGGGTGGAGGCGATCGAGAGGCGGGGGACGCCCAGGGGCTCGCGGGCGATGGCGCGCCAATTGACCCAGAGGAGGAGCCCGAGGAGGTTGAGGAGCCAGTCGACGAGATCGAGGGCAGGCGTGAGGCGAGCGGGTTCCATGCGGTCAGGAAGCGGGCGAGCCGGAGGCCGCTGCGGGCTCGCGAGCGGACCCAAGCGCGTCAGGGCCTGCCCGGTCGGCGGCCGGTCACATCATGCTGAGGAGGGTTTCGGCCATGACGGAGGGGGTGGCGGCGACGCCGATGCCGGCCGCGCGGAAGGCCTCGATTTTGGCGGCGGCGGTGCCTTTTCCGCCGCT
>CAZVRY010000325.1:362-1164 GCA_964629545.1 uncultured Verrucomicrobiota bacterium | reverse complement strand
TGATGGCGCCGGCGTGGCCCATGCGGCGTCCCGGGGGCGCGGTGGCGCCGGCGATGAAGCCGGCGACGGGTTTGGTGCCGTGCTGTTTGATCCAGGCGGCGGCTTCCTCTTCGGCGCTGCCGCCGATTTCGCCGATCATGATGATGCCTTTGGTTTCGGGGTCGGCCATGAAGAGTTGGATCACGTCGAGGTGGGAGGTGCCATTGACGGGGTCGCCGCCGATGCCGACGCACGTGGTTTGGCCGATCCCGCGGCAGGTGAGTTGCCAGACGGCTTCATAGGTGAGGGTGCCGGAGCGGCTGACCACGCCGACGGAGCCCTTTTTGTGGATGTAGCCCGGGGCGATGCCGATGCGGCAGCCGCCGGTGGAGTGCGGGCCTTCGCCTGGGGTGACGACGCCGGGGCAGTTGGGGCCAATCAGGCGGGTGCGTCCGCCTTCCATGGCCCGCTTGACGCGCACCATATCGTTGACGGGGATGCCTTCGGTGATGCAGACGACCAGGTCGAGTCCGGCATCGACCCCTTCGAGGATGGCGTCGGCGGCGAAGGCCGGGGGGACAAAGATGGCGGAGGCGGTGGCGCCAGTGGCGCGGGCGGCTTCGGCTACGGTGTCAAAGATGGGGACGCGGTTCTCGAAGAGTTGGCCGCCTTTGCCTGGGGTGACCCCGGCGACGACTTGGGAGCCGTAGTCGAGGCTGAGGCGGGCGTGGGTGGCGCCGAAGCTCCCGGTGATGCCTTGGATGACGAGTGGGGTGGGGGGGGTACCGGGGAGGGCGGGAGCGGGGCGGGGGCGGCGGGGGGC
>CAZVRY010000325.1:0-352 GCA_964629545.1 uncultured Verrucomicrobiota bacterium | reverse complement strand
CCCCCCCCCACCCCCCCCCCCCCCCCCCCCCAACCCCCCGGCCCCCCCCCCCCCCCCGCGCCCGCCCTGGCGGCCCCCGACCCCGTCCGGCGCCCAGCTGCAGCTGCGGGCGGCGGGTCAGGCGGCTGCGGCTTGGACGACTTTTTCGGCGGCATCGGCCATGGACTGGCCGCGGATGATGGGCAGGCCGGAATCGGCGAGGATCTGCTGGCCGATTTGGACATTGTTACCTTCGAGTCGGACGACGAGGGGGAGGGTGAGGCGGGTTTCCTTGATGGCATCGACGATGCCGGCGGCGATGACATCGCAGCGCATGATGCCGCCGAAGATGTTGACGAGGATGGCCTTGACG
>CAZVRY010000324.1:0-7334 GCA_964629545.1 uncultured Verrucomicrobiota bacterium | reverse complement strand
AACGGGTCCTCGGCCCCGCCGCCCGCATGGTTCCCATCCAACCCGCCGAATGCCAGCGAAAGCACGGCAGGGTCCTTTGCCTCGCCGCCCCCTACCCCCGCCTTCCATAAACCGCCCCCCCCCCCCCCAGCCTCCCCTCTCTCCTCCCCCCTCCCACTCGTAATCCTACTCCTACTCGTAATCGTGATCTCCCCCCCAAGCAGTAAACCTGTCACCTTGTCTACCGCTCCAGCAACCCACAGCGCCCCAGCATCTCCCGCAGCTCCGCCTCCGTCACCCCCAGCTTGTCCCTCGCCGCCCACAAGTCCCCAAGGTCCACCGGATACCACCCCCGCCGATCCTCCCGCGTCAGTCCCGCGACATCGATGGGCCGGATTGCCTCCAGCACGCCCGCCCACAGGGCAGTCCGCGCCTCCTCTCGGCGTCCTCCGGTCGCCCCCAGCCGCACGGCCCGCTCACACAACCTCCGCAAGGCCGGGCCGAAAGTCGGGTGATCGTGCAGCAGGAACCCTCTGGCCATCGAAGCCCGCCCCAGCCGCCGAGCCGTCTCCGCATACGTCGCGGCCGCGAAGTACAACAAGGTCAGGCGCGCGAAGAGCGGGAAATCGTCCAGGCAAGCATACAACGCGGCGATCAGCCTTTCCGCCGCTTCGAACTCGGCCGTGACCTGTCGCGCGTAGTCCTGCAACGGCCCCTCGAATCCCTCCCGCTCCCAATCCGCCTCCAACACCCGGCCAAGTCGGCCCAGTCCCAGCAGCGTCAGCGGAAACCCGGTCGAAAGCAGGGGATCGATGAACCCCGCAGCGTAAGGCAACAACGCCCAGCGCGGTCCGCACACGCGTCCCGCCCGGAAGGCCAGCCGCGGGCTATAGACAAAAGGCCGGACCGGCTCGGCGGCCGCAAACTGGGCCCGCACCAAGGGCAACCGGTCGAGCAGCCGACCCCATCCCGCTGCTCCCTCCCGCAACCCGATCTCGTCCGCAGAATCGTCCCGGGCCGCCACCCCGGCGCTTACGATCCCGTTGTCAAAACGCAGCACCCAGATCCAGCCGCCCGCAAACACATGATGCACCGCCGCGTCGTCGATCGGATACGGGGGCGCCTCGCCCCCCGCGGCCCCGCCGTCACCCCCACCCCCGCCTCCGGCGCCCACGAGGTCCTCGAGCCGTCCCACCCCGCGAAAGTGTGTGTAAAGCGACTGTGTGGGAGGGAGATGCTCCATGGGCCGTTCCGGCAGCCCCAGTGCTCTCGCCAGAAAGCCGCGCGGCCCCGAACCGTCGATCACTAACCTCGCCCGCACGGTCACTGCGCACCCCGCCTGCCGCCCCCGCAACGTCCCGCCTTCCTCGTCAAAGACCGCCTCCTCCAGTTCCACCTCCTGCAAGTGGGTGGCGCCCAACCGCTCCGCCTCCCCCGCGAGAAAGGCATCGAACTCCGGTCGATACCAGTGCGTGTCCGCCACCTCGTCCCGCGGACTGGCCGCCACCAGCAGTTGGTCGCCGCGATCCGGCGCAGCCTCCCACGAATGATCGACCCGATGATGCAAGAATGTGAACCCGCGCTTCAACCCGCAGCTCACGGTCGGATGAGCCCGCCGCCACGTGCCCCACTTCGAAAAACTCCGCACCGCCGGCAAATCGAAACGGTCGCTCAACTCCTCGAGCAACAGGTTCCCCAAAGGCGTCGAGGATTCCCCGATCACGAAGCGCGGATGCCTCATCCGCTCGAGCATCACCACGGTGCGCCCGCACCGGCGGGCCATCATCGCCAGCAGCGAACCCGCGAACCCAGACCCCACGATCGCCACATCGCACGAGTAGTCCATAAAACCCTCACCTCACCCACCCACCCCTCGCTCTATCCCCAACCCGCACTCCGCACTCCGCGGTCCGCAATTCCCGCATGCCCCGCAGACCACGCGCGGCCTTCCGCGCTGCTCGAGATTCATCGACGCCAACCGTTCCCGCCGGGCCTCGCGACAGTGCGGGCAGGACGCGAACGCCTCCAGATCCCAAAGATCCACCAGCACGCGACCTCGCCCCATGCCCAGCACCGCCTCCTGGACCGCTTCCACGAGGTCCAAGGAAGGCGGCGCAAACACCCCCTGCGCGGCCAAGGCCTCGAGCGCCCCGTTCCCCAAGCGCACCGGAATCAACGAAACCACGCTCGCCCCCTCGGCGAACGCCCACGCCGCCGACCGCTCCGCCCAAATCGCGGCCTCGGTCTCGTCCTGGAAGGGCGGCTTCACCAGCACGAAGGCACGGAGCGCCATCCCCTCGGCCACCAGGAACCGCGCTGCCCGCCGGAAATCGTCCAGCGTCATCCCCTTGTTGAGCTTGGCCAGCACACCCTCCTCGACGGTCTCCAGGCCCATCGCCACCTCGAGGACCGGCGCCCGCCGGCCCTGCGCCGCCGCCGCCGCCACCAGTGCGTCCCGAAACGCCAGACAGCGCCGCCCCACCAGCGTAGGATGACATTCCACCACCACTCGCTCGAAGCGCGCCGCCCGCTGGGCGATGGCTGCCCAGTCCGAGGGCGGAATCGCCTGCGCATCGAAGAAACTGCCGGCATTGTAAAGCTTCAACACCGTCGCCGGCCCCTGAGCCTCGAGTGCCGACAACGCCACTTCGATCTGAGCCGCGATGGCGCCGGCCGGGACGGGCGCTTCCAGGGTATGCCGCCACAAGTCGCACATCAGACAGCGCCACGGGCACTCGCGATTGGAAAGGAATATCGTGACCACCTCCTCCTGCCCCCCCCCCGCGGCCGGCTCTCGTTCCCGCAGAAACGCATAGGGCCGCCAGGGATCCACCGCGGATCGAGGGGGGCGATGACCAACGATCCAACGAGAGCGCGCCGCCGGTGTCTCGGGGTAGGCAGACCCGGCGGGCGTGAAGGCTGAGTCCACAAGAACCATCGCCGCGCTCAAACGCCCAGCAGCGTCCGGGCCACTCGGGCCAGGGCCAAGGGATCGTAGGGTTTGCGCAGAAACGCCTGAATGGGCTGGGTCGTCGAGTCGGCGATCGTGGCATCTACCGTGCCGCTCACCAGGATCACCTTGAGACCAGGTTCCAAGGCCCGACAGGTCTCGATCAGATCGAGCCCGGTCATCTCCCCCATCGCGTAATCGGTCACGAGCAAGCCGGGACGCCGGTCCGCCGCGGCGAAGGCCTGCGCCGCCTCGTTAGGATCCCGAAACGTCCGCACCCGAAACCCCTCCCGCGTCAGGATCGCCTCCGCCAATTCCAGCAGCAATTCCTCGTCATCGGCCACGAAGATCTGTGCCGCAAGTTGCGTCGGGGCGTCCGCCATGCTGATTCGAGCCGCATTCAACCCGATCCTCCCTCCCCACCGCAAGGTGAAAGCCGCCTCCGAACCTGTCCGGAGAACGCCGTCCGGGTCACCGTGTACCGGCTGCGTCGGCGGTTCAGCGAGCGTCTGCGCCAGGAGATCGCCCACACCGTCACCCGAGCGGAGGAGATCGACGAGGAGATCCGGTATTTGGCCGAGACGCTGCGGTAGGCGCGAGCGCTTCGCGATTCCGCGGATCGAGGTTCAGGGGAAAAGTGACAACCACGCTCACGGTCGCCAGAGCGAAACCAACTCAAGGTGGGGTTGGTTGTCGCGGTTCCATCGGCGGAGCGTCGACTCGGTGGTGCCCCCAACCCGCTCGGCTGTGACGGACTCGAGGTGCCCGTCGCAGAACGCGAGATTGAGTCGGCCGCTATGGCGACGGCGCGTGGCGGTCAACCGATAGGAATCGGCTGGGACATTCCATCCGCTGGGAGGTGAGAGTGATCCATTCCCTAAGTAACGAGGGCCCGGGTCATTACTGGCGCCCCCGATCCGGTTGAGGCTCGCATCCCCGAGGGCGATCATGTCAACAGGATGCGAAACGGAACTCTCAACGTTCGGAACGAGGGGTGGCCAATCAGGTCCGCCCCCGCCTAACCCGAGCGAGGACCGGCGGCCGGCTTCGACGCCTTGGATGTTGTAGCCGTAGGACCCGTAGGCAAGGCAGCTGCCCGCACCGCCCTCCTGGGTCAGGCCGCGATAATCGGGACAGCGATACAAGTCCTGCATCCAGCCGGCCATCGTGTAAGCACGGAGTGCCACGTGCCATTTGTAGTAGTCCTTGCCGTCCCGGGTGGCCGGGCCATCGAGAGGAAAGGCGCCGTGGTCCTCCACATAGAGCGCCAAACCGAGCATCAACTGGCGTACGTTTCCCTGGCATCGGGCCACCCGCCCCGCGCGCGTGGTTTGGCAAAGGGTGGGCAGCAAGAGCGCCACGAGGATCGCAATGACCGCGATGACCGCCAACAGCTCGATCATCGTAAAGCCCCGCCGACAGGTGGGAGTCCTTCCGGGCGAACGTTCAACGCCCGCGCTCAGACCCGGCTCAACGGGTCTCCGGAACTTGAGATGACCGGCTATCCTGCCATTCTCAGGTGCTAGGAGGTCCTCTCGGCTCGAATCACACGCGTTCCCAGCTCGATGGATGGCGCGCCAAGACCAGCCAAGCGCCAAGGAAGGCGCCCTTGCAGTACGCGGCGGTTCCTGCGCATGAGGACCCGTGGCCCACGCCGATTGGCATTTCGCGATTGGATTCATAGGTGTTGTCGGTTTCTGACGTTCCCGGGCCGAGCCGTGGCTGGCCCGTCGATGGTCCGCCCGCCCCTCGGCAGGGTGGCTCTCCGCCCTGGTCGAGGGGGCAGTACAGGATCCGTCGTTCACCTCGTCTATACGGTTTCTTTTCCGGAACATTACCGACGTTCTTCAGTAGAGGACCGGGGGCGCTCGCCAGAGGGAAGGCAGAGTGCAGAAGGCAGAATCCGATATCGTGCCTGTCACGCCTTCGGTCCCGGGGCAGCTCGGACCGCGACCGGCCTCTCGGTCGCAGCGGGTCGCCATGCCGGACGGGGCCGGAACCTCCACCACGCCTGTCCGGCAAACAGCGTGCCTGCCACCTTGCCAAGGGTCTACGTGGACTTCACTGATCTGGGCGGATGTTGGAATGCGGTGGGAGCAGGCCTCGCCAGCCCTCAATACCCGGACTGGGGGGGCTATGGTGCCAGCCTTGTCCTCGATCTAGCCGCCGTCGGTGACGCGTGCTGGGCGGAGCCCGCTGAGATCCTCCGGCAGCGCTGGCAAGGCCTATCACGACTGGATCAGTTTCTGGAAAATGGAACCGTCGACGGCGGTGGAGTTGACCCTGGACAAGACCTGGGTCGATCCCGACACCAACGCCGTCCACCGCCTTGCCCTGGGCGATGGGCGTGTCTACCTGGCCACGGATCGGCCCATGGTAAAGGTGATCGACGTCGGCGGCAGCGGCCCGCCCACGCTGGCGGGGAGCTGGGACCCATTCCTGGACGTGAGCGACCAGGCGGTGTCGAGGCCCACCCTGTTCGTGTCGAGTTGGGAACTGGACTCTTTCAGCACGGTCGACCGGGTGGATGTGAGCAATCCGACGCGGCCGGTCCGGCGGTGGCGGTGCGGGTGGTGGATCGGAAGGCGTATTTGGCGACGTCCAAGAGCCTCCTGATCCTGGATGCGAGCGATCCGGCCCGCCCGGTGGAGCGTGCGGTTTATCGCCGGGCGACAGCGGCCCGTGCGCTTGCCGTATCCGGTCCTTACGTGTTCCTGGCGGCGGGGTATCAGGGCTTGCAAGTGCTGGAAGTGCCCGACGCCAATGGCAGCACCAGCAGCGACCCAGCCCACCTGACGGTCAACCAGCCCATGGTTATCTCGGCTGGCGGCCAGCTGACGAATTGGTTCTCGATGAGCCTGGGTGCCAGCGTGACCAATCGGGTCATCGTGACCGCCACGCCGCCTGTCACCTACCAGTGGCGCTGGAACGGCGTGGCGTTGCCGGACAAGACGAGCAACTCGATCGTCCTGACCAACCTCCAGATCGGGGATGAGGTGGCCCCCAATCTTCAGACCACTGGACGCAGAATTTAAGCTTCTGTTTTCTCGGGTCTGCTCGGGTTGTTTTTGTGCGTTGGCTGCTCTGCGTTGAGAACCCATTTGGAAAGAGAGAGCAACGAACCAGCGGCCCGTCGCCCTCCCTCTCCGTTTCGTGGGGGTTCCTTTCCTTACCGTCGCAGCCAGCCCGTCGCCGTAGTCGTTGAGGTAGACGTCCTCGCACGTCGTGCTCCACCACCACCGTTCGATGAACCGGTTGTCCATCCATCGGCCTACGCCATCCATGCTCACCTCCACCCCCGCCAACTCCACCGCGTCGATCCATCCCGGACTGGTGAACTGCGAGCCTTGGTCGGTGTTGGAAACCACCGGGGCTTGGCGGCCGTGCGCCAGCGCCTGCTCCCACGCTCGAATGCAAAACTCCGCCTCCAACGTGTTGCTCAGCTCCCAGGCCAGCACGTAGCGACTCCACCAATCCATCACCGCAACTAGATACATAAACCCATAAGCCATAGGGAGGTAGGTGATGTCCGCACACCACACCTGATCCGGTCCACTGACCTCCACCCCTCTCAACAGATACGGATAGATGGCGTGACCCAGTCCCGGTTGCCTGAGCGAGCGGCGTGGAAACAACGCCTCCAATCCCATCAGGTCCATCAGCCCAACCACCCGCTTGCGGTTCACCACCCAGCCCTCCCGATCCAACCACACCATCAACCGCAGGCTCCCATACGTTGGATACTTCAAGTGCCATTGATCCAGCTGCTTCATCAGCGCCAGGTTCTCCGGCTTCTCCGGCACCGGTTCGTAGTCGTAGCCGGCTCGACTGAGGTTCAGCAGGTCGCATTGTAGACGGATGCTCGGCGGGTCAATCTTCTCGATCAGTTCTCGTCTTTGGTCGAGATTCCCAATTGCTTGGACTTTTTTCTCAACCAGTCCAGGCTCACCGTCAGTTCGCCGATCTTCTCGTGCAGCGCCGCGATGCGTCGCTCGCTGTCTTCGTCCAGCAGCGATCGCGGCTTTTCAAACAGCTCATGCAGCCGATCCCGGATCGTCGCTTTCCACTGGCTCACCAGCATCGGATGCACCTCGTAGTCCCGGGCCAACTGCGCCACCGACTTCAGTCCATGAACCGCTTCCAAACCCACTTTGGCTTTGAAAGCGCCGCTATATGTTTTGCGTTTTCGCTTCATCGATCTGCTCTTTCTCACATTGAGCAGACCGTGTGCCTTCGGTAGCGGTGCGGAAGGCTGAAGATCCTCGAAACTCCGCGGAATTGGCCGGTCGTGGGGGTTCCCTGAGGGTAGGCAAGCGGGAGGCGGATTCGAGGCTCAGCCGGTGTCGGCGCGTGCCGGCGCCTTGAGCCGGAACAGGCAAAGCGAGGTGGAGAGGCTGGGTTTTGT
>CAZVRY010000323.1:0-7387 GCA_964629545.1 uncultured Verrucomicrobiota bacterium | reverse complement strand
GGGGGGGGGGGGGGGGGGGGGGGGGGGGCGGCCCCCGGGGGGGGGGCCCACGAACGACTCGTGGATGCGGGTGTTGATTTGGTCGGCGGGGAGATCGCGGAAGACGCGGAGTTGGAGGGGGTCGAGGCGTTTGAGGGCGGCGTCGGCGACGGGGGGATCTTCGCCTTTGAGGTGGCGATTGAACCAGCGGAGGACGGGGATTTGGAGGTCCTGGGTGTCTTTGTGGGGGCCGGGTCCGATGACGAGGCCGAGGAGGTCGGGTTTGCCGTGGAGCTGGTAGAGGTGGCGGAGTTTGGCGTGGGTGCGGATGACGCCGTCGAGGGGGAAGATGGAGTCGGCGTCGGTGTTGACGAGGAGGAGGGGGCGTGGGGCGAGGAGGGCGGCGTTGAGCGGGAAGTCCCAGCGGTAGGAATTGACGAAGAACATGCAATCGCAGTGGCCTTCGACGCAGCCATCGACGACGTGGTTGCGGAGGTCGGTCAGGCCGGCGACCGGGGCGGCGGCGCGGATGCGGGGGTCGAGGGCGGCGGTGGTCCAGGTGTAGGAACCGCCGCCGGAGCGGCCGGTCATGCCGAGGCGGGTGGGGTCGACTTCGGGGCGGGATTCGAGGTAATCGAGGGCGCGGATGGAGTTCCAGGCTTCGACGCCCGCCGGGGAATAGCCGCGGGCGTTCCACCACCAGAGTCCTTCGCGGTGGGTGCCGTGGTGGAGTCCTTCGATTTCGCCGAGCTGGAGGGTGTCGATGAGGAGGCAGACATAGCCGTGGCGGGCGAACCAGAGGCCGTGGTGTTGGTAGGCGGTTTTGTTGCCGCAACTGAGGCCGTTGGTTTTCACTTGGGCATGGCCGCAGACGTAGAGGATGGCGGGGGCGGGGCGGTCGAGTTGTTTGGGGAGGTAGAGGTTGGCGGTGACGTAGAGGCCGGGCTGGGACTGGAAGTGGAGTTTTTCGATGGTGCAGTCGGGTTGGTCCAGGCGGCCGGTGACGACGGGGTGGAGGGGGGTGCGGGGGGGGAGGGGCCAGAGGCCGAGCATCTCTTGGAGTTGGCGGCGATATTCGTCCTGGTGCTGCTGCCAGTCCGGGAGAGAACGGAGGTTGGCGAGGCAATTGGTTTCGAGGCGGTGGGTTTCGTGTGCGAAGTAGTCGGCCAGGCTTGGGGGGGAGAGGGGCGGAGGGGAGGCGGCGAAGGTGGCGGCGGCACCGAGCAGGGCGACTGGAAGGGCGAGCAAGGACGTCTTCATGGAATCGTGGGCTAAGGGTAACGAGGGGTTCTCGAAATAGCCACTGTGGGATTGCGGGTTGCGGGTTGCGCACGCGTTGGGGCCGAGGTGGGGGCTCGGGAGGGGATGGCTCAGGGTGTCTGTGGGGGCGGGTCCGGCCCCGGAGGTTTGACGGTTCGCAGGTTCCCGCTGCCCATCTCCCTTCCCCCAACCGCTCTGAAACGCTCGGCGACCCGGGGTGGGGAGCGACGGGCGCGCGGACGGATCATCGGCATCCTTGCCGGATCGAGGGACGGGCCGCCAGGAGGGCGGCGGTCCGACTCAGCCATGGACGGCGAGAGGATGCACCGGAGCGACCGCGGGACCGGGGCGGTTCATTTTGTGCTCGAATGTTGCTGGGGAATCGGGCGTCATGAGCATCCTATGAATGACACCGTTTTCAGCCAGGGTTTGAGTCGTCGTCGGTTTTTGGCCACCGCGGGGGTGGCGATAGCGGCGCCCACGTTGGTGCCGGCGAGTGTGTTCGGGGCGGAAGGGAGGCCGGCGCCCTCGGAGCGGATCGTGGTGGGGACGATTGGGTGGGGGATGCAGGGGCCTGGGAACACGAGCGGGTTGATGGGGCAAGGGGATTGTCAGGTGGTGGCGGCGTGCGACTTGGACCAGCGGCATCTGGAGGGGGCGGTCAATGCGGTAAACAATCACTACAAGAACAAGGACTGCCGGGCGTATCGGGATTACCGGGAGCTATTGGGGCGGGAGGACATCGATGCGGTGACGATTGCGATTCCTGACAACTGGCATGCGTTGGTGGCGGTGGAGGCGGCGCGGCGGAAGAAGGACATTTATGGGGAGAAGCCGCTGGCCCGGACGATTGCGGAGCAGCAAGCGATCGTGAAGGCGGTGCAGGAGAACGGGCGGATATGGCAGACCGGCTCCTGGCAGCGGTCGGTGGGGAATTTCCACAAGGCGGCGGAGATTGTGCGGAACGGTTTGATTGGGAAGGTGACGCGGGTGGAGGTGGGGTTGCCGAGCGGGCATCATGATTTTGCGGGGACCGGGAGCAAGCGGTCGGTGACGGAGCCGCCGGCGCATTTGGATTACGAGATGTGGATTGGGCCGGCGACGATGCAGCCGTATATCGAGGCTCGGGTGCACATGAACTGGCGTTGGGACTACAACATTGGCGGCGGTCAGTTGCTGGATTGGATTGGGCACCATTGCGACATTGCGCATTGGGGGATGGGGTGGGACGACACGGGGCCGGTGGAGGTGGAGGGGCAGGGCGAGTTTCCGTCGCGCGACGCGATTTGGAACACCTGCACAAAGTATCGGGTGACGCTGACGTATCCGGACGGGACGCCGATGGTGATTGCGGGGGGCCACGGGGATATTCGCGGGGGGACGAAGTGGATTGGGACGGACGGTTGGGTGTGGGTGGATCGGGGGGGATTTAACGGCTCGAAGGAGGAGTGGCGGGAGTGGCGGTCGGTGCCGGAAGAATTGCGCAAGGTGAAGCTGATCAAGTCGAACAACCACAATCGCAACTGGCTGGACAGCATCAAATCGCGGCAGCCGACGATCACGCCGGTGGAGGCAGCGCATCGTTCGGCGGTGCCGGGTCATCTGGGGTTGATCGCGATGATGGTGGGTCGGAAGATCAAGTGGGATCCGGCGAAGGAAGAGATCGTGGGGGATGAGGAGGCGTCGAAGTTGTTGCGGCGCGAGTATCGGGGGCCGTGGAAGCTGGCGAGTTGAGGTTCGAGCCTGCCGTTATGACGCTGTTGGACGTTCGCCAACTGCGGAAGTCGTTTGGCACCCTCCTGGCTGTGGATGGCGTGAGCTTCCGCGTGCAGGAGGGTGAGATCTACGGGTTGCTGGGGCCGAACGGGGCTGGGAAGACGACGACCCTGGCCATGATTTCGGGGCTTTTGCGGCCGGACGCGGGTGAGGTGACGGTGGCCGGGGCTGATTTCTGGCAGGGGCCGGAGCGGGCGAAGCGGATCATGGGGGTGGTGCCGCAGGAGGTGACGGTTTACGAGGAGTTGACGGCGCGGGAGAATCTGGAGTTTTGGGGTCGATTGGCGGGGTTGGGGGCGGCGGAGGTGCGGGAGCGGGCAGGGGAGTTGCTGGAGGCGCTGGCGTTGGCGGATCGGGCGAAGGAAGCGGTGAAGAAGTTCTCTGGCGGGATGAAGCGGCGTTTGAACGTGGGGTGCGCGTTGCTGCATCGGCCCCGGTTGTTGTTATTGGACGAGCCGACGGTGGGGATCGATCCGCAGGCGCGGATGAACTTGCTGGAGTTTATTCGGGGGTTGCGGGAGCGGGGGACGGCGGTGCTTTACACGACGCACTACTTGGAGGAGGCAGAGGGCTTGTGCGATCGGATTGGGATCATCGATCACGGGCGGTTATTGGCGGAGGGGACGTTAGGGGAGTTGCGGGCGCGGCTGGGGGGAGCGCAGTTATTCTTGTTGGAGGGGGATTTCAGGGGGGCGGAGCTGGCGGCGTGCGTGGAATTGCGGGAGGGGTTTAAGATCATTCAGCATTCGGAGCGGACGTTGTTGGTGGCGAGCGCGGCGGCGCGGGATCCGGCGGATTGCTTGCGGGCGTTGCTGGGATTGCCGTTCAAGGCGGAGAACGTGACGTTGAAGCGGCCGAGTTTGAACGACGTCTTTCTTCAACTGACCGGCCGCGAGTTGCGCGAATGAGGCTTTTGGGCTTGCTGTTGAGGAAGGATCTGGCGCGGGCTTGGCGCAATCCGTTGCCTTGGCTGATCAATTTGCTCATCCCGGTTTGCATTGCCGGCTTGCTGGGGGCGGCCTTTGGGGGGCGATCGGGCGGGGAGGTTTTGGGGAGGATACGGTTCGCGGTGGTGGACGAGGACAAGTCGGCGCTGATGGACTTCTTGAAGGGGGCGATGAACCAGCGGGAGGCAGGGGAGCATTTGGAGCCGGTGTTTTTGGAGCGCGCGGAGGCGATGAGCGAATTGGAGGCGGGGCGGTTGAGCGCGGTGTTGGTGCTGCCGGAGGGGTTCATGAGGAACTACCTGACGGGGGAGGCGGTGGTGCGGTTGGAGTTGGTGAAGAATCCGTCGCAGGCGTGGCATCCGGCGGTGTTGGAGGAGGTGCTGGGGGTGGCGGTGACGGCGTTGAACACGTTGCGGCGGACGGTGGGGGCGGAGTTGGGGCAGTGGCTGCCGGTGTTCGAGGGGGAGGCGGATCATCGGCGCTTGGCGGAGTTGATTGTGCAGGTGGGGGACAAGTTTGAGCGGGTGAGTCGGTATGTGGATCCGCCGTTATTGCAGCCGGAGACGGAGGAGCGGTTGGCGGCTGGGGAGGGGGGGCGAGGGGTGAACTTGTTTGCCTACATGCTGGTGGGGCTGGTGGCGATGTTCATGCTGTTCGTGGCGGCGACGTCGTTGATCGATGTCTTGCGGGAGCAGGCGAACGGGACGCTGGCGCGGTATCACACGTTGCGCGATTCGCTGGTGCCGTTCCTGGCGAGCAAGGTGGCGAGCGCATGGGTGATCTTGCTGTGTGGGTGCGCGGTGACGCTGGGGGGGGGCGGGTTGGTGTTTCGGATGACGTGGCAGCGGCCGGGGGCTTTGGTGTGGTTGGGGGCGGCGTATTGTTTGTTTGCGTGCGGGTTCATGGCGTTGGTGGTGGCGCTGGCGCGGACGCAGCAGCGGGCGGACGTCGTGTGTAACCTGACGGGGATGGTGTTGGGGTTGGCTGGCGGTTGTGCCTTTCCGGTCCAGCAATTGCCGGCCTTCATTCGGGAGCACATCTCGCCGTGGATGCCGCCTTATTGGTTTGCGGAGGCGGTGCGCAACCTGGAGTTTGGGGATGGGTCGACCTCGTGGGTGGGCTGGGGTTTGCTGATGGGAGGGCTGGGGCTGGGGTTGATGGGGGTGGCGGCCTGGATGTTGCGGCGGCGGTTGGAAGCGGGGGTGCGGACATGAGGATGGCCTGGATCATCGCCCGGAACGACCTGCGGATGCACTTGCGGACCCGGGTTGCCTACATCTGGATGTTTGCGGTGCCGTTGGTGTTTATTTATTTCATGGGGTTCGCGGTGCGGGGGCCGGGCGCCCCAAGCAATCCGCGTCCGCGGGTTCTGATCGAGAACCGGGACACGAACTTTCTGGGCCGGTTTTTTGTGGAGGAGTTGGAGGCGCAGGGGCTGGCGCGGGTGGATCCGACGAATCGAGACGAGGCGCGGCGTGGGATCACGATTCCGGCGGAGTTGACGGAGCGGGCGTTGCGGGGGGAGGCGACGAGGCTGCCGTTTTTCAAGGTCGGCGGGGCGGACGATCCGGCGTCGGCGATGATCCAGTTGCGTTATTACCGGGCGTTGTTGGCGGTGAATGGGTATGTGGTGGAGTCGGCGTTGCGGCACGGCGGGGAGGCGGTGTTGACGGAGGCGGCCCTGCGCGGGTTGCGGGAGGGGCCGATGCCGGTGGCGTTGGAGGCGCGGTTCGCCGGGAGGCGGCCGATGCCGGCGGGGTTCAGTTTTTCGCTGCCGGGCAATTTGGTGATGTATCTGATGATGAACCTTCTGATTTTCGGGGGCGCGACGGTGGCGTGGGAGCGGCGGGGGGGTGTTTTGCGGCGGATGCAGACCTTTGCCTTGACGAGGGTAGACCTGCTGTTGGGCAAGCTGGGGGGCCTGATGCTTCTGGGGGTGGTGCAGATCGGGTTCTTGTTATTGGCGGGGGCGTTTCTTTTTGGGGTGCGATTGGGGGCGAATTTGCCGGCCGTGTTGGTGACGCTGCTGGTTTACGCGTGGGTGGCGGGGTCGTTGGGGGTCTTGATTGGGTCGGTGATTACGGCGGAGGATCGGGTGGTGGGGCTGGCCGTGTTGGTGTCGATCCTGATGGCGGCGCTGGGAGGGTGTTGGTGGCCGATGGAGGTGGCGTCGCCGGCGATGCAGCAAGTGGCGCTGGCGTTGCCCACGGGTTGGGCGATGAAGGCACTGCACGTGCTGATTAGCTTTGGGGGCGATCTGCGGGACGTGCTGGGGGAGTTGGGCGTATTGGCGCTGTTCGGGCTCGGGGCGAACGTGTTGGCGGCTCGGTATTTCCGGGTTTAGGGGAGTTCCTGGATGCGGAGGTTGCGGAAGTCGAAGGATTTGTTTTCGGCTTGGATGCCGAGGTAGCCTTGGGTGGCGTCGACCTTATCGGATTTCCAGGCTTGTTCGCCATCGACGGTGAGGGTGGTCCATGGTCCGCGGACTTCGAGGCGGACTTTGACCCATTGGTGGAGCGGCTTGCGGTCGGTTTCGGAGGGGACCATGGAGGTGTAGCCTTTGACGAGGCCGCCGAGGGCGTCGTGGCGGAGGTTGATTTGCCAGCCGCCGTCGGGCCAGGGTTTGCCTTGGAGACCGGCGCGGAAGTAGATGCCGCTATCGTATTTCTCGTCGAGGGCGCGCCATTCGAATTCGAGGATGAAGTCCTTGTATTGCTTTTCGGTGCGGAGCCAGCCCATGCCTTTGACGAGGCGGAGGTTGCCGTCGACGACTTGGAAGGTGACGTCGTTCATGGGGACCCAGCCTTGGAGGTCTTTGCCATTGAAGAGGGGTAGCCAGGGGGCGTCGGCGGCGTGGCTGATCGGGGCGGAGGTGGCGAGGAGGGCGCCGAGGAGGAGGAGGTTGAGAGGTGGGAGGATGTTCATGGAGGGGTACATGAAGGCGGAAGTGGGTGGCTGTCAAGTCGGGGAGGGGCGTCGTTGACAGGGTCGAGGGGGGGCTTCATGTTGATGGCGTTCGGGGAGCCAACCGGGCCGCGGGTGCGGCCGAAGGCTGAGAGGGCCGTGCGGGAGCGCGGTCGACCCGTTGAACCTGATCCAGGTAATGCTGGCGAAGGGAGCCGTTCTCCTTCGCCAAGACTTTCCCGGAATCGCCGAGCCGTGCGCCCGTTGGGTTGACGACGGTTCGTGTGCCGGGGGCCTGGTTGGAACCGACTAGATGACAATGATTGCGACACCAGAATCGCTGGCCGCCTCGACGGGCGAGTCCATGCCGCGCAGCCGGCGAGTGTATGTGCAGGGAACGCGACATGGGGACGTGCGCGTGCCGATGCGGGAGATCGAGTTGACGCCGACCCGTGGAGTGGCGGGGTGGTTTACAGTCTGGATCCGGGCGCCCCGGCCAACGCCACCATCGATCCGTCCAC
>CAZVRY010000322.1:0-7414 GCA_964629545.1 uncultured Verrucomicrobiota bacterium | reverse complement strand
CTCCGACGCCGTCGCCCGCCCCGCCCGACGATCTCCAATCCGGGCCTCCATCAACTGAATCCGCTCCCCCACTAACAGCCGCATCCGCGCCACTAAACCCGCCAGCCGGGCGTCCGCCGCCGTCAGACGGTCCAGCTCCCGCAATGTCTGCCACGCCTCCGCACACGCCAACCCGTAGGGAGCCAGATACGTGTCCTCTCCCGTCAGCAAGAACCCCCTCTGACTGCCTTCGGCCTCCGCCAATGCGTTGCCCATCCCGTCCAAAGCCGCCAACATCTCATGGGTGTGCGCCACCCACCGTTGCGAGGTCTCCCAATTGCGCACCGACTGCAGTGCCATCCACCCGCCCCCCGCCAACATCAACATCGCCGTCAGAAAGAACACCGTCCGCCGGATCGAGGCTCCCGCAGGCCGGGGCTCCCCCTCCCCTCGCCCGCCACCAAGCCCTGGAAGGGGACCAGTGATCATGCCCGCCAGCATGCAACGACCCCAGCGCCAGGCGCAAGCAGAACCCCCCACCGCCCAGCCCTTCTCATGGTGAAACCCGGACCCCCGGATGAACGGTTGCCAGGCGCTATCATCGTCACGGCCCCTGCGCAAACGGCGCCACCTCCACCCAGGCCTGCATCACCTCCCGGAGGGACTCCAGGTAGCTCAATTGGAGCGCCGCCCACTCCCGCCGCACGGGCAGAACCTCCGCCAAACCAATATCCCCGGCCGCATAACGGGCCTCCGCCGTCCGGCGCACCGTCTCCGCCCGGGTCAAGACGTCATGCTCCATCGCCCGGCTCGCCGCCAGCGCCATGGTCAACCGCAGGTGACCTTCGCGCAACCGGCCGGCCAGCTCGCTCTGCGTCATGCGCGCCCGCGCTTCCGCCGCCGCCGCCTCGGCCCGGGCCTCCTGCAGTCGGCCCTGGTTGCGGTTGAAGAGCGGCAGCGGGATGCTCAACCCCACGTCCCACGTGTTGGCCTGGCTCGCCTCCAACCGATGGTAAAGCAACTCCACCCGCACGTCCGGAATCCGCTCCGCCTTGGCCAGGTCCACGCGCGCGCTCCGCGCCCGCAGATCCGCCTCGGCCAGGACGTGTTCCGGCTGCGTGGCGAGACTCGCGGCCAGACTCTCCAAGGCTGGTATCTCGAACGTCGCGTCCAACCCCCCGCTCAGCGATCCAATCACCAACCCGGCATCGCCGATCGCCCCGGCCAACCCGACCAGCGCCTGCTCGCGCAACGACCCCGCCCGCGTCAACTCCACCGTGCTGCGCGCCCGGTCCATCTCGGCCCGGGCCAAATCCTCCGGCGGAGCGTCGCCGGCGTCCACGCGAGCCTGCGTGGTCGCCACCATCTTCTCGGCGCTCCGTTGAATCTCCGCTTGGGCCTGATATGCCTTCTCCTGATACAGCGCGGTGGCGAAGGCGCTGTGCACCCGTTTGCGAATGTCCCGACGCTTCACCTCCCACCCCCGCGCCCGCACCTCCCGCTCCCACTGCTCGGCCTGGCGCGCCTTGGCCAGCCGCTGGCTCAGCGGCAGCGTCTGCCCCACCCCGCCCACAAACTCCTTGTCGTTGGGCTGGTTCCCGCTGAAGGGCTGCTGCTGCGCTCCCAATATTGCCTCGGGATTCGGCCACGCGCCTGCCTGCCGGGCCCTCCCGGCCGCCGCCTCCACCATCGCCCGGGCTTGCGCCAATTCCGGCTGCAGGCCCTCGGCCAATTCCAGGGCCTGTTCCAAGGTCAGGTGCTCGAGCGGTCCACCGGAGACCCCGCCCGGATCCGCCCGCGCAAAGGCCGCGCCGCCGCCGATTCCCCAACACACCATCACCGTTCCGAGCCACGTGTTCATATCAAGAGCCTATCCGGTTGCGACCACCCGCCGCCCCCAGCGCAGGTACAGCGCCGGAACCACCAGCATGTTCAACAGCATCGACGTCAGCAACCCGAACAGAATCACCAACGCCATCGGCGTCTGAATCTCGTTGCCGGGCTGACCCCCAGCAAGGGCCAGCGGAACCAGCGCCAACCCGGCCGCCAGCGCCGTCATCAGGATCGGCGCCAACCGCTCCAGCGCGCCCCGGAAAACCGCCTCCCGCAGGTCCGTGACCCCCTCCTCCTCCTGCAGATGCCGAATATGCGACACGAGCATGATCCCGTTGCGCGTGGCGATCCCAAACACAGTGATGAACCCGATCAGCGAGGCCACGCTAAGCACCCCGCCACCCACGAAAACCCCCACCACGCCACCAATCAACGCCAGCGGCAGATTCAGCATCACCAGCGCCGCGTCGCGTCCGGACCCGAACGCCAGGTGCAGCAGGAACCCGATCCCCATCACCACCGCGATCCCCAACAGGAACAGGACGCGCCCCGCCTCCGCCGCGCTCTCGAACTGCCCGCCGTAGTCCACCCGGTAGCCCGATTGGGACGCCACCAGCGAGTCCACCCGCGCCTTGATGTCCTCGACCACCGACGTCACATCCCGCCCCGCCACGTTCGCCGACACCACCATCTTCCGCTCCACCTGCTCGCGGGAGATCGTGTTCGGACCCGTATCCTTGATCACCTGCGCCAACGCGGCCAGCGGAACCTTCGCGCCGCCGGGCGTGTCGATCCACAACTCCCCCAACGTCTCCGTGCTCCAGGACGGCGGCAAGGGACCCGACGCCGGCAGTGGCGGATCGGCCAAACGCACCACCAGGCTGACGGCGTTCTGACCTTCCAGGATGGTACTCACAGGCAGTCCCTGGATCGCTGCCTGCAACGCACTGTCCACCTCCCGCACGTGCAAGCCGTGCCGAGCCAGCGCCCGCCGGTCGAACTGCACCCGCACCACCGGCACATCGACCTGCGGCTCCGCACTCAGGTCCACCACCCCGGGCACCGTGCTCATCGCTTGCCGCACCTGCTCGCCCAGCGCGCGCAGCCGGTAAAGATCCGGCCCGAACAGCTTCACCGCGATGCTCGACCGCGTGCCCGACAGCATGTGATCGATCCGATGCGAAATCGGCTGGCCAATGTTGATCGTCAGCCCGGGAATGCCGGCCAGGTCTTCCCGCAAGGCCGACAGGAACGCCTCCTTGCTGCGCTCCTTCATGCGCAGCGACACCTCGATCTCCGATGCCTCCACCCCCAGCGAATGTTCGTCCAGTTCCGCCCGGCCCGTGCGCCGCCCCACGTTCACCACCTCGGGATGCTTCAGCAGCGCCTCATCCACCAAGTGCGCCAGGGCCTGCGACTCCGGCAAGGCCGTCCCCGGCAGGGTGGTCGTGGTCAGGGTCAGCGATCCCTCGTTGAATTCCGGCAGGAACGACCGCCCCATGAACGAAGTGGACCCCAACGCCATCACCAGCAAACCGATCGCCGGGGTCGTCACCCGCCAGGGATGGTCCAATGCCGGCCGCAGCAGGCGCCCGTAATGCCCCTTGAGCCAACGAACCAGGCGCGGCTCCGCCCCCGCCACCACCGCCCGGCTCCCCGGCAGGAGCAGCGAGCACAGCACCGGGGTCACCGTCACCGCCACCACCAGCGACGCCAACAACGCCACCAGATACGCCCCCCCCAACGGTTGGAGCAGCCGGCCCTCCACCCCGGACAGAAAGAAAAGAGGCGTGAACACCAGCGCGATGATCAGCGTGGCAAACACGATCGACCGCCGAATTTCCACGCTGGCGCAAAACACCACCGCCAACGAAGCCTTGCGCTGACCCTCCGGCAACTGGGCATTCTCGCGCAACCGCCGGAACACGTTCTCCACATCGATCACCGCGTCATCCACCAGCGCCCCGATGGCGATGGCCATCCCGCCCAGGGTCATCGTGTTCACCGTCTGCCCCAGCACCCTCAGCGCGAGCGTCGACGCCACCAGCGAGAGCGGAATCGCCAGCACCGTGATCAGCGACGCGCGCACGTTCGCCAGAAACAACCACACCACCCCAATGACCAGCACCGTCCCTTCCAGCAAGGCCATCCTCACGTTCCGCATCGCCACCTCGATGAACGTCGCCTGCCGAAACACCTGCCGGTTGAGGTGCAACCCGGCCGGCCCCTTCGCCTCCAGTTCGTCCAACGCCCGGTCCACCTCGCGCGTGAGCGCCAGCGTGTTCGCCCCCGGCTGCTTCGACAACCCAATCAACACCGCCGGCCGCCCATTGGCGCAAGCCTCGCCCCGTCGCGGCGATTCCCCCACCCGCACCTCCCCCAGATCCGCAATCCGCACCGGCACACCCCCGCGCAACGTCACCACCGTCTCCCCAATGTCGGCCAGGGACTGAAATCGGCCTACCCCTGTCACCAGGTACTCCGAACCCCGCTCGTTGAGGAAGCCGGCCGAGATGTTCTCGTTCGAGTCCGCCAACGCCTCCGTCACCTCCCGCATGCTCACCGCGTAGGCGCTCATCCGCGCCGGCGACAAGACCACCTGAAACTGCCGTTCCCCCCCGCCCGTGGGCGTCACCTTCGCAATCCCGGGCACCGCCAGCAACCGCCGGCGCAGCACCGTGTCGGCCCACGTGTGCATCTCCGTGGGCGTCTGGCGGTCCGACGTGAGCGCGAGGAACATCACTTCCCCCATGATCGACGTCTCCGGCATCAGCAGGGGAGGCTCGACGCCCGGCGGCAGCGTGCCCACCACCGTCTGGATCTTCTCCCCCACAATCTGCCGTGCCCGATACGGATCCATGCCCCAGTCAAACTCCACCCAGATGATCGATACGCCGACCGCCGTCGAGGACCGCACCCGCCGCACGCCGGGAGCGCCGTTGACCGCCGACTCCAACGGCAAGGTCACCTGGCTCTCCACTTCCAACGGCGCCATCCCATACGCCTCGGTAATCACCGCCACCGTGGGAGCCGTCAGGTCCGGAAATACGTCCACCTGCATCCGCCACGCGGTCTGCGCCCCGAGCACCAGGAGCACAACGGCCGCCACCAGCACCAACGCACGGTTGCGCAACGCAAATCGAATGAGCCGGTCCGTCATACGCCCCTCAATGCGCGTGCCCGTGCGACGGAATCGCCCCCGACACCGACGCCAAACGTATCGCGTAAGCCCCCTGCGTCACCACCCGTTCCCCCGCCTGGATGCCAGACAACACCTGAACCCAGTTCCCCTCGCGAATCCCCAGAGCCAAATCCCGCCGCTGAAAGGTCTCGCCCCCCACCTGGACAAACGCCATCGGACGCCCTCCTTCCTCCACAATCGCCCCGCTCGGAACCGCCAGCGCGCTCTCCACCCGGTCCGTCTCCACGTACAGGTTGACCGATTGACCCACCCGCAAGCGTCCCCCCGCGTTCCCCACCTCATACACCAGCGGCGCCGTCCGCGTCGCCCCATCCACCTGGATGCCCAAGTAAACCAACCGACCCCCGCCTTCCCCCGTGATCGCCGTGAACAAGCCCGGGGCCCCTGGCAGTTCGTAGAAGGCAGCCTTGCTCCCGCCCAACCGCCCAAGACTGATCTCCGGCACCCGGGCCTCGATCAACACCGTCGCCGCGTCCAACACCGTGAACACCGCCCTCTCGCCGCCAATGAACTCCCCCACGGCCGCCCCGGACTGGGCGGTGATGATCCCGGCAATCGGCGAGCGCAGCGCCACCGCCGGCGGGGTCACGGTGCCGCCCGAGGACCCGAGGTTCGTCGTGACGTGGCGGTAAGTGGCCTGCAGCGCCAACGCCCCGTCATACTTGGCCTGCGCAAGCTTCACCGCAAACTCCGCTTCCTGCAGCTCCCGCGCTGACTTCGCCTCCACCCGGGCCAGGGTCTCGATCCGCCGGAACGTAGTGTCCGCCTGCTCAAGCGCTAACCTCGCCCGTACCACCTCCCCTTCCGCTTCCACCAACCGCGCCCCTGCCTCCGAAATCGAGGGCTCGATCAGCGCCAACACCTGGCCCGCCTCCACCCGGTGCCCCATCATCGGCATGGACCGGCCCGAAGGCAGAAGCAGACGACCGGCCATCGGCGACGTCACCTGCGCCTGCATGCCCGGACGCACCAGGACGCTCGCAGGCAACCGCAAATGATCCACCAGCCTGCGCGGACGAACGACCTCCGTGCCCACCCGCACCCGCCATTGCTGCTCCTTCAGGAAGCTGATGCCCTCCGGCGGCTCCGGCACCTCCGCGTGCTCGCTCGCGTGCGCATCGGCATAAACCGTCACCGGGGGAAGGACGACGGACGCCTCCCCTTCCTCCGTGGTCACCCCCAGCGTCACCCTCCACTCCCCGGCCTTCGGAAACGTGAGCATAGGCTCGTAGATCCCCGCCCGCGCCGGAGCCTCCTCGACCCGCTCGATAGGCGCCTCCTCTCCCAACTGGAGACGGAACCGAACCGGTCCCTCCCGGCGTGGCTCCCACGTCCCCAAATCCGTCACATGCGTCACAAACCTGGTCGGGGTGCCCGCCACCACAACCCGATGCTCCGCGAAAACCTCATGCCGCTCACCAAAAACCGTGCTCTGCACGGTCGTCACCTCGCTCGCCCCTTCGTGATCATGCCCATCATGGTCTCCCCCCTCGTCCCCCTGCTCATGCCGCGAACACCCGGCCGCCATCGCGAGCAGCGCCCCTGCCGCCAAAAGGCCGGCCCCCGGTCGCATCCAATTCACCGTCATGTCCAAAAAGTCCTCTCCGCGCCTCAATGAGTGATTCCGCCAAACTGCCGCGGAGGCGCACCCTACGGCGTTCGATCAAAGAAGTATGCCGCCACGCGAAGCCTGCCTCATCCAACCCTCACGCAGGTCCGCCAAGAACGTTCAGGAAAGAAGAGAAGGCGCGCGAACGGGAAGCGCCGCGCGCAAGCAGAACTGCCACGAACAGGAAACCTCAGGCGGGGATAGAACCGCCTCCGCCACCCCATCCCCCTCCCAACTGCCCTCCCGCAATCCTCCCCACTCCCATACCTCCACCAGCATCGGCCCAAGGACGAGGCCCCGCGGGAACGGGGTCGCGTCATATCGGTGCTCCTCCGCCGAGTGCCGCCCGTGATGGTCCTCACAGTGGCGCGCGTCCGGAATGACACAGAGGCTCGGATGCTCCGCGGCCACCACCTTCCCCCAGTGCACATCGTCGCAGTGCGGCTCCAAATAGAGGTGGAAGGGCGTGTAAACGAAATGAAAGAGCAAGCACAAGGCCGCGCAAGCGCGCACGGCGCTCCCGACCCGCCGGCCGGCCCGCGCTCGCCCTCGCTGTCCCCATAGCCCAATCATCAACTTCGTTAACAGGTTTTGAAGCAGAGGTTATCCCCTTTCCGCGTCCCCGCAACTTGAAACTGACCGGGAGTCGCCACCCGGCCCGACGGCATCCCCCCTCCCCATGAACCGGAAAGGCTAAAGGCTAATGGCTGAAGGCTGCATCCTCGCTCCGACTCGTAATCGTAATCGTAATCGTAATCGTAATCGCGTCCCTTCCTGGTTCAGGGGTTCAA
>CAZVRY010000321.1:0-7432 GCA_964629545.1 uncultured Verrucomicrobiota bacterium | reverse complement strand
GGACGGAGATACGCGCAGGGGCATGGGTTCCTGGTCTGAGGCGCGCCTCGCTAGATTTGAGTTTGATCCCAACCCGGCCCTGTTCTTAAATCTCGCGCCATGTTTACGCACATCGTGATCTTTTGGACCGACCCAGCCAAGCCTGAGGCCGCCGACCGTCTGATCGAGGGCATGCTCCGATACCTCCAACCCATCCCCGGCCTCCTCCACTTCCAAGTCGGCAAGATGGTCCCCAGCCAACGCGCGGTCGTCGACCAAAGCTACCAAGTCGGCCTCAGCACCATGTTCATTGACCAGGCCGGCCACGACCAATACCAAGTCCACCCCCTCCACACCGAGTTCATCGAAAAAGTCTTCAAACTCTACTGCACCAAAGTCGTCGTCTACGACTTCGCCTGACCCCGCCATGAAACGCCCCGACGCCCCCCGCCGAACCGGCCGCTCCCACCCGCCCCGGGAGGCGATCGATGCCCTCATCGCCGCCTGCGGCGGCGGACATAACCCCGAGGTCGTCGCCGACATCGTCGACAACGCCCTCCAATTGCTCCGCGACGTCGAAGACCGCGGCGATGCCCGCATCATCCAAACCGCCGTCCGCGAACTGCGTTACGCTTTCCGCCTCTTCGCCCCCTACGCCGCCACCCGCAAGGTCAGCATCTTCGGCTCCGCCCGCACCCGCGCCCAACGCCCCGAGTATCGCCAAGCCGTCGAGTTCGGCCGCAAAATGGCCGAGGCCGGCTTCATGGTCATCACCGGGGCCGGCGGCGGCATCATGCACGCCGGCCATGAAGGCGCCGGCCCCGACAAGAGCTTCGGAGCCAATATCCGCCTCCCCTGGGAGCAATCCGCCAACCCCGTCATCCAACGCGATAAGAAGCTGGTCACTTTCAAATACTTCTTCACCCGCAAACTCACCTTCCTCCGCCACTCCGATGCCATCGCCCTCTTCCCCGGCGGCTTCGGCACCCTTGACGAAGGCTATGAAGCCCTCACCCTGATGCAAACCGGCAAGGGCCGCCTCATGCCCCTGGTCCTCATCGACCGCCCCGGTGGCACCTACTGGAAGACCTGGGACAAGCACATCAAGGAACACCTCCTCCGCGACGAACTCATCTCCGACGACGACCTCCACCTCTACCAGGTCACCGACAGCACCGACGAGGCCGTCCGCAGCATCACCCGGTTCTACCGCAACTACCACTCCAGCCGGTTCGTCAAAAACCTCTTCGTCCTCCGCCTCCACCGCACCCCCTCCCCCGAGGCCATCGCCGGCCTGAACCAGGACTTCGCCGACATCATCGCCGGCCCCCCGCTCCAGGCCATCCCCGCCACCCCCGAGGAACGCGAGGACGACGATTTCCCCCATCTCCCCCGCTTGGCCTTCGGCTTCGACCGCCGCCAATACGGCCGACTGCGCCAACTCATCGACGCCCTCAATTACTTCTAGCGAGGCGCCCCGCACCCCTGAACCCCAGACCCCTCCCTGTGCGTGCCCCCGCGCCCAGCTACGGTCCGACCCGCGCGCCAAGCCAATTTCTGCTTACTTTTTGACAATCAGGGTGGAGAATCCCTTGATGAAGGGAACTTAGCGTGCGGGCGCAATGTCAGAGGTCCGCATCGCCCCGGGTCATAACCCCGCTGCTTCGTCGTCCGCCGCCAGCCCCACCCGGCGACCCCAGCCCCATCCCGAAGCCGCCACCGGCGCCAGCCGCAACTTCCTCCAGAACCGGTTCGTCTACTGCCTCATCTCCCAGCGCGGTCGCGGCCTCTCCATCGGCGTCAACCTGAACCCCGATATCCGCTGCAACTTCGATTGCGTCTACTGCGAGGTCAACCGCCAACGCCCTGTCCCCGATACCCGCGTCGACCTCCCCGTCATGATGGCCGAACTCGAACGCACCCTCACCCTCGCCCACGCCAAACGCCTCCGCGACATCCCGGCCTACCGCCACACCCCCGAAGAACTCCTCGAACTCAAAGAAGTCGCCCTCAGCGGCGACGGCGAACCCACCCTCAGCCCCCAATTCACCGAGATCGTCCGCGAAATCATCCACCTCCGCGCCCGCGGCGTGCACCCGTTCTTCAAGATCGTCCTCGTTACCAACGCCACCGGCCTCGACCTCCCGGACGTCCAACCCGGCCTCCTCATGCTCACCGCCACCGACGAAATCTGGGCCAAACTCGACGGCGGCACCCAGGCCTACCTCTCCCGCATCAACCAAGGCGACGTCTCCCTCGAAAAGATCCTCGCCAACATCCTCGCCCTCGCCCGCCGCCGCCCCGTCATCATCCAAAGCCTCTTCCCCCTCCTCCCCGGCGACGAAGAACCCCCCGCCGAAGAAATCGAGCAATACGCCCTCCGCTTGCGCGAACTCAAGGAACAAGGCGCCAACATTCCCCTCGTCCAGGTCTACTCCGCCCACCGCCCCGCCGTGCGCAGCGCCTGCGGCCACCTCCCCCTCCGCTCCCTCTCCCGCATCGCCCAACGCGTCCGCGACGTCTCCAACCTCCGCGTCGAGGTCTTCTAACCAAGCCCCCCTTCGCGCCCCCACCACCCCAGGGCGAAGCCTGTCCCCGCCAACCCGTCCCGCCCGCCCCCTCCATCCTCGCCCCGAATCCCAGGCCCCCACCCCGCGCTGACCCCACCCACCCTCGGTGGGTCCCCACTCCCCGATCCCCCTCCCTGCCCGCGCCGGGCCAGGCGGGCCTGGCGCGCTCCCTCCGAGCCTTGCACCTCGGAGATTGGCCACCTCGCGCACCCCCAGTGCTTCCAC
Organism: uncultured Verrucomicrobiota bacterium; assembly: GCA_964629545.1. Taxonomy (GTDB): domain Bacteria; phylum Verrucomicrobiota; class Verrucomicrobiia; order Limisphaerales; family CAZVRY01; genus CAZVRY01. Next base: position 4,658 of record CAZVRY010000321.1, on the reverse strand, counting down.
AACAGAGTTGATTTGCCCCCCGCTTAGGGCACCTTCTCCGCCAACATGTTCGGTCCGAATGTCGAGATCCGCGCCTGGTGGGGTCGACTCCTCGTGGGACGCAACCCGCGCCGGACGCTCCTCCGCATCGGCCTCCTCGTCGTCCTCTCGTTCTTCACCTTCCGCTACCTGCTCATCCCCATCCGCGTCAGCGGCCCCAGCATGTACCCCACCTACCAAACCGGCCGCCCCAACCTCGTCAACCGCCTCGCCTACCTCTTCCACGAACCCCGCCGCGGCGACATCATCGGCATCCGTATCGCCGGTCTCCAGGTCATGTACATGAAACGCGTCATCGGCCTCCCCGGCGAACACGTCCAAATCCGCCGCGGCGCCGTCTACATCGACGGCGAAAGACTCGAAGAACCCTACGTCAAACACCCCGCCCCCTTCGACCGCGCCGAAATGCACCTCGCCCCCAACGAGTACTTCGTCGCCGGCGATAACCGCGCCAACTCCGAAAACGGCCGCATCCAACGCGAACGCATCGTCGGAAAGGTCCTCTTCTGAAACGCCCCCTCCTCCTCGCCGCCGCCCTCAGCGCCCTCCTCGGCCTCGGCTTCCTCGGCTACCGCACTCTCTTCCCCGGCGACGAAGCCCTCATCCGCCGCTTCCTCGATGACCTCGCCCTCGTCGCCTCCGTCACCCACGACGAGAAGCCCCTCACCCGCCTCGCCAAAGCCACCCGACTCGCCAGCGCCTTCGCCCCCAACGCCACCCTCGACCTTGACGTCAGCGGTCTCCAAAGCCGCACCTTCGACGACCCCCACGAACTGGCCCAACTCATCGCCGCCGCCCGCGCCCAACTCGGCGAACTCAAGATCGCCTTCTACGATGTCACCATCCGCCTCACCAACGACCACGCCCAAGTCCACGCCACCGCCCTCGGCACCGGAGGCAGCCGCTCCGACCCCATGGCCCAGGAACTCCAAATGACCCTCTCCAAATCGAGCGGCGACTGGCGCATCCAACGCGTCCAAACCATCCGCACCCTCAGCCCGTGACCCCCACCCGCCCGCCCCGCTCCATCGTCGTCACCTGCGGCCCCGCCGCCGCCCCCATCGACCACGTCCGCCGCCTCACCAACCTCTCCACCGGCGAACTCGGCGCCCGCCTCGCCAACGCCCTCACCGCCGCCGGCCACCGCGTCTTCTGCTGCCGCGGCGCCGGCGCCACGTTCCCCGGCCCCATCCGCGCCCACGCCCTCCTCCCCTTCCTCACCAACCAAGACCTCGCCCGCCTCCTCGCGCACCTCGGCCAACACGAACCCATCCACGCCGTCTTCCACGCCGCCGCCCTCTGCGACTTCCAGGTCGCCCGAATCCTCGACGCCTCCGGACAACCCTGCCGACAACAAAAAATCCCCTCCCGCCAATCCGCCCTCCACCTCATCCTCAAACCCGCCCCCAAACTCCTCCCCACCCTCCATCGCACCTTCCCCCACGCCCGGATCGTCGGCTGGAAATACGAAAGCGACGGCACCCCCAACGACGCCATCGCCGCCGCCCAACGCCAACTCAAATCCTGCCGCACCGCCGCCACCATCGCCAACGGACCCGCCCTCGGCCCCGGCTTCGCCTTCTGCACCCCCGACGGCGACGTCCGCACCTTCCCCCACCGCGCCGCCCTCGTCCGCTTCCTCGTCCGCTGGCTGGATGCATCGGAACGGCCCGGAGGGTCGCGCTGACCTTGCCCCGGGGGCTCCGCGGCTCGGTCAACCGGCCTGCCAAAGCCCCGATCCGGCGGGTCGCATACCCCGGCCGATACGCGCTCCCTCGCGCCTCGCCCCAGGCCGACGGGAGCGCAGCGCAAGGATGGCGTCTGGCCTCACGAACTCCAAGCCGCCCCCCAACTCCTGCCCCCTACTCCGCTCTCCCAACTCCCTTCTCCTCACCCGTCCTTCCGCGGAAACAACGGCGCGACCTCCCCAATCGTGTGCCCCGGCGCCAACCCGCCCCACGTCGCCGCCGCCCACCGGTCTGGGGTCCGCCCCAAGCTCAACTGCTCGAAGATCCGCGTCGCGCTCGTCGGGATCACCGGCCAGAGCACAATCGCCAACAACCGCACCATCTCCGCCAAGTTATACAGGATCTCATCGAGCCTCGCCGCCTGCGCCGGATCCTTCGCCAATTTGAACGGCGCGGTCTGATCCACATACAGGTTCCCCCGGTTGACGATCTTCCACGCGCTCACCAGCGCCGCCTGCAGTTCGTGATTCAAGTAATGTCCGCGCGCCTCCTCGACCGCGGCCGTCACCTCGGCCGCCAACTCGTCCGAACGCGCCGGCACCACGCCTTGCCGGTAGCGCCGCAGCATCGACAGCGCCCGATTCACCAGGTTCCCCAACCCGTTCGCCAACTCCGCCCCGTAGCGGGCCGCAAACCCGGCATCCGTCCAGTTGCCATCCGGCCCGATGTCCAGCTCCCGAATCACGTAATACCGGAACGCGTCCGCCCCCCATTCCGCTGTCACCACCAGCGGATCCACCACGTTCCCCGTGCTCTTGCTCATCCGCTGACCGTCTTTCTGCCACCAGCCGTGGGCCAGAATCTGCTTGGGCAACGGCACTCCGACCGCCTTCAACATGATCGGCCAATACACCGCGTGGAACTTCAAGATGTCCTTGCCAATCACCTGCACGTCCGGGGGCCACAATTCCAGCGGACGCCCCGTCTCCGGCACCGCCGCCGCCGGCAAATGCAGCTTCGACCGAATCGGCAAATGCGCCACCGGATCCCCCATCGCCGCCGGCACGCTATAGTAATTCAACAACGCATCAAACCACACATACGTCACCCACTCCGGCGCAAACGGCAGCGGGATCCCCCAACTCAGCCGCGCCGCCGGCCGGGTGACACACAGGTCCTTCAACGTCTCCGTCCGCAAAAAACCCAGCACCTCGTTGCGCCGATACTCCGGCCGGATGAAATCCGGCTGCCGCTCGATGTGCTGGATCAGCCACTCCTGATGCGGACTCAGCTTGAAGTACCAGTTCTCCTCCGCCAACTCGATCACCTCCCCATAAAACGGATCGAACGTCCCATCCTCCCGACGGTCCTTCTCCGTCAGAAACGTCTCCTGGCGCGGCGAATAAAACCCCCGGGTCTCCGCTCTGTAAAACTGCCCCTGCTCGTGTAACCGCGCCAGCACCGCCTGCACCACCGCCTTGTGCCGCGGCTCCGAGGTCCGCACAAAGTCGTTGTTCGACAAGTTCAACCGCGCGGTCAACTCCTTCCAACTCACCGCCAGTTCGTCACAGTAGTACTGGGGACTCTTCCCCGCCTCCAGCGCCACTTGCTGCACCTTTTGACCGTGCTCGTCCAGCCCCGTCAGGTAAAACACCTGCTCCCCCATGCTCCGCCGCGCCCGCGCGATCACATCCGCCACCACCTTCTCGTAAGCATGCCCCAAATGAGGCTGCCCATTCACATAGTCAATCGCGGTCGTCAAATAAAACCGTTTGCTCATGCCGGACCCAGTGTGGCGAACCCACCCCCGAATGGCAATGCCGCCGATTTTCGTTGGCTCCCAGCCTCGCCCCCCTACCCTCGGCACCGTGAATCAGTCGCTCCTGTCCTTCGCCTCCCGCATCCTCGCCTCCTCCACCCGCCAACACCCCGCCGACGCCGTCCTCCGCGCCCAACTCAAAGAGGCCTCCCACCTCACCCCCCAAGACAAACGCGCCATCAGCGAACTCGTCTTCACCTACTACCGCTGGAAGGGCTGGCTCGACCGCAATTACCCCTACGAAGCCCGCCTCCACCGCGCCCTCGAACTCGCCCAACGCTTCCATCGCAACCCCTTTACCCTGCCCACCGCAACCCTCGCCGCCAAAGCCGTCCCCTCCTGGGTCCACCAACAACTCGAACCCTCCGCCCCCTGGCTCCGCAGCCTCCAACGCCCCCCCAACCTCTGGCTCCGCGCCCGCCCAGGCCAAGCCCGCGCCCTCGCCCGCGCCCTCGGCCACGCCCAACCCTCTAAGCTCCCCTCCCTCCCCGACGCCATCCTCTACCAGGGCGACGACGACCTCTTTCGCACCGAGGCCTTCACCCGTGGCCAGTTCGAAATCCAGGACATCGCCTCCCAAGCCGTCGGCGCCTCCTGCCACCCCCAACCCGGCCAAACCTGGTGGGACGCCTGCGCCGGCCAAGGCGGCAAAACCCTCCACCTCGCCGACCTCATGCAAAACCGCGGCCTCGTCTGGGCCAGCGACCGCGCCGAGTGGCGCCTGGACCAACTCCGCCGACGCGCCGCCCGCGCCCAACTGTTCAACCTCCGCCCCATCCCCTGGGACGGCGGCCCCCGCCCCCCCACCAAGACCCGCTTCGATGGCATCCTCGTCGATGCCCCCTGCACCGGCGTCGGCACCTGGGGCCGCAACCCCCACGCCCGCTGGACCACCTCCCGCACCGACCTCGCCGAACTCGCCCGCGCCCAAACCCAACTCCTCCATCACGTCGCCCCCTCCCTCAAACCCGGCGGCCTGCTCGTCTATGCCGCCTGCACCCTCACCCGCGCCGAAACCCACGAGGTCGCCAACGCCTGGGAATCCGCCCACCCCGAATTCGGGGGGGGGGGGGGGGGGGGGGGGGGGGGGGGGGGGGGGGGGGGGGGGGGGG
>CAZVRY010000320.1:0-7450 GCA_964629545.1 uncultured Verrucomicrobiota bacterium | reverse complement strand
CCCGATCACCGTCCTGCCCGAACACCCCGCCGCCGCCCGCCGCCTGATCCAGGCCGCCCTCGCGTCTGATCGCGGCTACCGCCGGTTGCAGGAATTGTGCGACACCTTCGGCCACCGCCACACCGGCTCCACCAACCTCGCCGCCGCCGCCACCTGGGTCCTCAACACCATGCGCCACGACCGCCTCGCCAATGTCCGCGGCGAAGAAGTCCAAGTGCCCCGCTGGGTCCGAGGCCAGGAAAGCGCCTTGCTCCTCGAACCCCGCCACCAGGAACTCCCCATGCTGGGCCTCGGCGGCAGCGTCGGCACGCCCCCGGCCGGCATCACCGCGCCCGTCCTGGTCGTGCAGAGCTTCGAGGAACTCGCCGCCCGCGCCGCCGAGGCCCGTCACCGCATCGTCCTCTTCGCCGCCCCCTTCGTCTCCTATGGCCAAAGCGTCGCCTTCCGCGTCCGCGGCCCCAGCGAGGCCGCCAAAGCCGGCGCCGTCGCCTGCCTCATCCGCTCCGTCACCCCCATCTCCCTCCGTTCCCCTCACACCGGCACCCTGCGCTACGCCCCTGACCAACCGAAAATCCCCGCCGCCGCCTTGACCACGGAAGATGCCGATATGCTCGCCCGCTTGCAGGCCCGGGGCCTGCCACCCGTCGTCCGCCTGCACATGGAAGCGCGCAGCGAAGGCGACGTGACCTCCCACAACCTCATCGGCGAACTCCCCGGCCGCGAGCGCCCCGAGGAAATCGTCGTCGTCAGCGGCCACTTCGACTCCTGGGATGTCGGCCAAGGGGCCCAGGACGATGGGGCCGCTTGTATCGCCGCCTGGGAAGCCGCCCTCCTCATCCGCGACCTCGGCCTCCAACCCCGACGCACCCTCCGCGTCGTCCTCTGGACCGACGAGGAAACCGGGGGACGCGGCGCTCGCAGCTACGTGGAACGCCACCGCCAGGCGCTGGCCCAGCACGTCCTCGCCATCGAATCCGACACCGGCACCTACCCGCCCCTTGGATTTCGCTTCGCCGGCACGCTCGAAGCCCTCCAGGTCATGCGCACCATGGGCGCCCTCCTCGAACCGCTGGGGGCCGGGCACATCACGTTGGGGGGCGCCGATGCTGACATCAGCAAACTCCTCGCCGAAGGCGTGCCCGCCGCCAGCCTCTCGGTGCGCGGCGACCGCTACTTCTGGGTCCACCATGCCGAGGCCGACACCGTGGACAAAGTGGACCCGGCCGATCTGCAACGGTGCACCGCGGCCCTCGCGGTGCTCGCCTACCTCGCCGCCGACTGGCCGCACCCGCTCCCGCGCTGACCCGGATCGGCGGCTGCCCTACCGGATCCGCTTCAAGGCCTCCTCGGCCTTCGTCCGAGTCGCTGGATTGCTCGATTTCTCGACCGCCGTTTGCAGCGCCTTCCGACGCACTTCGGGCGGACTGCCCTTGAGGTTGTTGCTCGTGGCAACCTTCAGAATCGCCAAGCTGGCTTCCTCCCCCACGCCCGGCTCCTGCGCCAAACCCACCAGCATCTCCAGGGCCTCGACGGTCCCCACGCTGCTCACGACCGCAATCACCTGCCGCTTCTCCTCCGGACGGGTCACCACCGGCAGGAAGTCGCGAATCTTGCCCAGCTTCTCCGCCGGGTTCAGTTTCGGGCTCTCCTCGACAAACTGGAGATACCCGCGCATCCCTTGAATCTGATGCGACGGCTTGCGTCCGGTCTTCGCCAGGTCCAGCAGCGTGGCGCCCACCGCCACGTCCTCCGGCCAGTTGCCCGGCCACGTGGCCAGAATCCCCACCGCCTCGTCCTGCACGTCGTCGTCCCGGTCGCCCAACGCCCCCTGCACCACGGCCAAGGCCTCGGCGCCCCCGATGGACGCCAACGCGTGCAACCCGGCCGTCCGCACGCCCGCCTCCTCGTGCTTCGTCAGCGGAACCACCCCCGCCAAGCACGACTTGCCAGCCCGCGCGCAAATCGCCACCAGCGCACGTTCGTAATCCGCCCGGATCGGACCCGCCTGAGCCCGGGTCAGCAACCGCGCCAAATCCCCTGCCTGCGGGGCGTCCCCCAGCGCGCCCAACGTGTCACAGGCCGCCCGACGAATGGCCGCATCGGCGTCCCCGGCACTCTGCACGACCAGCGGCATGGCCGCCTGGATGCGGCGCAGCCGCACCAACTCGAGCAGAGCCTGGCGTGTCCGCCCGCTCGCATTCTCCAATCGCGCCTGCAAATCCGCATCCACATGCGCCCCCTCGAGCCGCGCCAGACCGGCCTTGCCAATCCGGCTTACATCAGGATCGCTCTCCGCCGCCGCCTCCAGCAAAACGGCAACACAGGCCGGATCCCCATACCGCTCCAACAACTCGAGCGCCGTCCGCCGCGTCTCCCCGGCCCCCCGCTGCGCCATCGCCAGCACCTTCGGCAACACCATCGCATCCTGCCGATCAGCGACCGCCAGCAGCAGCGCCGCCTGCCGAACCGGCACCGTCCGATCCAGTTCCGCCAGCAACGCCTCCGTCGCCTCCCGCCCCGCCAACTCCCGCGCCGTCCGCAGCCCGATCGTGTAACGCGCCCGGTCCGGCGAACGCAACTGCTCCAGCAACAGCGGAATGCCCGCGTTCCCTCGCGCCAGGATCGCACCCCGCGTGGCCTCGACCACCCGCTGACGCGGCACCTCGGCCTGGCGCACCAGATCATAGAGGCGAAGCGCGTCCGCCGCCTGGCCCCCAGCGTGAAAACGCTCCGCGCAAATCACACACCCCTCCGCCACCGCCGACCGCACCTCCGGCCGAGCCTCCCCCAAGGCCAACGTCAGCGCGTCCGCCGCCGATCGTCCCCCAATCTGTCCCAACGCCACCGCACTCGCCGAGGCCACCGCCGCGTCGGCATCGCGGAGCTTCGCCGTCAGCGCCCCGACCGCCCCCGCGTCCCGACGCACCCCCAGCGTGTTGATGACCCCGACCAGGAGACGCCCTTGCATTTTGCTGAGGGCATCGCGAAGGGCCGCGTCCGCCTCCGGACCGGGAATCGCCTCCAAGGCAATGCGGGCCCAGGAGGAAAGCTGCGGGTCGGGCAGCAGCGCCGCCAAGGCCGGAACCGCTTCCTTGTTGCCATAAATGGCCAGTTTCTTGCACGTGATGGCCTTGTCCTGGGGGGGGGCATCCGACGTCAACACCCGCAACAACTCCTCCTGCGGGTGGGCGCCCGCGGCATCGGCCGCCGCAAGCCGCACCGAGTTAACCGCCAACGCCGCCAGGGCGACCGCGAGGAAACGAACGACTGGTTTCATAGTTTTTGTGGTCATCGAAAGAGGTTCAGCCATCGTCCGGTCCGTCACACCCGCCAGGGCTCCCGCATCGCCTCCGAGCGAAGCCGGTTCGCCTCCGCGTCGCCAATGAACTCGTGGTTGACCGGGTCGTAATGGACCTTGCGATTGAGGTACAGCGCCACGTTGGCCGCGTGACACGCGATGTGGGCGTAACAGGCCACGTCGGCGTTGGCCCGCGGTTGGGCCCGCGACCTCACGCAGTCCAGGAAGTTGCGCACATGGAAATCCGCCGGGTACCCCGCCACCTTGGCGCCTCGCCCGGCCAGGAGCTTGGGATCGCTGGCCACCAGGTCGCCATTGTCCCCCGTTTCCACCCACCCCGTCTCCCCCTCGAACCGCACCGGACACGACCCCAAGGGCAGCCACCCGTCGTTGCGCATGACCAGGCGCACCCCGTTCCCGTAGCGCGCATGCAACTGACCGTCCTTCGGCTCGTACTCCACCGGCGCCGTGTCGTCCGCGTTGTTCGCCCACTGGCAGAGGTCCACGCAATGCGATCCCCACTCCAGGCACCCTCCGCCCACCAACCCCCCGCCCTTCTCGAAGTTGAACCCGTCCAGCAGCCGCCCATTGAAGGGCCGCCACGCCGCCGGCCCCAGGTAGAGGTCCCAATCCACCTGCTCGCGCGGCGGCTCCTCCTGTGCAGGCAGCCACCCGCTCATCGCCGTCCCCAACCCGCCCGGATGCGCATACAGGGTCGTCAGCCGACCCAACTTGCCGAACCGCGCCAGATCAATGGCATACATGAAGTTTGGGAGACTGCGCCGCTGGGTGCCCGCCTGAAATACGCGCCCCGTCCGGCGCATCACCTGGGCCAGCGCCAGACTCTGGGCAATGTTCTTGGTGCAGGGCTTCTCGCAGTAGACATCCTTGCCCGCCTTGGCCGCCAGGATCGACGCGGTCGCATGCCAATTCGGTCCCGTCGCAATCATCACCGCGTCCAAATCCTCCCGCGCCAGAATGTCGTGCAAATCCCGATAGGTCGCGCAATCCGCCGTGTTGTAGCGGTCGTCCGCCATCTTCTTCACCGCCGCCCGCCGCGACGCCTTCACATCACACACCGCAACGAACTGCACATCCGGTTGCCCAAGAAAACAGCCCAGCACATACCCGCCCCGGTTGCCCACCCCAATCGCCCCCAAGACCACCCGCTCCGAGGGCGCCACCCCGCCATCGCGCCCCACCACCGCCCCCGAGACCACCTGCGGCAACATCAGCGCCGCCCCCGCCCGCAGCGCCGACCGCAGAAACCCTCGACGGTTCACACCCGCAGGGCCCCCCGCGCCAGCGGCGTCAGGGCCGGAAAATAAGAAAGAAGAAGGAGAGATCGGAGTTTTCATGCACGTGCTTTCTCGATTCGTAACTGGACGATGTCAGACTGTTTACGCCGGGCCCGCCCCGCTGTCCAGACCCCGTCCAGCAATTCTCATTTTGGAATTCGGACGGCCCTTCATCCGGCCTCTGGCCACCCTCTCCATGAACCATCGCCCCTCATCCCGGCTCGTCAGTAGCCTCGCCCTACCGAAGGGGTCCGAATCGCGGTCCGGGGGCCACGGAGACATTCCCACCCACCCAAGGCTTGTCTTTCCCTGCCTGCCAGGGTTTCTTGGCCCCCAACAAGTTGTCCATGAAACTCGCCCTCGGTCAGCACCTGGCTTATTGCACCAACATCCACCGCGGTGAAAGCTGGGCAGAAACGCTGGCCGCACTCGAACGCCACACCCTCGCTGTCCGCGCCCGCGTGGCGGCGGACCAACCCTTTGCCATCGGACTCAGGCTCAGCGACCTCGCCTCCCAGGAGCTCGCCCAACCCGTCACCCTTGCCGCCTTCCAGCGCTGGCTCGAGGACCACGACGCCTACGTCTTTACCATCAATGGATTTCCCTACGGACGTTTCCACGGAACCCGCGTGAAAGAGCACGTTTACGCCCCGGATTGGACCTCCCCGGATCGGCTCGCCTACACGAATCGGCTCTTCGATCTGCTCGGCCAGCTCACCCCCCCGCACGTCGAAGGCAGCGTCAGCACCGTCCCTGTCACCTTCAAAGCCTTCGGCCGTGACGACTGGCAATTAGGGGTCGCCCGCGCCAACCTCTGGCGTTGCCTCGAGCACGTCGAACGCGTCAGCGCCGCCTCCGGTCGCCTCCTCCACCTCGGCCTCGAACCCGAGCCCCTCTGCCACCTTGAAACCTCCGAGGAAACCCTCCGCTTCTTCGAACAGCTGCGCCAGGACCGGCCCGGCGACGACCGCCTCGATGCCTTCCTGGGCGTCAATTACGATTGCTGCCACCTCGCCGTCGAGTTCGAGGACGCCCCCACCGCCCTGCGCCGCCTCCGCACCGCCGGCATCAAAATCAGCAAACTCCACCTCAGCAACGCCCTCCGCCTCACCCCAACCCCGGAATCCCTCGCCACCCTCAAGTCCTTCGCCGACCCCGTCTACCTCCATCAGGTGGTCGTCCGGACCCCCGAGGGCGATCTCCACCGCTTCCGCGACCTCGAAGATGCCCTCTACGACCCCGCCGCGGGCGGAGCGCCCCGCACCGGCGAATGGCGCGTCCATTTCCACATCCCCCTCCACGCCGCCCCAGCCGCCGGCTTCGAAACCACCGCCAACCACGTCCTCGGCGTCCTCGACGAGTTGGCGGCCGACCCCACCCTCTGCAACCACCTCGAGATGGAAACCTACACCTGGGAGGTCTTGCCGCCCCCGCTCAAGAACCGGGACGTCGTGGACCAGTTGACCGCAGAATACGCCTGGACCCTCAGCCACCTCGCCCAGCGAGGACTCGCCCCATCCGATCGGTAAACAACGTCTCATGGTTGTCCCCCCGCTGCGCGCCCTTCTCGTCCTCGGCCGGGTCTCAAACCTCCCGACCGTCTGGTCCAACTGCCTCGCTGGTTGGTTGCTCGGCGGCGGCGGCGAGGCCGATCGCTTCCTCGTCATGACCCTCGGGGCCACCCTGGTCTACTGCGGCGGCATGTTCCTCAACGACGCCTTCGACGCCGCCTTCGATGCCCAATACCGCCCCGAGCGACCCATCCCCTCGGGGGCAACGTCGGCCGCCCAAGTCTGGTGGTGGGGCGGGGGACTCCTCGGCTTTGGCACCCTCCTGCTCTCGTTCCTCGGCGATACCTGCGCCGCCTTGGCCGTCCTGCTCACCGGCCTCGTCCTTCTCTACGACGCCGTCCATAAGATGTTTACCTTCGCCCCCATCCTCATGGCCGGATGCCGGGTCCTCCTCTATCTCGTGGCCGCCTCGACCGCCGCGCATGGCGTCACCGGCCTCGCCCTCTGGAGCGCCTTCGCCCTTGGTTCCTACGTGCTGGGCCTCAGCTTCCTCGCCCGCCGTGAAAGCCTCCCCGGCCCCCTCCAACACGGCCCCCTCCTCTCCCTCGGCGCCCCCCTCCTCCTCGCCACCCTCGTCAACCGCGGACGCACCGCCGACGTCGCCATCGTCCTCGCCATCGTCCTCGCCCTCTGGATCGCCCGATCCCTCTTGAGCCTCCGCGCGGGCCCCAACCGCCAGGTCGGACGCGCCGTCGGCGGACTCCTGGCCGGCATCGTGCTCGTCGATTGGCTCGCCGTCTGCCACGAATCCTACGGCGTCTTCGCCCTCTTCCTCGTCCTCTTCATCCTCTCCCTCGCCCTCCAGCGACTCGTCCCCGCCACCTAAGCCGCGTCCATGCAGTCGGGAGGGAAGCGATGGCACCGCAGATTCTTTCGCACGGCGAGGAGTGAGATAGGGTGACAGGTTCACCTCCATGGCGCACTCCAAGAGCTTCGCCTCAACCCGGGGTGGGCGCGGTCGCGCCAGCGTCGTGGAGTGCGGCGGTGCTCCGCCGCTTTCGATTCGGGCGCGGCACCACGCCGAGCGCGGTCCATCAGGGTGACAGGTTCACCTCCATCGCGCTTTGAACCCCTGAACCGTGGACGTTTCCCCTCTCCCTTTCTCCCTCTCCCCAACCTGAGACAACGCTTCGCTGGCACCGGTTGGGGAGAGGGATGGGGTGATGGTTCATGGGGAGCTTCCAAGTCGAACGAACCGACGCGCAGGGGGACCATGAACCGGGCGGAGCGGGAGCAAGAGCAAGAGCATGATCAAGAGCACGAATTCTGCCTTTTGCACTCTG
>CAZVRY010000319.1:0-7452 GCA_964629545.1 uncultured Verrucomicrobiota bacterium | reverse complement strand
ACCCTATCGCGAATCCCTCCCGACCCGGCAAGCCCAAATGCCGTAGGGCGGACACACCAGTACGCCCCAGGGTAGCGGCCAGGCGTGTGCGCGGTAAGGGCGCCCGCCCCCCGGCGCGGGGTGGGGTTGCAGAGTCAGGAGATGCAGGCCGGGGGGCGGTATCTTTCGAGCGACGATGCGATGCGGGTGTTTGCGGCGGGGGCGGCGGGCCAGGCGATGAGGGTGGAGGTGGACTGGCGGAGCGGGCGTCGGAGTGTGGTGACGAACGTGGCTGCGGACACGCTGGTGACGGTATTCGAGGCGGCGGCTGGCCCGGTGGGAGGGCGCGATCGGGGGGAGGTTCCGCCGCCTTGGTTCACGGACGTGAGCCGGGCGCTGGACCATCGGCATCGGGAGGCGGACTACGACGATTTCATCCGTCAACCGCTGTTGCCGCGGAAGCTCAGTCAGTTGGGACCGTCGGTTGCGTGGGGGGATCTGGACGGTGATGGCTGGGAGGACCTGGTGGTGGGGGGTGGGCGGGGGGGGCAGGTGGCGGTGTATCGCAACGACAGTCGGGGCGGGTTCGAGCCGTGGAGGCGGTCGGCGGGGAGCGGGCCTTTGGCGTTAGATACGGCGGGGGTGTTGGTGGTTCCGGGGGTTGGGGGAGGAGCCGCCGTGGTGGTGGCGGAATCGAACTATGAAGCGCCGGGGGCGCAGCCGAGCCAGGTGCGGGAGGGAGGGTGGGGGGAGGGTGGGATGCGGGTGTGGCCGGCTGGGGGAGCAGCGCTGGGGCCGCTGGCGCTGGCGGATCTGGAGGGAGACGGGCAGTTGGAACTGTTCGTGGGGGGGCGAGTGCAGGCGGGGCGCTATCCGGAGCCGGTCTCGTCGCGGTTGTGGCGGCGGACCGGGGACGGTTGGGCCGAGGATGCGGGGGTGACCGCGCTGTTTGATCGGCTGGGGATGGTGAGTGGGGCGGTCTTCACCGATTTGGAAGGGGACGGTTTTCCCGAGTTGGTGGTGGCGTGCGAATGGGGTCCGCTGCGGATCTTCCGCAACCGCGGTGGGACCCTTTCCCCGTGGGTGCCGGAGGTCTTCTGGCCGGGGGAGGGGGTGGAGGGGCAGAGGCGTGGGGGGGGGCGCGGGTCGTTCGCTCGTTTGGACCAGATGTCGGGTTGGTGGAATGGGGTAACCGGCGGGGATTTCGACGGGGACGGGCGGATCGATCTGCTGGCCTCGAATTGGGGGCAGAACACGAAGTACGAGGATCATCGGCAACATCCGCTGTTGCTCTACTTTGGGGACCTGGCGGAAGGGGGTGGGGGGGATGTGCTGGAGGCGTTCTACGACGCGGGGTTGGGGAAGGTGGTGCCGTGGATGCATTTGGGGCGGGTGGGGGCGGCGATTCCGGGGGTGGGGCGGCGTTACACGAGCTTCCGGGAGTTTGGCCTGGCGGGGGTGTCGGAGATTCTGGGCGCACGGTTCGCGGAGGCAGGGCAGGTGCAGGCCACCTGGCTTGAATCGACGCTGTTTCTGAACAGGACGAACGGGTTCGAGGTGGTTCCGCTGCCGGCGTTGGCGCAATGGGCGCCGGCGTTTGCGGTGGCGGTGGCCGACTTCGATGGGGACGGCTGCGAGGACGCGTTCCTGGGTCAGAACTTCTTCGCGACCGAACCGGAGACGAGTCGTTACGATGGGGGGCGGGGTTTGGTATTACGCGGGGATGGCCGGGGTCGGTTGCGGGCGATGGAGGGGGCGGAGAGCGGGGTGTTGGTTTATGGCGAGCAGCGGGGGGCGGCGGTCTGCGATTACGATGCGGATGGGCGGACGGACCTGGTGGTGACGCAGAACGGGGCGTTGACGCGGCTGTTTCGGAACACGCAGGGGCGGCCTGGGCTGCGGGTGCGTTTGCAGGGGCCGCCGGGCAATCCGCGCGCGGTGGGGGCGGCGGTGCGGGTGCGGTTGGCCGATCGGTTGGGGCCGGTGCGGGAGGTCCGGGCTGGGGCGGGCTACTGGTCGCAGGACAGCGCGGTGGTAGTGATGGGAATTCCCGAGTCCCCGGCGGCGGTCGAGGTGCGGTGGCCCGGGGGCGGGGTGACGTCGACGGCGGTGGGGGTGGGGCAGCGGGAAGTGGTGGTGGCAGCTCCGGGCGAGGGGTTGGGGGGCAGGCGTTGAGGCGGGATCCGGATGAGGGGGGGAGAGTCCGAAGGAGCCCGGCCTCCGCTCCCATGGGCGATCCGCGACATCCGCGGTTGCGCCGCGGCCTGCCTCCGCGGAGCGTGGGTGCATTTTGCCGATTGACCTCGCTCGGTTGCTCCGCATATTGCCCGCCATGCAAAACGTCCGCCCGTTGCTTTACTTGGCCTCGATGATGGTCCCGCTGGGTTGCGGCCTGGCCGCTGGAGTTGCCTACCCCACGACGGCGCGCGTGGATCACGTTGATACGTATCATGGCGTGACGGTGGCGGATCCGTATCGGTGGTTGGAGGACGACAATTCGGCCGAGACGAAGGCGTGGGTGGAGGCGCAGAACCGGGTCACGTTTGGCTACCTGCGGGGCGTTCCGGAGGGTGAGGCGATCAAGGCGCGGTTGACGCGGGTATGGAACTACGAGCGCTACGGCATTCCGACCCGGCGTGGGGGGAGGTACTTCTTCAGCCGCAATGATGGTCTTCAGAACCAGAGCGTGCTGTATGTGGCCGAGAGCCTCGAGGCCGCCCCGCGGGTGCTCCTGGATCCGAACCAACTCTCCGCCGATGGCACGGTGGCGTTGACGTCGTTCGCGTTGAGCGATGACGGGCAGCGGATGGCCTACGGGTTGGCGCGGTCCGGTTCGGATTGGCAGGAGTGGCGGGTGCGGGACGTGGGGACGGGGCAGGATTTGTCGGACGTGGTGCAGTGGGTCAAGTTTTCGGGGGCCTCGTGGTCCAAGGATGGGCAGGGTTTCTACTATAGCCGCTATGATGCGCCGGACGAAGCCACGCGCCTGACCAAGGCCAATTACTATCACAAGCTCTATTACCACCGGGTGGGCACCGCGCAGGACCAGGACGTTCTCGTTTACCACCGGCCCGATCAGAAGGAGTGGAATTTCGGCGGGACAGTCAGCGAGGACGGCCGCTACCTCGTCATTTCAAGTTCCCAGGGCACCAGCCCCAAACGGCGGGTCTTCTATCTGGATCTGACGACGCCGGGCGCGGAGGTGAAGCCGCTGCTGACCGACTTCGACGCGGCGTACACGTTCATCGACAACGATGGCACCGTGTTCTGGTTCAAGACGGATTTGGAGGCGCCGCGGGGGCGGGTGATTGCGATTGACCTGGCTCGGCCGGAGCGGGGGGCGTGGCGCGAGGTGATCCCGCAGGCGCCCGAGACGATGACGGGCTGTGGCACGCTCAACGATCAGTTCGTGGTCACGTATCTCAAGGACGCGCGCAGCCAGGTGAAGGTGTTCGACCTCACCGGCCGGGCGGTGCGCGAGGTGGAGTTCCCTGGGTTGGGTTCGGCCAGCGGATTCGACGGGAAGCGGGCCGACACGGAGACGTTTTACGCGTTCACGAGTTACACGGTGCCGGGGACGATCTTTCGCTACGACCTGACCACGGGGCGGAGCACGGTGTTCCGGGAACCGAAGGTGGATTTCGAGGCGTCGGCCTACGAGACCCGGCAGGTGTTTTTTCACAGCAAGGACGGCACCCGCGTGCCGATGTTCCTCACCCATCGTAAGGGGCTGCGGCTGAACGGGCGCAACCCCACGTATCTTTACGGGTATGGCGGATTCAACATCAGTCTGACGCCGAGTTTCTCGCCGGCCTTGATCGTGTGGCTGGAGATGGGGGGTGTCTATGCGGTGCCGAACTTGCGAGGGGGGGGCGAGTATGGCCGGGAATGGCACCAGGCGGGGACGAAGCTGCGGAAGCAGAATGTGTTCGACGATTTCATCGCGGCGGCGGAGTGGCTGATCGCCAACAAGTATACGTCGCCGAGCAAGCTGGCCATTGCTGGGGGCAGCAACGGCGGGTTGCTGGTGGGCGCTTGCATGACGCAACGGCCGGAGTTGTTCGGGGCGGCCCTGCCGGCGGTGGGGGTGATGGACATGCTCCGGTTCCACAAGTTCACGATCGGATGGGCGTGGACGAGCGATTACGGGTCGAGCGAACAACCCGACGAGTTCCGGGCGCTGTATGCCTACTCGCCCTACCACAACCTCAAGCCCGGCGCCAAGTATCCGGCCACCCTGGTGACGACCGCCGATCATGACGACCGGGTGGTGCCCGCTCACAGCTTCAAATTCGCGGCGCGCTTGCAGGAATGCCAGGAGGGATCGGCCCCGGCGCTGATTCGCGTCGAGACCAAGGCCGGCCATGGGGCCGGCAAGCCGACCACCAAGATCATCGAGGAAGCGGCCGATCGCTATGCGTTTTTGCTCAGGGCGTTGGACCTGAAGTTGCCAGGCACATTCCCCCGGGCGCCCCGGTGAGAACCGGGCGGCGGGTCCGATGCCGGAGGCCCCCGTCGGGTCGGCCCTCACCGCCCGCGGCGGGAATCCGCCAGCCTCCCTGCCTCGGCCCCGGCCGAAATCCCTCCCCGCACCGCCCCGCGCCATGCTCAAGCAGGCTCCGAGCGACACGTTCTTGCGGATCCCCGACGATCCAGACCTGAAGGCGGTCACCTTCGATGTGGGGGGGACACTGATCGAGCCTTGGCCCTCCGTCGGTTACCTCTATGCGGAGGTGGCCGCGGCCCAAGGGGAGGCGGGGTTGGATCCGGGGCTCTTGGACCGGAGGTTCCACGAGGCTTGGGCGAATCGTGGCGGTTTCGATTATTCCGAGGCGGCCTGGAGGGATCTGGTGGATCGGGTGTTCGCTGGCCTGGTTGCAACGCCGCCCAGCCGGAGCTTCTTTCCGCGGCTCTGGGAGCGGTTCGCGCGGCGTGAGGCGTGGCGGGTTTACGACTGGGTGCGGGGGACGCTGGCGGAGTTGGCGGGGCGGGGCTTGCGGTTGGGGGTCATCTCGAACTGGGACGTGCGTCTGCGGCCGCTGCTGGGCGAGTTGGACCTGGCCGGGGCGTTCGAGACGATGGTCGTGTCGTGTGAGGTGGGGGCAACCAAGCCGTCGCCGGTGATCTTTGCGGAGACGGCGCGGCGACTGGGGCTGGCGCCGGGGGCGATTCTCCATGTGGGGGACAGCGCGATGGAGGACGAGGCGGGTGCGCGAGCGGCGGGGTTTCGGGCGATGCGGGTGCGTCGGCCGAGGTGAACGCCTTTTGGGGAGGCTGCGATTCCCGCTGGGGGCGAGGGACTGGTCTTAGCCCAAACTCTTACGGGGCGGCGGCGGGCACCGCCAGGGCCGCGAGCCAGGCCTCGGCGAGTTCCGACAGGGTCTTGCCGGTGTGCTCTTTCCAGAGCGCGTCCTGATAGCGTCCCTCGCGGAGGGCGGCGTTGAGGTGGCGGACGAGGTCGCGGTCGTGGTGCTCGACCACCCAGTGGATGAAGTTGGCGGAGACGCGGTAGCTGGCATCGTGGCGGGCGGTGGCGATGCGGCGGCGGGGGATCTCGGCCCCTTTGGTTTCCGGTTCGTAATGGTAAAAGCGGAGGTAGTCAGCCAGGCCTTCGACGAGCCACCCTGGGGGGCGGGTTGCTCCCGGGTTGCGCCGGCGTCCGCTGCCGTAGGCCTGGACGACGTGGACCAATTCGTGAACCACGGCCCCTTTGGCCTCGCCTTGCAGGTTCTGCCGGAACCAACCCGCGGCGCAGCGGATCCGGTTGCCTGGCCGTCGCTGCCGTAGAGACGGTAGACCTGCGGGCCGCGGGAGTTGGGGTGCCAGGAGTAGCTGTGGACGGCCTGCACGTCCATCGAGCTGGCCAGGTCGATGCGCCACCGTCCGCCTTCCGAGCCGGCCGCCCAGAAGGCGCTGTCGGCGGGGGCATCCTCCTGGCGCGGCACCTGCCCGTCGTTGAGCCGTGCGAGGCCGCCGCCGTTGCGGTCGAGTTGGCCATCCACGAGGACGAAGCGGGCTGGGCGGGCGGCGTCGTTGCGGCTGGGACTGGGCAGTCCCGGGAAGCGAAAGGCAGGGCCTGCGGTCTCGTTGGGGTGATGTCCCACGACGACTTGGGCGGCGGCGACGGCAGGGGAGGTGGCCAAGACGGTGAGGGCGAAGGTGAGGGGAAGGGGTCTCAGGGTGCTTAGGAGGATGAGCGGAGTCGATCTCACGATTGAGAGCAGACCTCAATGAACCCGGGGAAGCAACACCTCTGATGGTCTTACCCATGCATCACCGCCTTCCGGTGAGGGTTGCCCAAAAAAGTAGCCCTCCGGGCCGTGCGAAAGCCGGGAGGGCCTGAGAACATGCCGAGGCTTATCGCCGGAGGCGCCGAGACGTAAGCAACCCGCCCAGCGCAAGGGCGACAAGGCCGAGGGTCGAGCCGAACTCCGGCACTGCCCCTCCGCCCGTCCCAAAGACGAAATCGTCGATCTCCGGATAAGCGCTGCCGGTGGAATCAAAGGTAATGTAGGCAATGTCGACGTCCGCAATCGCGCCAAAGAACGTTCTCGTCGGATAGTCCGAGGTGCTGACGGCAAACGCATCGCCGGTGCTGAGACCCACCGTGATCGAACCGGCGTACGGCAGGATGCTCATGAGATCGCTGCCGACGGCTCGCACTCCAGCAGGAAGCGCCGCAGTGATGGTGTCCCCAGCACCACCCAGCATGACCGCCCCTGAGCCCCAGTCGTAGTAAACCGGACTAAAACCCGGATCCACCACCCATAGGATGGTCGAGCTCGTAAAGGTGACACCGCTCAGCGTCACCCCGCTGGGGTAATTGACGAAGGAACCAGGCGACGCGAGACCTTCGAAGTCGATGTCAACGGTCGCGCCCGCGGCCCCAAGGAACGTCGGTCGGTCAGAATAGGAGATCACAGCACCCTGGAGCGACGCAGTTGACGCGGCGAGGAGGGTGCCAGCTGCTAGCAAAGAGCGAATCATGGACGCAAAATATTTCATAAAGTGAAACATTAGATAGCACATCCGAGGCCAACATCGGCGAGGGTCGCGGCCTGTCCGGCGTAATTGATGCGTAATTGTCTGATCTCCAACATAATGGGCAGATATAATACATCGGTTGTTCGCCCCTAGACTGAGCCTGCTGTTCTCCCCAACTCCGCCCGGACGTAAAGGCCGCCGACGTTTGTTGTCCCTGGGTGGACGCGATTATCTCCCTAATTACTTATAATCCAGTGATTTATCTGGCTTTCGATGCATAGGCCAAGAGTGTAAAGCGCGCCGACGTTTCCACGTCGTCCCGTGGCCGATTCTCCTCACAATTACTTGAAGTACAGGGGCTTTGGCAGATCAGATCGAACATCCGAACTGTCAGAAGCGGCGACCACCCTCCCCAAGAACCTCCATCCTCTCCTTGAACCGGAACATGCGTTCGTTGATTTCCAAGCCCTTGCGCATTTCAGGTTCATG
>CAZVRY010000318.1:0-7468 GCA_964629545.1 uncultured Verrucomicrobiota bacterium | reverse complement strand
CCCCTCCCTCTCCTCCTCCCCAACTCGCCGTCCGCCTGCCCCCTTCCGCCCTCCCCTCCTCCCCCATGAACCCCACGACCGCCGACCTCCTCTCCACCGCCGACCTCCCCGCGATCCCCCCAGGCACCCGCGTCGTCACCCTCGACAACGGCCTCACCCTCATCCTCCGCGAAGACCATAGCGCGCCCGTCGTCTCCGCCCAAGCCTGGTGCCGCACCGGCAGCATCCACGAGGACCGCTGGCTCGGCGCCGGGCTCTCCCACGTCCTCGAACACATGCTCTTCAAGGGCACCACCACCCGCCCCGGGGGACGCATCGACCAGGAAATCCAGGAGAACGGCGGCTACATGAACGCCTTCACCTCCTTCGACCGCACCGTCTACTGGATCAATATCCCCAATACCGGCGCCCGCGTCGCCCTCGATATCCTCTGCGACGTCGTCCAAAACGCCAGCCTGCCCCCCGACGAACTCGCCAAAGAACTCGATGTCATCCGCCGCGAAATGGACATGAACCAGGACGACCCCGGCCGCCGCGCCGGCCGCCGCCTCTTCGAGGTCGCCTACACCCATAGCCACTACCGCTACACCATCATCGGCTACCCCGACATCTTCGACCGCCTCCAACCCGACGACATCCGCACTTACTACCACACCCGCTACGCCCCTAATAACCTCACCTTCGTCGTCGTCGGCGACTTCGATTCCCAACAGGTCCTTACCCAGATCCAGGACGCCTTCCGCGCCAGCCCCGCCCGCCCCCTCCCCCCCGTCCTCCTCCCGGATGAACCCCGCCAAACTGCGCCCCGCGAGGTCGTCGAGGAGGCCCCCATCGAACTCGGCCATCTCCATGCCTGCTGGCATATCCCCGATGTCCGCCACCCCGATATCGCCGCGCTCGATGTCCTCGCCGTCCTCCTCGGCGGCGGCCGCAGCTCCCGGTTGTTCCAGGAAGTCCGCGAGAAACTCGGCCTCGTCCACTCCGTCGACGCCTGGACCTACAATCCCGGCGGCACCGGCCTCTTTGGCCTCAGCGCCGTCCTCGAAGGCCACCGCTTCCCCGCAGCCCGCACCGCTCTCCTCGATCAGGTCGCCCTCCTCCAGCGCGAACCCGTCACCGCCCCCGAACTCGCCAAAGCCGTCAAACTCTTCCTCGCCGCCACCCTCTCCACCCGCAAGACCATGCAAGGCCAAGCCCAGGATCTCGGCGGATCCTGGTTCGCCGCCCAGGACCTCTGCTTCTCCGAACGCCACCTTGCCGCCGTCCAACGCCTCACCCCGGACCACCTCCTGCAAGCCGCCCGCACCTACCTCACCCCGGAAAACCGAACCCTCTACGCCCTCCTCCCCCAAGGCCACGCCCCCACCACCCTCACCGCCGCCTCCCAAGCCACCCCCCAACCCGTCCAGAAATTCCAACTCCCCAACGGCCTCCGCCTCCTCGTCAAACCCGATCACCGCCTCCCCTTCGTCCATTTCCGCGCCGTCTTCCGCGGCGGCGTCCTCCACGAAAACCCCGAAATCAACGGCGCCACCCACCTCACCTCCCGCCTCCTCCTCAAAGGCACCCGCCACCGCTCCGCAGAAACCATCGCCCGCGAAATCGAGTCCGTCGGCGGCAGCCTCGATACCTACGCCGGCTTCAACTCCCACGGCGCCAGCGCCGAAGTCCTCCGCCCCGACTTCGCCGTCGGCCTCGACCTCCTCGCCGATATCCTCCTCCACCCCACCTTCCCCCACGACCACGTCGAACGCGAACGCGACCTCCAACTCGCCGGCCTCCGGGACCAGCGCGACCAAGTCCTCGAAAGCGGCGGACGCGCCCTCCGCCGCGCCCTCTTCGGCCCGCGCTCCTACGGCCTCGACCCCCTCGGCACCGAATCCTCCGTCACCCAACTCTCCCCCCAACACCTCGTCGCCCTCCACCAAGCCACGGTCACCCCCGACAACGCCGTCCTCGCCATTTTCGGCGACGTCGACCCCGACGCCGTCCGCCAAGCCGTCGAACAGGCCTTCGCCCACTGGCTGCCGTCCTCGAACCCCAAACTCAACCCCCTCGATCCCCTCCCCCTCCAGGGCATCCAACGCGTCACCGAAACCCGCGACAAGAAACAAGCCGCTCTCCTCCTCGGCTTCCGCGGCACCACCTTCGATCACCCCGACCGCCACGCCCTCGAACTCATCCAGGAAACCTGCAGCGACCTCGGCTCCCGCCTCTTCCTCCGCATCCGCGAAAACCTCGGCCTCGCCTACCACGTCGGCGCCACCCACTTCTACGGACTCCAACCCGGCTACTTCGCCTTCTTCGCCAGCACCGCCCCCGAAAAGGCCGCCCAAGTCGAAGCCGAACTCCTCCGCGAAGCCGAACTCCTCCGCACCCACGGCCTCTCCGACGACGAACTCCGCCGCGCCAAAGCCAAACTCATCGGCCAGAAGAAAATCGCCCGCCAAGACCTCGGCGCCCTCTCCCTCGGCATCGCTCTCGACGAACTCTACGGCCTCGGCCATGCCCACTACGAAACCGAGGAGGCCACCATCAACGCCGTCACCGCCGACCAAGTCCGCGCCGCCGCCGCCCGCTACCTTCGCCCCGACGCCTTCGTCGTCGCCGCCGTCCTCCCCGACCCCTCCGCCTAACCCCTCCCAACCCGCCCCTCCTGACCCCCCGCCCTTCCTGCTCTTGCTCTTACTGCCGCTCTTGCTCTTGCTCCTGCTCCCGATCGCGTCCAGCCCCCCGCGCGCGGTTCGGTCCTGGGCTGACTGCCATGACGAGCAAGCAACCCGCACACGCCCAGCAGTGCCAGTCAACCCATCACCCTCGCCAACCAAGGCCGCCCCATCCCCCCGCGACCAACTCCCCCACGAACTCCGAAATGCTCGCTCCCCCGTTCCGCGGGAAACAGCCGCCATCCCATGAGCGCCGGGGCCCTCATCCCTAAGCCCTGGCTGCGCTGGACCCTCGGCTTCGGATTCTGGACCCTGATCGGCCTCTCCTTCGCCAGCCAGTTCTACATCTCCAGCGCCAAGGCCGGCCTCAGTGTCACCTGGTCCCAAGCCGTCGGCTTCGCCCTCGGCGACTGGTACGTCTTCGCCCTGCTCTCCCTTCCCGTGGCCTGGCTCGGACGCACCTTCAGCCTCGAAGGCCGCCCCTGGCGCCGTCACGCCACCATCCACCTGCTGGCCAGCATCTGCTTCTCGCTGCTCTACATCCTGCTCCGCGCCGGCCTCGCGACCCTCCAACGCGGCGAGGACGGCACCCCCGTCTCCTATGCCCAGGCCTTCCAACCCCTCCTGCTCAAGAGCTGGCACTTCAACTTCCTGGTCTATTGGGTCATGATCGCCGTCACCCACGCCTTCGCCTATTACCGGAAATACCAGGAACGCGAACTCCGCACCGCCGAGCTCGAACGCCGCCTGGCCCAGGCCCGCCTCCACGCCCTCCAAATGCAGCTCAACCCCCACTTCCTCTTCAATACCCTCCACGCCATCTCCTCCCTCATGCACCGCAACGTCGACGCCGCCGACCGCATGATCGCCCGCCTCAGCGAACTCCTTCGCTACGCCCTCGAGAGCACCGAGGCCCAGGAGGTCCCCCTCAGCCAGGAACTCCACTTCCTCCGCCGCTACCTCGAGATCGAGGAAACCCGCTTCGGCCCGCGGCTCCGCGTCCAATTCGACGTCGACCCCGCCTCCCTCGCCGCCCTCGTCCCCAACCTCATCCTCCAACCCCTCGTCGAAAACGCCATCCGCCATGGCATCGAACCCCATGCCCGCCCCGGCCACCTCCTCGTCCGCACCCGCCGCCAAGGCCCCCAACTCTCCCTCGTCGTCGCCGATAACGGCGGCGGCCTCGACCCCGCCAACCTCGACGAGGGCGTCGGCCTCGCCAATACCCGCGCCCGCCTCCACCACCTCTACGGCCCTCACCACACCTTCTCGCTCAACAACGCCCCCTCCGGCGGCCTCGAAGCTGCCTTGACAATCCCCTTCCGTCTGCCCGATGAAGTGTCCGCACCCGCCAGCACCCAGATGGCATGAAAATACGGACCGTCCTCGTCGATGACGAACCGCTCGCCCGCGAGCGCCTCCGCTCCTTCCTCGAATCCTCCCCGGACCTCGAGATCGTCGGCGAAGCCGGCGACGGTCGCGAAGCCGTCGCCCTCATCGAACAACACCAACCCCACCTCGTCTTCCTCGATATCCAAATGCCCGAGCTCGATGGCTTCGCCGTCCTCGAGGCCCTCGACCTCCACCCCCTCCCCGTCATCGTCTTCGTCACCGCCTACGACCGCTTCGCCCTCAAAGCCTTCGAAGTCCACGCCGTCGATTACCTCCTCAAACCCTTCGACCGCGAGCGCTTCCAAACCGCCCTCGAGCGCGCCCTCGATCGCGTCCGCTCCCGCCAGACCGAACCCCTCAACCAGCACCTCGCCAACCTGCTCGCCGACCTCCGCCCCAAACACCGGCCCCCCGACCGCCTCGTCATCAAATCCGAAGGACGCGTCCTCTTCCTCCGCATGGACGAAATCGATTGGATCGAAGCCGCCGATAACTACGTCAGCCTCCACGTCGGCCCCGAAAGCCACCTCCTCCGCGAGACCATGGCCTCCCTCGAGACCCGCCTCCCCTCCGACCGCTTCCTCCGCATCAGCCGCTCCACCATCGTCAACCTCGAGCGGATCAAGGAACTCCAACCCCTCTTTCACGGCGAATACAGCGTCATCCTCCGCAACGGCACCCGCCTCACCCTCAGCCGCGGCTACCGCGACCGCCTCCAACCCCTCCTGGGCAAGCTGGCCTGATCCACGCCGACGCCCCTACTCCGAAACCACCTTCACCCCGCCCGCCCGCTCGGCCCGCTTGCGCTGGTTCTCGTCCAGAATGCGCTTGCGCAACCGCAGGTTCTTCGGCGTCGCCTCCACATACTCGTCCGGCCCGATATACTCCAGCGCGCGCTCCAAACTCATCTTCAGCGCCGTCTCCAACTGAATGCCCTTGCCGTCCCCCTGCGACCGCATGTTCGTCAGGTGCTTCGCCTTGCACGGATTCACCGGAATGTCGTTCTCCCGGGCGTTCTCCCCCACGATCATCCCCTTGTAGATCTTCTCTCCCGGCTCGACAAACAAGCGGCCCCGCTCCTGATTCATGTTCAACGCGTAGGCCGTCGCCACCCCGTCCTCGATGCTCACCAACGACCCGTTCTTCCGCGCCGCGATCTCCCCACGGTCCGCCCCGTACTCGTGAAACAAATGACTCATTACGCCCAACCCCCGCGTCGTGTTCACCAGGTCGCTCTCGAATCCGATCAACCCGCGCATCGGAATCAAGGCCTCGACCGTCACCTGCTCGCCATGATGACTCATGTCCGTAATCGTCGCCCTCCGGTTGGCCAGGTTCTCCAGGATCGCCCCCATGTTCTCCTTCGGAATCTCGACGAAAAGCCGCTCGATCGGCTCCGACAGGCTGCCGTCCGCCGCCTTGTGCCAAATGACCTCCGGCCGGCTCACCAACACCTCGTAGCCCTCCCGCCGCATCTGCTCCACCAGGATCGCAATCTGCATCTCCCCGCGCCCTGCCACATTGAACACCTTCGGATCTTCCGTCTGCGCCACCCGCAAGGCCACGTTCGTCCGGATCTCCCGCTGCAGCCGCTCCCAAATGTGCCGAGCCGTCACCATTGACCCGTCCTGCCCCGCCAGCGGACCGTCATTGACCGCGAACTGCATCTGGATCGTCGGCGGATCGATCGGAATATAAGGCAACGCCCCCCGCTCCGCCTTGTCGGCCAGGGTCTCCCCAATGAACACTTCCTCGAACCCGGTGATCCCCACGATGTCCCCGGCGTGCGCCTCCTGGATCTCGATCCGCTTCAACCCCTCGAAATGATAGATCATCGTGACCTTGCCGGGCGTCACCGACCCATGCCCATGCAGGCACACCGCCGCATCCCCCACCCGCACCTTGCCTTCCACGATCTTCCCGAAGGCAATCCGACCCAGGTAATCGCTGTAATCAAGGTTGGCCACCAAGACCTGAAACCCGTCGCCCGCCCGCGCCCGCGGCGGGGGAATGAACTTCACGATCATGTCGAACAGGGGCTCCATCGTGCCCGACACGTGCTCCAATTGCGTCTTGGCGTAACCCTCCTTGGCCGAACAGTAGACAAAGGGAAAATCAAGCTGCTCATCCGTCGCCTTCAGCGACACAAACAGGTCGAACACCTGGTCCAACACCTTCTTCGGATTCGCATTGTCGCGGTCGATCTTGTTGATCACCACGATCGGCTTGGCCCCCGCCTCCAACGCCTTCCGCAACACAAAGCGCGTCTGCGCCTGCGGCCCCTCCGCCGCGTCCACCACCAGGAGCACCCCGTCGATCATGTTCATGATCCGCTCCACCTCGCCCCCAAAATCCGCGTGCCCAGGCGTGTCCACGATGTTCACGTGGAAGTTCTTATACTTGAACGCGGCGTTCTTGGCGCGGATCGTGATCCCCTTCTCCCGCTCCAAATCCATCGAGTCCATAATCCGCTCCTCGGTCGCCTTGGCTTCGTTGGCGCGAAAGGTCCCGGATTGCTTCAGAAGACAGTCAACCAGCGTGGTCTTGCCGTGGTCCACGTGGGCGATGATAGCGAGGTTGCGGATGTGCTGCATAAGTTCTCGTCGAACGAGCGGCGTAGAATGCACCCCGCCCGCCAAACGTCAAGCGCCACCTCCGCTCATTTCTCGATCACCAACTCGTCCCGCTTCTGCCCATCCACATCGTAGGCCCGATACACCAACCGATCCCCGCTCACCTGAATGTCCAACACCTGATACGTCGCCACGTTCACCATCCCATACTCCGTATACTCCCGCGGCGCCTGCTGATAAAACTTCGTCCCCGACACCGACACCACGTAGACCGTCCCCTCCTTCGCGCTGGCCACCCGCTGACCCCCCTTCATCGGATAGGTCCGCAAATACGCGTGGTCATGCCCCTGCAACGCCAAGTCCACATGATGCTTGTCGAACAATGACCCCCATAACTCCCGCACCGACTTGTTGTCCCGATTCGGCGCCGAGGAATAGGCCGGATGATGATACACCACAAACTTCCACCGAGCCCGCGATCGCCCCAACTGCTCGTCCAGCCACGCCGTCTGCGACCCCGCCGGCAAGTTGGAATCCAGGATCACAAACTGCGCATTGCTATACTCGAAAGCATACGCCCGCCCCGCCTCCACCCCCCCCGGCCCATTCCCAGGCAGGCCGAAGAACTTCAAATACAACGTCGGATGCCCCCCCTGACCCGCGTGATTCCCAATCGCCGGCACCACCGGCCGGCGATCGAAAATGCCCCGCGCATTCGCAAACAGACTGTCCCAGTCGTCCCGATCCGGGGCGCGGGGGGCGGGGGGGGCCGGCCGCGGGGTCGGGGGGGGGGGCGGGGGGGGCCCCCGCGGGGGGGGGCGGGGGGCGCCCCCCCGG
>CAZVRY010000317.1:0-7591 GCA_964629545.1 uncultured Verrucomicrobiota bacterium | reverse complement strand
CCCCGTTGTTCTCGCCGACCAACCCCGAACTGTTCCACCGGGTCGCAATCCAGTTCGTGCCGAAGTCCACCCCTCGAGCGCAGCCGCGCAGGACCGTGCCTCCAAACTCCATCGGGCCTGTTCCCCCAGCCGCCACCCCGGCCGCGGAAAACCCCGCCACCACCGTCGCCTGCCCCTGATACAGCCCCAGCGTCAACTTCCCCTCCCCCTCCAACACTACCCCATACCCCGTCCGCCAGGTCGGATCCCCCGCCACCGCCGAATCGACCGTCCCCACCGTGCATCCGTCCAGCGTCAGACTCCCCTTCCCGCGAACCTGAAACGCCCTGCCCTGCCGAGGATGGTGGGCCTCATTCCCGTCATACTGCCGGCTGCGATCCCCCACCCGAATCGTGCACCCGCTCATCCGGACCTCCCCATCCCCTACCACCTCCACGCACCGCGTTTGGATGCCGCTCCAACGTGACGACAGAGTCCGCAACTCCAGCGTCGCCCCTTCCGCCACCAGATTCCCCTCCACCAGGAACAACTGGTAATTGAGCCCTTCCCACGGTGTCTCGCTCGAGTCCCGCACCGACAAACTCGTCCCCGCAGGCAACGTCAGCGTCGCCCCCGCCGCAATCCGCACCGGACTCCCCACCGTATCCGCCCCATCGCAGTCCACCACATACGAACCCGCACTCATCGTCAGATCCGCGCCCAACACCGCACCTCGCGTCTGCAGGTATCGGTCCGCCCCGTTGTCCTGAAAGGTCAAACCCGCGCTGTCCGAGCGCGTCCCTCCCCAGTTCGTCGAGAAATCCACTCCCCGTGAGCAGCCGCGAATCACCGCGCTCCCAAACGTCACCGGCGCGGTCCCCCGGGCCGCCACCCCGCCCACCGAAAACCCCTCCAACACCGTCTGCTGCCCCTCATGCGCCCCCATCACCAATTGCCCTTCCTCCGCAATCACCACCCCATAGCCCGTCCGCCACACCGCATCCCCCGCCGCCTCCGAATCCGCCGTGGACACCGTGCACCCCGCGAGCAGCAAGCGCCCACGTCCACGAATGTCGAAAACCCTCGCGTTCCGGGTCAGCGACCATGCGTTCGGATCGTGCTGCCGACACCGATCGCCTGCGCGCACGGTGCACTGCGTGAGCCGCACGGAACCGTCCCCCACCACCGTGATCGACCACGACTGGTTCTGGGGCCCGTTCCCGCTCGACATCGTCCGCAACTCGAATGTCGCCCCCTCCGCCACCAGGGTGCCCGCCACCTCAAACAGTCGATAGGCGTCCGTCCATGGACTCTCGCTCGAATCGACCGTGCGCAGCACCGTCCCGGCCGGGATCGTCAGCGTCGCCCCCGCCGCAATCCGCACCGGACTGCCCACATTCGCCTCCCCATCGCAGTCCACCGTGTAACGCCCCGGGCTCATGACTAGGTCAGCCGCCAAGGTCACACCACGTGTGCGCAAATACCCGTCCTGCCCGTTGTTCTGAAACCCCACCCCCGCCACATCCATCCGCGTCCCCATCCAGTTCGCCCCGTAATCGATCCCTCGCCCGCAGTCGCGAATCGTCAGGCTCCCGATCATAGGGGTCTGGCTGCTCCCGTGAGCCAACCCGATGGCGGAGCCCCGCACCACCGCCGACACCAACTCCGCGTTCGCATCCCCGTGCATACTGAAGGCCACCGCCGCGAAGTCCTGAATGACCGTCGCTTCTCCCCCGTCCGCCTGCAGGCTTGCCATCCCATACTCACTCACCACGATCCCATACCCCACCCGCCAGGCCGCATCCCCTGCCGCCTCCGAATCCGCCGTAGACACCGTGCACCCCGCCAGCACCACACTCCCATGCCCACGCACATCGAGAACCTTTGCGTTCCGGGTCAGCCACCATCCGTTCGGATCGTGCTGCCGGCTCCGATCACCCGCGTGCAGCGTGCACCGCGTCATCCGCACCGAACCCTCCCCCACCACCGCGATCGACCGGGATTGGTTCTGCGGTGCCTGACCGCTCGACATCGTCCGCAACTCGAACCTGGCCCCCTCCGCCACCAGCGTCCCCGCCACCTCGAACAACACGTAGGCGTCCGACCACGTCTCACTCGTATCCACGGTGCGCAACACGGTCCCGGCCGGGATCGTCAAGGTCGTTCCCGCCGGTATCCGCACCGGGCTGCCCACGTCTGCCTCCCCATCGCAGTCCACCGTGTAATGCCCGCCACTCATGGCCAGATCCGCCCCCAAGGTCACCCCGCGCGTTCGCAGCCAATAGTCGTGCGTGTTGTTCAGAAAACTGAAGCCGGACGCGTCGAAGCCGGCATAGTCCCAGCGCGCCCCCAGATCCAGCCCGCGCCCGTTCCGCTCGAACACCACGTCCTCCGCCGACCAGAACCCGATCCGCTCGACCTGGAGGGCCGTTTGGTTGTCGCGCAAGGCGCACGAGTCCAGGAGCAAGTTGGCGTCCGTCTCGCACCGCAACGCCACCGTGTTGCTCTGCCAGAGCGTGTGCTGGGCGGCAAAGTCCTGCGTCGACCGATCATCCACCGCCAGCGGAAACCCCCGCAGCACCGAGGTGGCCAGAGCCGTCCCCGTCACCGTCCCCGCACTGTCCCCCAGCAAGACCAGCCCGCTCTGCGCCACCGCACCGTCGCGCGCGTCGGTCTCGAATTGGCAGGAAGTCGCCAGCACCCTGGCCTGGTCCGAGAGGGTCAAGATCCCCGCCGTGCTCGGACTCCACCAACTCCGGATCGCCGTCGCGAACAGCGCGCAGCGGGTCAACTCCACCGCCCCATTCCCCACCACCGCAATGCCCCCCGCCTGGTCCTGAATCTGCAACTCGAACCGCGTATCCTGCGCCGCCAACCGCCCCTCGACCCGAAACAAGTTCAACGTCCGGCTCTGATTCACCACCACCGTGCCCGGATCCAGCGTCAGCGTCGCGCCCGCCGCGATCGTGATCGTCTGCGCCGTGTTGTCGATCAGATACCGCCCCGCCGGCAACACCGTGTTCTCCGTGATCGTCGCCGGCAACGTGTAAGCCCCGCCCGAGTAGAGGTTGTAGTCGTTCTCGCTAAACGTGATCCCCGACACGTCAAGGCCACGATTGGCATGCTGGACATAGACCCCGCGCTGCTGCCTGCTGATCGCGCTGCCCACCGCACTGAAACTCGTCATGAGTTCCGTGTGCAACCCCGTGAAACCCTTGGCCGCCGAAAGCCCCGCGATCGCCGAGTGGTTGAACGCCAAGGCCTCCACCACCACGGCCTCCACCGCCTCCACGCACCCTGTGAAAGTGCAGGTGTCAACCGTGAGATCGCCCCCCGCCGCGTCGAACACCACCCCCCGCCCGCCCCCCACGAACACGCACCGTTGCACCAGCAAATCCCGGCCGTCCGGCGTAAACACTACCCCCCGCGCCTCCCCCACCCCCCCAAACACGCAGTCCGCCACCGTCGCCGCACCGCCCACCAAGTCCAACGCCGTCACATACCCCTCGAACCCCGCCTTCGCCACCGACGCGGCCGTGGTCGACGTGACCTGGATCGCTCGCCGAAACCCGGCAAACCGATTCGTTGCCCCGCCCGCCGATCCCTCGCACCGCAGCGTCGCCGTCCCGGCCGCCAGCACCGCATTCCCCACCGCCGTCCCCGCAACGCCGGTGCTGAAACGCACCCCGCGCAACCGCACCTGCGCCGCCCCCGCCGCCTCCAGCAAACGGCTGTCGTCCGCAAATAAACTCTCGTGCACGCCCGACACCTGGCAATCCGTCCACTCCAAGACCCCATCCCCCAACACCCGCACCCCCGTCTTGCCCCCCGCCGCCGAATTCGAAGTCCGCAACTGCACGTTCGCCCCCTGCGCCAGCATCGACCCGCGCACCTCCAGCGCCGACTTGTTGCTGTACTTAACGCGCACCATCACCCCGGACGACACGTTCAGCGTGATCCCCGCCGGCACCACCAGCGGCCCGTTGAAATTGTCGATCACGTAATCGCTCGTCGTGTCGCTCCACGTCGTGTTGGCACTCAGCGTGCCGCTCACCTCCCCCGCCCGCACCCCCGCCACCACACACAACCCACCCACGACCACGCCCAACCAGCCGGACATAGTGGTTTTCATAGACAGGAAACCTCCCATTGATACTTAACCGCAAAAGAGGATCTACCGCGACCGCACCCCGAGGATCGGGCTCGCCCCAGCCGCCGCCGACTCTCCCCCCGGCCGCCACACCGTCCGGTAAAACCCCAACCCAGACCCGGAGCCATCCACCGGCACCATCCGAACACCCTCCCCGGGCGCACGCGCCAGACTCTCGACCCACTCGATCGGCGGCGGCGGCGGCGGACCGCCCTCCCCCCATCCCACCTCCACGCCCACCCACCCCCGCAGATCCACCGAATACTCGATCGCAGCCTCCCGCCCCCCGCCCGCCGACGCCCACCCGAGAAACAGCACCCCATGCTCGTAACTCACCCGCAAAGGGCTTAGCGGCAACGCCTGGATCGCCTCAACCGGCCCCGGCGGCGGCGCGACGTCAGCAAGTCGTTCCCTACCCCCCGGTAACGCCTCCTGAGCGAATCCGGCCGCCCAAGCCAGCGCGCATCCAGCCCAGACCGCCCACCTGACGCCGATCGATCGGAACCAGTCACTCATGCGGGAACAACCTCCAATCTCTCCGAGCCAGGGTTCCGTGCGCCCCCCACTTCCATCACGCCAAAACGCCTCGCGGTCGACGCGACCGCTGCGCAAGAACCCAGACCACACCGCCTATCATGCACTCTCGTGCACGCCTTTTTCATCGGTATCGCATCCTGAAGCCCCCTGCCTCCCACCGTCAATCCACCAATCTTGCCCCCTCCTCAGCAATCCCCGCCTTCCGACCTCCCATCCCCCATCTCCCATCTCCGAATTGCCCTTTGCCCGCGCCCCAACTTCGGATACCGTCCCTCCAACGGCCGCGGTTCCCAACCCCACCACGACGCCCCCCGCCCCGGGACGCGCGCAGAGCGTTGGGCAGTCGGCCGCCTGCCTCCAACACACGACACTGCCATGCCGCAAGCCATCATGGATCCCGCCGAGGTCCGGCGGTTCGCCGACGAACTCAAGCGGTTCAACCAGGACATGCACGACCGCCTCGCCCTCCTCCAGGCCCGCTTCAACGCGCTCGGCGACACCTGGAAAGACCAGGAACAGGAACGCTTCGCCACCGAGTTCCAAACCACCGTCCGCGCCCTCGCCAAATTCATGGAATCCTCCAACCAACACGTCCCCTTCCTCCTCCGCAAAGCCCGGCGCATCGAGGAATATCTTGCCCAACACTAAGCCCTCCCCTGCCCCACCCCCTAACCGTCCCACCCGTGCCCGCCCCCGCCCGCGTCCAGTCCATCGAAGCCCTCGACGCCTTTCGCGCCACCCTCCTCGTCTACCTCGAGAAGGCCGGACGCATCCTCGAAGAAGCCCAGAGCGACGTCGTCCGCACTCGGATGTGGCTCGA
Organism: uncultured Verrucomicrobiota bacterium; assembly: GCA_964629545.1. Classification (GTDB taxonomy): domain Bacteria; phylum Verrucomicrobiota; class Verrucomicrobiia; order Limisphaerales; family CAZVRY01; genus CAZVRY01. The sequence goes on along the minus strand of CAZVRY010000317.1, from coordinate 2,105 downwards.
AACCGATTGCCGCCTGAACTGGAAGCGCCAGATCCGCGACCGCTCCAAGATCGTGGCCCAGGCCCAAGCCGAGTTGCTCACCGCCAAGCTCTCCGGCCACCCGGAAGCCATCCAGGACCGCCGCATGGCCCTGGCCAAGGCCCAGCGCGCCCTCGAAGACGTCGAAGCCCGCCTCGCCCGCGTCGAACGCTGGCTCCGGCAATTCGAACCTGAAGTCCACGCCCACACCCAGGCCGTCAGCCGGCTCCAACAGGTCTTCGGCCACGACATGCGCAAGGCGCTCACCTTCCTCGAAACGGCCGTCACCACCCTCTCCGACTACGCCGACCTCGCCCCCGAACCCCCTCCCCCCTCACCCCATCCGCCGCCCCCAACCCACCCTCCGCCCTCCGCGCTGCCCAACCCGCCCTCCGCAACCCGCAACCCGCACTCCCCATGACCACCGGCGGCCACGCCAACCGACTCGCCGGGCTCTCCCGGGACCTCCGCGAACGCTGGCAGCAAACCCGCGAATCCTGGAACGACGCCAAAGCGCGCGAGTTCGAGGAAACCTACCTGCGCGAACTCGACACCGCCGTCAACGCCGCCCTCACCGGCCTCCAACACCTCGAAGGCACCCTGCGCAAGATCCGCCATGACTGCGAGTAACCTCCTCGACCTCCAACAAACCCTCGCCCACCACGACGCCCTGCGCTCCGGCATCACCGACCTCGCCCAGCGCGCCGCCCAACTGCAGCGCAGCACCGAGCAGGCCCGCACCCGCGCCGACCGGCAGTTCGATCAGGACGTCGCCGGCCTCGAGGAGGAACTCAACGCCGCCCTCCGCACCGCCGCCGACACCCACGAGGAACACCGCAAACGAGCCGAAAACCGCCAGGGCCTCCGCCGCACCCGCCTCGCCCAAGCCCACAAGGCCGCCCGCGAAACCGCCTTCCGCACCATCGCCAACGCGGAGGCCAAAACCGTCTTCCACCTCCAACGCGACCTCCTCCAAACCTCCAAAAACCTCGAGACCGGCCGCGCCCAGGCCGACGCCACCCTCGCGGCCCTGCACGCCGAACTCGACGCGGAACGAACCGCCCTCGACCGGCTCCACCACGGCGCCTTCGATGCCTTCCTCGCCTTCCCCTCCTTCCGCGCCTGGCTCGCCCAACCCGCCTCCCCCAGCACCCTCCCCCCCCAACCGGAAGAGGGCCTCCTCCTGAACGAAACCCGCACCCTCCGCGACCAGGCCGAACAACGCCTCCAGCACCTCCGCCGATCCCCCCTGCCCCTCCTCTTCCGCGTCCTCCCCTTCGGCTTCCTCGTGGTCCTCCTGGCCGGCCTTTGCGCCGCCGCCGTCCCCGTCTCCCATTACGCCCAATGGACCCCCGTCTCCTGGCCCCAAGCCGGACTGGCGTTCGCCGCCGCCCTCCTCCTCACCACCGTCCTCTACCTGCTCAGCAAACGATCTGCCCGCGCCGACGCCCGCGCCCTGGCCGACGCCATCACCCGCGGACACCTTCTCCTCGAAACGGCCGCCCACCTCGCCTCCACCCACCACCAGCAAACCCACCAACGCCTCACCGCCGAAGCCGAACACCGCACCGCCACCCTCCAACAACAATGGCAGGACGCGACCGCGCTCGCCGAATCCGAACGCGAAGCCGCCCGCCAACGCCTCGACGCCAAACTCGCCCGCGCCACCGAACGCCTCGCCCGCTCCCACCAGGCAACCCTCCGCCGCATCGAGGACGCCAGGGCCGCCGAAGCCGCCCGCCTCACGGAAGCCTCCAACGCCCAACGCCGCCAAGCGGACGCCCGCCGCCTCGCCCGCCGCCAGGAATGGGACCAGCAGGCCCAAACCCAATGGCAAGCCCTCCAAACCGAATGGGCCGAACGCCTCCAACCCGCCTGGCACGCCCTCGCCCAATCCACCGCCACCGCCGCCCGCCTCTTCCCGCCTTGGACCAGCGACACCTGCCAGACCTGGACACCGCCGGACACCTTCACGCCCGCGGCCCCCTTCGGCCACCTCGAGGTCAACCTCGCCCCCGCCGCCGGCCCCCTCCTCCAAGACCCCCGTTTCCCTCTCCCCGGCCCCCCCCAACTCTCCCTCCCCCTCC
>CAZVRY010000316.1:0-7668 GCA_964629545.1 uncultured Verrucomicrobiota bacterium | reverse complement strand
GGAGGGGGGTGGTGAGGGGGGGCGGCGGGGGCTGCGCCACCTGATGGGTGAGGGCAGTGGGTTGGTTGGTGGCCAGGAGCACACCCAGGACGCCGGCTAAGAGATCGCTCACGGGGGGGGAAGCTAGCATGGGGTGGGGTGCAAATCGCGAAAAAAAACCCTTGTGAAGGTTTTCACGATTGGGCAGTTTACTCCCCGCTTTCGGCGAGCCCAGCCCACCTGCCTTTGCTGGTGGGGTGTCGGTTCGAATAGAATCCGGTGAAATCTCTAACCAAACTCTTGGTCGCGCTGGCGGTCGTGCTGGTGCTTGGCGGGGCCCTGTGCGCCGCCGCGCCCGGCGTGGGGCATGCGGTTGAGGCGGCCCCTGGGGCGGCGGGGCATGCGGGGGATGGGCACGAGGCGCACGCCGGTCCGCCGGTGACGCCCGGGGCGGTGGAGTTGTTTCACGTGGGGCCGCTGCCGGTGACGAACTCGATGGTTTACACGTGGATCATTGCCTTGTTGATCATTGGGGTGTTGCGGGCGGCGACGGGGAATATGAAAGAGGTGCCGAGCCGGTTGCAGAACCTGGTGGAGGCGGCGGTGGAGGGGTTGGAGGAGATGACCAAGGGGTTATTGGAGCCGAAGGTGGTGCGGTGGGTGTTTCCTTTGGTGGCGAGTTTCTTTCTGTTCATTGTGGTGTCCAACCTGATGGCGTTGTTGCCCGGGGTAGGCAGCATCGGGTGGGGTCCGCGGGCGAGCGGGAGTGGGCTGCCGCTGGGGATTACGCATGCGGACGAGCCGTTGTTCCGGCCGCCGACGGCGGACGCGAACATGACGGTGGCGATGGCGGCGTGTTTCTTCGTGATGAGCACGTTTTGGGCGTTGCGCTACAACGGTCCGGTGGGCTTGGTGAAGCACATTTTTGGGGTGAAGGGCGGGATGACGGGGTGGATTGTGGCGCCGATGGCGTTGATTTTCATTTTCATTGGGTTGATCGAGGTGATCTCGATGATCATTCGGCCGATCGCGTTGGCCATGCGTCTTTACGGGAACATTTACGGTGGGGAGAGCGTGTTGACGATCATGCTGCACATGGGCCCGTTGGGGCTGGCGGCGCTGCCGTTTTACTTCCTGGAATTGATCGTGGCGGTGGTCCAGGCGCTGGTCTTCACGCTGCTTTCGGTCGCGTTTATCGGCACCCTTTGTTCGCACACGGACGACGACGCCCACGCGGAACACCACTGACGTTTTGGCGATCGGGACCGTGCCACGCGCGGACGATCGCCCGCAACACCACAACCCCAAAAGACAGATCCCATGATGCTCGCAGAACTCACCGGTAACCTCCCCATTGGCCTCGTCGGTATGGGCGCCGCACTTGGCGTCGGCATTGCTGCCGCCAAGGCGTCCGAGGCGATCGGCCGCAATCCAGGCGCGTTCGGCAAGGTGTTTACCACCGCGCTGATCGGCATGGCGCTGGCCGAAGGCTTGGCCATCTTGATTTACTTTGTGGTTCAACGTTAACCCGTTGTCGCCATGGAAGAGACGATCAGGACCTTAGGGCTGGACTGGCCGAAGTTCATCGCCCAACTGGTCAACTTCGGCATCGTCCTCTTCGTGCTGTGGCGTTTCGCCTATCAGCCGGTGCTCGCCATGCTGGACCAGCGGCGCGAGAAGGTCGCAGAAAGCATGGCGAACGCTGACCGGATCAAGGCGGAGTTGGCCCGCACGGAGGCGATGCGGCAGGAAATCCTGAACCAGGCCAACGCCGATGCGACCAAGTTCATCGAGGAAGCCCGCACGGCCGCGGCCCGCCTGCAGGAGCAGGAGTCGCAGAAGGCCATCGCCGCCGCGGAGCAGATCATGGTGAAGGCCCGCGAAGCGGCGGCGGCCGACCACGCCCGGATGCTGGCCGAGCTGAGGCGCGAAGTGGGCCGGTTAGTGGTCGAGACCACGGCCAAGGTGACGGGGAAGGTGCTGACAATCGAGGATCAGCGGCGGTTGGCGGAGGAAACGAACCGGGAGCTGGCCGCCTAGGCGCGGCTGGCGGGCCCTCAGCTCGAGAATCACCCTGTGAAAGTGACCAAACAGGCCCGGCGGGAGGCGAAGCAGTTATTTCGGCTTTGCCTGGTGAACGGGCTGCTGGACGAAGGCCGCGTGCGCCAAAGTGTGCAGAAGGTGTTGGCCGTGCGTCCTCGGGGCCACGTGGCGATCCTGACTCATTTTCACCGGCTGGTGAAATTGGACCTGGCGCGACGGTCGGCCCGGGTGGAGAGCGCGGTGGCCCTGCCGGCCGATTTCCAGGCCACCGTGCAGTCGAACCTGGCGCGGGTCTACGGACCGGGCCTGAGTGTGGCCTTCGCGGAGCAGCCTGCGCTGCTGGGCGGGCTGCGGGTGCAGGTGGGCAGTGACGTTTACGATGGGAGCGTGCGGGCGCGCTTGGCCGCGTTGGAGCAGGCCTTTTAGCCGGAATGCCCGGGGGCGGACTTGGCCGACCGGCGGGCCGGGAGGGGTCCGCGACGGAGAGAGCTGGATGTAACATGAGCACATTATTGCAGGAAATCGAAGCCCAGATCGCTGGCGCGAAGACGTCGGTGGCGAAGCAGAACGTCGGCGTGGTGCGCGAGATCAGCGACGGCGTGGCGAAGATCGAGGGCCTGACCGACTGCATGGCCAACGAGATGATCGACTTCGGCAACGGGGTGATGGGCCAGGCCCTCAACCTGGAGGAGACCGAGGTAGGAGCGATCATTCTGGGCGACTATTTGAGCGTGCGCGAGGGGCAGGAAGTGCGCACAACCGGTCGGCTGCTCTCGGTGCCGGTGGGCAAGGGCTTGCTGGGCCGCGTGGTCAACGCCTTGGGCCACCCGATCGACGGCAAGGGCGCGATCAAGGAGAATGCCTTCTACCCGGTCGAGAAAATCGCGCCGGGCATCATCAAGCGGAAGTCCGTGAGCCAGCCGGTGCAGACGGGGATTATGGCGATTGACGCGATGATCCCGATCGGCCGCGGCCAGCGCGAGTTGATCATTGGCGACCGGTCGACGGGCAAGACGACGATCGGGGTGGACACGATGATCAATCAGGCGCGGATCAACCAGGCGGCGGAGGCTGCCGGGGACAAGACCTATCGGCCCCTCTATTCGATCTATGTGGCGATCGGCCAGAAGCAATCGAACATTGCCCGGGTGGTGGCCGAGCTGGAGAAGGCGGGGGCCTTGCCCTACACGATCATTGTGGCGGCGGCCGCCTCGGACAGCGCGACGAATCAGTACCTGGCTCCGTTTGCGGGGGCGGCGATGGGCGAGTGGTTCATGGACAATGGCATGGACGCGCTCATCATTTATGACGATCTGTCCAAGCACGCGGTGGCGTATCGGCAGGTGTCGCTGGTGCTGAAGCGTCCCTCGGGACGCGAGGCCTATCCGGGGGATGTGTTCTACCTGCACAGCCGGCTGCTGGAGCGGGCCGCGCGGGTGGGAGAGAAGTATGGGAACGGTTCGCTGACCGCGCTGCCGATCATCGAGACGCAGGCGGGGGACGTGTCCGCCTACATCCCCACCAACGTCATTTCCATCACGGACGGCCAGATCTACCTGGAGACGGATCTTTTCTATCAAGGGGTGCGGCCGGCCATCTCGGTCGGGCTTTCGGTCTCCCGGGTGGGGTCGGCGGCCCAGATCAAGGCGATGAAGCAGGTCGCAGGGCGGATCAAGGGTGACTTGGCGCAGTTCCGGGAGTTGGCGGCCTTCGCGCAGTTCGGTTCGGATTTGGACGCGAAGACGCAGGCGATGTTGGAGCGGGGCAAGCGCATTGTGGAGGTGTTTAAGCAGCCGCAGTACAACCCGATTCCGGTGGAAATCCAGGTCGTGGTGTTGTGGGCGGCGCAGAACAACTTCATGGACGACGTGGCAGTGGACAAGATCAAGGATTTCCAGGCGAAGCTGACCGATTATTTGACGACGCGGAAGGCGGAGTTGCTGACGAAGGTGCGCAACGAGAAGGCGTTGAGCGATGCGTTGACGGCGGAGTTGAAGGCGGCCCTGACCGAGTTCAAGCCCATTTACCGCTAGGTTGCCATGCCCAGCACGCGCGACATCCGCCGACGCATCAAGTCGGTCAAGAACACGGCGCAGATCACCAAGGCGATGCAGATGGTGGCGTCGTCGAAGATGCGTCGGGCGCAGCAGGCGGCGATGGCGGGCCGGCCCTACGCGACCCTCATGAACAAGGTGCTGGCGGAGGTGACGGCGCACGCGGGCGATTTCCATCATCCGCTGATGGAGACGCGGCCGGTGGCGCGGCGGGCGGTGATTGTGGTGAGCACGGACAAGGGGTTGTGCGGGGCGTTGAATTCGAATCTGTTCCGGGAGACGGCGCGGTTCGACAAGGACACGACCGTGTTTGTGACGGCGGGGCGGAAGGCTTCGCAGTTCATTGCGCGGACCCGGCGCACGCTGGCGGCGGAGTTTACCTACAAGGACACGCCCCAGTTCAACGAGGCGCGGGTGATTTCCAAGTTCGCCCAGGACTTGTTTCTGGGGGGCGAAGTTGACCGGGTGGACATCCAGTACACCAATTTCATCAATACGCTCACCCAGCGTCCGGAGGTGCGGCCCTTTTTGCCGGTGGGGGAGATCAAGGCGGTGGATTCGGGCGTGGAGGGTGAAGGGGTAGCGGGGGAGTTAATGAAAGGGGCGACCGAGTTCCTGTTCGAGCCGGGGGCCGATCAGGTGCTGGGGGCGTTGTTGCCGCACTACCTGAATTTCCTCGTTTACCAGATCCTGCTGGAGGCGAAGGCCTCGGAGCACAGTTCGCGGATGGTGGCGATGAAGAACGCGACTGACAACGCGAAGCAACTGATCAAGGATTTGACGCTCGAGTATAACAAGCTGCGGCAGGCCAACATTACCAAGGAACTCCTCGAAATTTCCACCGCCCAGATGGCGTTGGGCAACTAGCAGTCATGAACAAAGGCAGAATCGTTCAAATCATCGGTCCGGTCGTCGATATCGAGTTTCCGGATCAGGTCCCCGCCCTTTACAACGCGCTGACGGTGGAGTTCCCGCTGCCCTCGGGCGAGAAGACCAAGTTGACGTTGGAGGTGCAACAGCACCTGGGCGACAACTGGGTGCGCACGGTGGCCATGTCCACCACGGAGGGTCTCAAGCGCGGTTTCGAGGTGGTGGACACCGGCAGTTGCATCGCGATGCCGGTGGGCGAGGCGGTCATGGGCCGCGTCTTCGACGTCACCGGATCGCCGGTCGACGAGCAGGGTCCGGTAAAGGCGGACAAGTTCTATCCGATTCATCGGCCGGCGCCCCCGTTGGTCGACCAATCGACCAGCCCGCAGATCCTGACCACCGGGATCAAGGTGATCGATCTGATTTGTCCGTTCCTCAAGGGTGGCAAGGTGGGCGCGTTCGGCGGGGCGGGCGTGGGCAAGACCGTGGTGATCATGGAGTTGATCAACAACATCGCCAAGCTGCACGGCGGGGTCTCAATTTTCGCGGGGGTCGGCGAGCGGACGCGGGAGGGGAACGATCTCTACAACGAGATGATCGAGGCCGGAGTCATCCTCGTGGAGCGGGACGAGAAGGGGCACCCCAAGCTGGGGGACAACGGCATGCCGGTCATCAAGCCCGGGTCGAAAATCGGGCTGGTCTACGGCCAGATGAACGAGCCGCCGGGGGCCCGTCTGCGCGTGGCGCTGTCGGGGTTGGCGGTGACGGAGTATTTCCGGGACGAGAAGAATCAGGACGTGTTGCTCTTCGTGGACAACATCTTTCGCTTCTCGCAAGCGGGGTCGGAGGTCTCAGCCCTGCTGGGCCGGACCCCGAGCGCGGTCGGTTACCAGCCGACGTTGGCGGCGGAGATGGGCGACTTGCAGGAGCGCATTACGTCGACCAAGAAGGGGTCGATCACCTCGTTTCAGGCGGTGTATGTGCCGGCCGACGATCTGACGGATCCGGCGCCGGCGACGACGTTTGCCCACTTGGATGCGACCATCGTGCTGGAGCGTTCGATCGCGGAACTGGGCATTTACCCGGCGGTGGATCCGCTCTCGTCGACTTCCCGGGCTTTGGCGCCGGACATTGTGGGGGAGGAGCATTACCAGGTGGCGCGGGGCGTGCAGCGGGTGTTGCAGCGCTACAAGGACCTGCAGGACATCATCGCCATTCTGGGTATGGACGAGTTGTCGCCCGAGGACAAACTGACGGTGTTCCGGGCGCGCAAGATCCAGCGGTTTTTGAGCCAGCCGTTTTCCGTGGCCCAGGTGTTCACCGGGCGCGAGGGCAAGCAAGTCCCGGTGGCCGACACGGTGCGCGGCTTCAAAGAGATCCTCGAGGGCAAGCATGACGACGTGCCGGAGGTGAACTTTTACATGAAGGGCGGCATTGAGGAAATCAAGGAAGGCTGATCCCGGTCCGCCCCTGTCGGTCCGGTGACTGGCGGGCGCAGGTCTGAACCCCACTGATTCGATGGCCACCATCAAGCTTGAAATTGTCACGCCGGAAGCCCGGACCTACTCGGAGGACGTGGACATGGTGACGCTGCCCGGGGTGGAAGGGGAATTGGGTGTGTTTCCGCAGCACGTCCCGCTGATGACGCAGATTGTTCCTGGGGAGATTGGCGTGCGCAAGGACGGCAAGGATTTCTTCCTGGCGGTGGGGGAGGGGTTTGTGGAGATCACGGGCGAGCAGGTGTCCATCATGACGGACATGGCGGTGATGGCGGAGGACATCGACGAGCAGAAGGCCGAGGAGGCCCGCCAGCGTGCGGAGGCCCGGTTGCGCGAGCGGTTACCCGAGGACGAGGAAGCGATGGTCAAGGCTGCCCTGGCTCATTCCATCGCCCAGATCAACGTCAAGCGCCGGCATCGAAAGTAAGGGTTCGTCCGGGAGGGCCCCTAATCCGGATGTCTCACCGCCGGCATGCCCCGTCTCCCTTTCGCCTTCTCCCCAACCCCTCTGAAAAGCTACGCAGCAAGGGGTTGGGGATGGGGTGGGCTGCGGTCCATGGGGAGGGTGGCCAGTTTTTCCGACGCAGCCTAGGCGAAGGCGGGAGGCCGGGTGAGGGGCCGTCCAAGTTTCAAATTGAACTGCTGTGAACCACCTCGCCTTGCTTTTCACCGTGGCCTACGCGAGAGAACGTGCGGCGAGGCATCGAGCACGGGTCCAAGTACCGGTTAAGAGATCTTTGTCCGGGGCGTCAGGACTTTATTCGCTAGACGAATCCTAATCCCGCTTCGGGAGCGCCAATCTCCTTGTGCCGATGCTTCGCCACTTTCGTGACCAAGGATCAAGGCGCTACCGTTGCAGTGTGCAGCCCTCCTTCCGGGTGTATTGCCTGCAGGTGAACGCGGTCGTTGCCCACCTCTCCCCGCTTGCGCGGCCGAAGCCGCTTCCTCGGACGAAGGCCCGCTTGCGCGGCCGAAGCCGCTTCCTAGGACGAAGGCCCGTCCCTCCCCGCCCGCCGTGGGCAGGGAGGGAGATCGGAAAGCGCGAATGCCCTGAATGCGTGTGGGGTCAGCCGGGGTGAGCCTCATGAATTCGGGGCGAACATGAAGGGGGACGGGCGCCTCCCGAACAGGCAATTCATGTTCCGCCCTGAATGCATGTGGGGTCAGTCGGGGGTGAGCCTCATGAATTCGGGGCGAACATGAAGGGGGCGGGGCAGGGGGAC
>CAZVRY010000315.1:0-7669 GCA_964629545.1 uncultured Verrucomicrobiota bacterium | reverse complement strand
GGGGGGGGGGGGGGGGGGGGGGGGGGGGGGGGGGGGGGGGGGGGGGGGGGGGCGCACGTGTCCGCACGACGCGTTGCGGATTCGGCAGGCGGCGTTGGATTCATCGGTGAGCGCGGTGGCGATGGCGGATTTGGAGGGGCGGTTGACGTATGTGAATTCGGCGTTTTTGCGGTTATGGGGTTATGGGGAGGTGGGGGAGGTGTTGGGGCGATCGGCGGTGGAGTTCTGGACGGATCCGGAGGCAGCGGCGCAGGTGATGGCGGTGATTGCGGCGGAGGAGCGATGGGCGGGGGAATTGGAGGCGCGGCGGCGGGACGGGCAGGTGTTGGATTTGTTGCTCTCGGCGAACATGGTGCGGGACGGGGCGGGGCGGCCGGTGTGTTTGATGGCGTCGTTCGTGGACATTACGCAGCGGAAGCGGGTGGAGCGGCAGGTGCGGGAGGCGCGGGATCGGTTGGAGGCGATGTTGCAGGCGATTCCGGATCTGCTGTTCGAGTTAGACGATGCGGGGGTGTTTGTGGACTATCGGGCGCCGGCGTTGGACCAGTTGGCGGTTCCGCCTTCGAGTTTCCTGGGGCGGAACGTGCGCGAGGTCTTGCCGGCGGAGGCCTTGGCGAGTTTGTTGCCGGCGTTGGAGGAGACGCGGCAGACGGGGCGGTCGTTGGGGACGCAGTATTGGCTCCCGATGCCGGGGGGTGAGCGATGGTATGAGGTGTCGATGGCGCGGCGGGTGCCGCTGCCTGGGGAGAAGCCGCGTCTGATCGTGTTGGCGCGGGACATCACGGCGCGGCGGCGGGCGGAGGAGGAGATTCGGCGGCAGAATCGCGAGTTGGCGGTATTGAACGAGATCGGGCAGGGGTTGCATCGGCTGACGGATCCGGCGGCGATGGCGGACCTGGTCTTTTCGAGACTGAAGGGGCTGTTTGACGATCGGAATTTGTATATTGCGTTAGTGGACGAGGGGGGACGGGAGGTGTTTTTCCCGGTGTATACGATGGATGGGCAGCGGAGGGCGCCGTTCAGTCGGCCGGCGGGGTTGGGGTTGACGGAGTACATTGTGAGGCAGCGGGCGCCGTTATGGTTGAACGAGAATTGTGCGGAGGAAGCGGAGCGTTTGGGGTTGCAGTTATTAGGGCGGCCGTGTCGCAGTTATTTGGGGGTGCCGATGGCGTCGGGGGGGCGGGTGGAGGGGGTGATTGCGGTGCAGGACTACGAGCGGGAGGGGGTTTACACCTCGAACGATGTGCGTCTTCTGAGCACGGTGGCGGCGATTGCGGGGGGGGCGTTAGCGAATGCGCGTCTGTTGGGGCAGGCGCGGCGGGAGTTGGCGGAGCGGGAGCGGGTGGAGGAGGCGTTGCGGCAGAGTCGGTTGGATTTGGAGCGGGCGCAGGCGGCGGGCCATATTGGGAGTTGGGTTTCGACCCAGGGGCCCGAGCCCCGGATGGACTGGTCGGCGGAGACCTGTCGGATCTTCGGTTTAAAGCCTGGGGAATTTGACGGTCGGCCGGAGAGTTTTTTTCGGTTGGTGCATCCCTCGGATTTGGAGGGGGTGCGGGCGGCTCGAGAGCGCGCGTTGCGGGGGGAGGCGTTGTATGATGTGCAGCATCGGATTGTGCGTCCGGACGGGGCGGTGCGTTGGGTGCAGGAGACGGCGGAGGTGGAATGTGACCCGGGGCGGCGGGAGGTGCGGATGGTGGGGGTGGTGCAGGACATTACGGATCGGCGGTTATTGGAGGATCAGCTTCGGCAGTCGCAGAAGCTGGAGTCGATTGGCCAGTTGGCGGCGGGGGTGGCGCACGATTTCAACAACATTCTGACGGTGGTGACGGGCAACGCTTCGTTGTTATTGGAGGATGTGGGGGCGCAGGCGGAGAGTCAGGGCCTGGTGCGGGAGATCCTCAAGGCGAGCGAACGGGCGGCGAATCTGACGCGGCAGTTGTTGTTGTTTAGTCGGCGGCAGCAGATGCAGCCGCAGTCGGTGGATTTGAATCAGTTGAGCAGCAATCTGACGAGGATGCTGAGCCGGATGTTAGGGGAGGACGTGGCGTTGGAGTTTCGCTATGACACGGACTTGCCGATGGTGACGGCGGATCCTGGGATGATCGAGTTGGTGATCATGAATCTGGCGGTGAACGCGCGGGATGCGATGCCGCGGGGGGGGCGGTTGCACGTGGCGACCTCGGTGCGGGCGGTGACGGAGGAGGAGACGATGGTGCGGCCGTTGGCGCGGGCGGGGCGGTATGTGTGTCTTTCGATCAGCGACACGGGGACGGGGATACCGGCGGCGATTCGGGATCGGATTTTCGAGCCGTTTTTCACGACCAAGGAGGTCGGGAAGGGGACGGGGTTAGGGTTGGCGACGGTGTATGGGATTGTGGAGCAGCATCGGGGGTGGATTGAGTTGGAGACGGAGGAGGGGGTGGGCTCGACCTTTCGGGTGTTGTTGCCGGCGAGTCCGATTACGGCGGGGGAGGTGGGGATGGCGGCCGAGCCGGAGTTGGAGCCTGGGCGTGGGGAGCGGATTCTGTTTGTGGAGGACGAGGCGCCGGTGCGGGCGTTGATTGGGCGGATTCTGACGCGACACGGGTACGAGGTGGTAGAAGCGGCGTCGGGGTTGGAGGCGCGGCGGTTACCGGCGGAGGAGGTTCGGCGGGCGGAGTTGCTGTTGACGGATCTGGTGATGCCTGGGGGAGTGAACGGGTTTGAGTTAGCGCAGGCGTTGCGGGGGGTGCATCCCGGTTTGCGGGTGATTTACTACAGTGGTTACAGCGTGGAGTTGACGCAGGGGCGGCTGGGGTTACGGGAGGGGGATGTTTTTCTGCCGAAGCCGTGTTCGCCGCGGCAGTTGTTGAGCGCGGTGACGGGGGTGTTGCACAGACCCTTAGTGGAGGATTAGGAAGGCGAGGGCGAGGATGGCGGTGGCGGGGAGGGCTCCGAGGAGGAGCCCGAGCGGGGAGATGCCGTCTTGGAAGAAGCGTGCGAGGATGGATTGGCCGGCGGGGTTGGGGGCGTTGGCGATGACAGTGAGGCCGCCGCCGGTCACGGCGCCGGCGACGACGGCGTATTTCATGTTGTCGTTGAGTTCCGGGACGAGGGTGGCGAGGTAGGTGATGGCGGCATTGTCGTTAAAGGCGGTGAGGGCCATGGCGCTGAGCATGAGGGGGGTTTCGCTGAGACGCCCGAGCACGGGGCCGATCCACCATTGTTGGAGGCCGCCGTGGATGACGAGGCCGGCGAGGAAGAATCCGACGAGGATGGGGGAGCGGAGTTGGAGGGGGTCTTGGTGGTCTTGGGTGACTTCGTAGAAGGCGAGGAAGAAGAGGAAGCCGCCGATGAGGAGGGCGGGGTGGTGGGCGTTAAGGACGGACCAGGCCATGAAGGCGAGGTGGACGGTGGTGATCCAGAGGGGGACGGGGTGATCGGCGTGCGGGGCAGGGGTGCCTGGGCCTGGTTGGGAGGCGCCCAGTTGGGCGAGGTCGCGGCGGAAGGCGAGGGCGTAGAGGGAGGTAGCGACGGCGATGCCGACCGCGGCGATCCAGCCGAACTCGTGGAGCATGAAGGGGGTGGTCCATTTCCAGGGGCCGGCGACCATGAGCACGGGGGGTGCGGCGAAGTGCGTGAGGACGCCGCCGACGGAGACGTTGACGAAGAGGAGGCCGAGGGTGGCGTAGGCGAAGCGGGGCGAGGGACGGCGGGCGTAGAATTGGCGGGCGAGGAGGAGGGCGGAGATGGTCATGGCGGCGGGTTCGGTGATGAACGAGCCGAGGAGGGGGCCGAGGGTGAGGATGGCGAGCCACCAGGCGGCGGGTCCGCCGCCGCCGAGTTGGGCGATGGCGCGGAGGCCGCGTTCGGCGAGTTGGAGGATGGGGCGGGTGGAGGCGATGGACATGATGACGACGACGAAGAGGGGTTCTTCGTAGTGCACGCGGTGGTCGAGGTAGTAGAGGGTGGTTTCCCAGCCGGCCCGGAGGATGAGGAGGAGGAAGAGGGGGAGGCACCAGATGCCGAACACGGCCTCGACCTCGCCGAGGAAGTGGAGGATGCGTGGCAGCATGGGGTGGGTGGGGGAGGGTTGTTGGGGGGAGACGCGGGTTTGGGCTTGGTGGCGTTCCTCGAGGAGGTGGGCCCAATGGCGAAACTTATGGGTGAAGAAGGTATGGAGGATGGCGCCGAGGAAGAGGAGGGAGGCCCAGAGGTTGAGGGGTTCTTGTTGGATACGGTGCTGGAGGACGGCGCCGACGCTTTGGAGCGAGGCGTCGTTATAGCTTTCGAGGCTTGGGGGAACGGAGGTGGCGGGGGCGGGGGTGTGTGTGGGGGGGGGGGGGGGGGGACGGGGGGGGGGGGGGGGGGGGGCGCGCGCGGAGGCGGCGGGAGAGAGGAAGGGGATCCACGCGAGCAGGAGGAGGATCGCGCGCCAACGGTTCCGGGTGAGTGGCCAATGCATGGCGTGGAGACTAGCGTTGCGGGGGGAGGGAAGGCAATGGGGGTGCGGAGTTAAGGAGGGGGTGGATTCTCGTTGACCGTGGGGGTTGGGGTCTCTCAGATGGCGGCTGCAAGCCTGATGATGACGACTTCTCGACCGACTCGTGGATCTTGGATGGTATTGGCGGCGGCCTTTTTGGGGTGGTTATTTGACGGGTATGAGATCGGGTTGTTCCCGGTGGTGGCGCGGCCGGCGTTGAAGGATTTGCTGGCGGGGGCGGGGGATGCGTTGATTGGCAAGTGGATGGGGATTATCACGGCGTGTTTCTTGTTGGGGGCGGCGATGGGGGGGGGGGGGGGGGGGTGGGGGGGGGGTCGGGGGGGCCGGGTGACGGCGCTGGCGGCGCGCAGTCTGGTTGTCTCGCGGGTGTCGGGGCGGGGTGGGGGGCGGCCCGCGCGGGGGGCGGGGCGGGGGGGGGGGGGGGGGGCCCGGGGGGGGGCCGGGTGAAGGCGATGGCGGCGAGCATACTGGTTTACTCGCTGGTGACGGGGCTGGGTTATTTTGCGGAGGCGCCGTGGCATTTGGGGGTGGTGCGTTTTGTCTCGGCGTTGGGGATGGGAGGGCAATGGTCCTTGGGGGTGGCGTTGGTGATGGAATGTTGGCCAGAGCGTTGGCGGCCGTGGTTGGCGGGGGCGATGGGGGCGGCCGCGAACGTGGGCTTTTTGTTGGTGGGCGTGACCGCGCGGTTGCACCAGGTGACTCCGGAGTCGTGGCGATGGATGATGGTGGTGGCGGCGTTGCCGGCGTTGCTGGTGGTTTTCATCATGGCGGCCGTGCCGGAGAGCGAGCGGTGGAAGCAGTCGGTGCAGGCGAAGGAGAGTCATCCGTTGCGGGAGGTGTTTGCGCCGGGGTTGCGTGGGAGCACGGTGCTGGCGATTGCGCTGGCCTCGGTGGCCCTGATTGGGACCTGGGGGTCGGTGACGTGGTTGCCGGTTTGGTCCAATCAGATGCGGTCGGAGCAGGGGATGGCGGGGTTGCGGCGGGAGCATCCCGAGTGGTATGAGGCGGGGGCGGGGGAAGGCGAGCGGCGGGCGCGGGCGGCCGCGGAGTTGGAGGTGGGGAAGCAAGCCGGGCATGCGACGGCCTCGATGCAGATTGTGCAGGGGTTAGGGGCGATTGTGGGGACGATCCTGGCGCCCTTGTTGGGGGCGCGGCTGGGGCGGCGTCCGGCCTATTGTCTGCTGTGTCTGTCGTCGTTGTTGGTCTGCGCGTATGTGTTCAGGGCGGTGGATCGTTTTGACGGGGTATTCTTGGCTTGGGGGTTTGTGATGAGCGCGACGACCGCGTCGTTTTACGGGTGGTTTCCGCTGTATTTTCCCGAGCTATTTCCGACGCGGGTGAGAGCGACGGGGCAGGGTTTGAGCTACAACTTTGGCCGGGTGTTTGCGGCGGCGGGGGCGTTGCTGCAGGGCGAGTTGGTGGGGGCTTTTGGAGGGAGTTACGCCCGGGCGGGGGCGATCGTGACCCTGGTCTATATGGTTGGGGCGGTGATTATATGGCTGGGGCGGGAGACGAAGGGGAGGCCGTTGCCGGACTAGCCTGGATTCCCATGCAGTATTCTGCGGCTAACGGTTCGCGGCTATCAGGACGGGCGTTTAACCAAAGACCAGGTTGAGCCTCTTGTGGCCGAGCCATGGGATGGACGGCTGCTTCTGGTCGAAGCCGGCCTTGAGCAGGAGCGGATTGTGAGCCGGTTTCTGAAAGCGCACGATGAGGCCCTGGTCGGCGATCTCCACCGTGGCATGGGCATCGACAAAATCGCGGAAGCGGGTCCGTGACTTGGCTCGCTCGTAGCCCTCCCCAATGGCCATGCCCAGGAGGCGGTAAAGACTGGTGCCCATAAGCGTCAACTGAAGATCGCGATCTGCCTTCATGGGAAATGCCGAGGAGAGCGCGTCCATGTGGAAGAAATCGATCCCGTCCTGAATACGGTTCTCGATGATCATGCGACGCGCATAACGTTCGATGAGCTTGGGCGCCGAACGGTGCCGTTGGTTGGTCAACAGGAAGGTGGGCTCCTCGTGTCCCAGGTCGGCCACCACCAACTGACGGATGGGGCCCTCATAACGAGCCAACCCGATGCGTTGATCGATGAGTCCGGGCTCTCGATAGATCCTCGAGACACCCTCCCAATGGACTTGCCGCCAGGCCGACGCCGGCAGCGCCCACACCTCCTGGAGCATGGTATGGGAGCGTCGGCGTAGGGTGATGAACTCAATCCCTTGCGCTTGGAGGCGGGCCAGATTCCCGTAGGTGGTGAGTTTGGATTCGAAGATCAGTTCTTGCGGCAGCTTCCCCGTCCGCTCTCGCCACCACTCCACAAACCGGAGGACCTCGTCGTTTCGATTCTCTTTGCGGACCTGGGCATTGCCGTAGCACAACACATGCGTGTCGGCGTCCTGAGCGGCGAAGGCCAGCACTCCTTTCTGCCGCCGGCTGCGCCTGGAAACGTAATGTTTTTGCAGCAGAGGGAACGCAAGGGTGACAGGTTCGTGGTGGGACTTCGCTTGGATCGCGACGGGTGGGCGGAGATGGAGGAGGCCAGCAGGGCGGAAGATCGGGCCGATGGGGTCGGGACAACCCTTTGCGGGCCCGGGCGGCAAAACCGTCCCGCAGACGCATCCCGCAGGCGACGGCCTCGCTGTGGTAGATGGAGCGGCGGTTCGCTGGTCAGGTGGGGCAGCGCAACGCGGGGCTTTCCGACCACGTTCCGCCGCAGGTTCCGCAGGGTGCAGAGGGGGGCCAAAGCCGCTAAGGGTCTGTGCAAAAATAACTTCGGGTTTTGGCGGGAACGCGGCTTGGCCAGATGCTAGAATCCTTGATTTCCCAAACCTGTTGCGAATGAGTCAAGTTTCGTGCGGTGGTTTTACGATCAAGGATTCTACGGAGCGAGGCGCGGGAGCTGGGGTCAAACAGGGGACGGAGATACGCGCAGGGGCATGGGTTCCTGGTCTGAGGCGCGCCTCGCTAGGCGTGAGGAGGGCGCATCCCCCTGGTGGGGCTGTAACCGACGAGCAACGACGCAGATGGCCAAGCCCCGTCCCGCCCCGGAGGGCTGGGGCGCTTTTGGCTTCTGGCTTCGTTGCTCCTCAGTCACAGAGCGAAGGCTATGTTCCTTCGTCACGCCTCGCCAGAAGCCAAAATCGCCTCCAGCAAAACCCGAAGTTATTTTTGCACAGACCCTAA
>CAZVRY010000314.1:0-7682 GCA_964629545.1 uncultured Verrucomicrobiota bacterium | reverse complement strand
CACCCCCACCCGCCGCCCCGCCCCCGTCGGCACCCCTGCCCACGTCCACCGCCGCACGGCCCCAGCATCGTCCACCGGGTGCGCCGTCAGGGTGAACCTCCCCGCCCGGCTCGCCAACGCCGCCACAAAGGGCCGCCCCGCTTCGTAAACGAACGCCCCGTCACCCACCAGCACGTCCGACCATACCCCATTCGCCTTCCGACTCACACTCAGTCCCTGCGGCACCCGCCCCGCCGCCGTCGCCTCGCTCACCCACACCACCCGGCTGTAATTGTCCCCGTCCACATAGTCGAAAACGATCCCCACCCCGTCGTTGTCGAACGGATGCACCCTCGCCTCCACCACGTAATCCGCCACCTCGACCACCGGACTCACCAACACCGTCCCCTCCCCATCCGCCTTCGGCTGCACCACCGTCCCAGCCGTCGCCGTCCCATAATCCGTCGTCTGCATCAGCGACCCGTGCGCCGTCACTTGCCAGACCCCCGGGTCCCCAGCCGAAACCATCCACCCAGACGGCAACTCCGCCGCCAACGGCACTCCGCCCCAATCCTCCCGCATCACTTCCTGCCCCCCCACCGTCACCACCACATCCTCAATCAACGCCCCCGCATCCACCGGATTCGTCGCCGTCGCCGGACCGCCCCCGCTCTGACCCCACAACCCCACCCCCAACCGGCCCGTCGCGTGATCCGCATCGCTAAAAACCAAGAGCCGTTCCCCGGCCATATCCCACTCCGGCGGCGCCACCAACGTGTTCCACCCCGCCACCCGCACCTCGAACTCCGCCCCCTGCGCCTTCACCGTCACCCGCACCCGCTTGTAGAACGCCGCGTCCGTCGGATCCGTCGCCATCGAGGGATCCGCCGCCAGTTCCGTAAAGTATCCCCCGGACCGCTTCTGCACGCTCACCCCGAACGGCGCCCGCCACGCCGCATTGTTGTTCTCCCCGCAAATCGTCACCCGATACCAGTTCAACTCGTCCCGATACCGGAAATACACACAGTTCCCGTCGTTGTCCCCCACACTGAAGGTCACCTCGGCCGTGAAATCCGCCCACGCCGGATCCCACACGTTCGTCCGCACCACCATCCGCGGACCCTCGAAACTCACCAGCGGCGCCACCGCGTCCGCCCCAATAAACGTCGCGTCGTCCGCCCCCCGATAATCGTTGCTGTTCTCCCACACCCCGCGAAACCCTGCCCCAAAATCCCGCACCACCATCTGCCCCGGCAGCGCCGGATCCCGCTGCACGTTCTCCCAACGCGACCCCAACCCGTCCGCCACGATCACCACCTCCGCATACCGCGGATTCGTCCCCGCCTCGTATTCCACCCGATTACTCCGCAGGTCCCCGTCCGCGTCCTCCCCCGGCGCCGCCTGCAATCCCCCGAAGAACTCGCGCTCCCACGCGTCCGCCATCCCATCCCCATCGCTGTCTTCCTCGAATCGCGCCGCCAACGTCAGCGGACGCACCATGGTCAACGCCAGATCCGAACCGCAACTGCCCAGATCCCCCGTCCAACCCACAAACAGAAACCCCGCGTCCGGCACCGCCTTCAACATCACCGCCGTCCCCTCCGGCAACCATTCCCCAGCAAGCCCCGTCACCTGCCCCCCGGCCCCCACCGCCACACTTAACCGTAACTCCGTTGCCCATTGCCACGTCAACGACGACACCTCGTTCAACCTGAACCCCACCTGCGACCCGGTCCCGCTCGCCGGCACCGAACCCACCCCCGTCCAACCCGTCACCAGCCGGCGCACCCCCGGCGCCTCCTCCACCGGACTCGCCACCGACGCCTCCACCACCGTCCCCGCGGCATAACCCTGCAACCCCACCGGCGGCTCCGGACTCCCATACGCCGAACTTACCTGCAACGGCACCCCGTCGATCCCATACACCCGCACAAAATCCACCTCCAACCTCGACATCGCCCAACTGAATACCCCAATCCTCCCCGTCGCCAACGTCGCCCCCTGCATCTCGAACGGCCCGTAATTGAACGTCTGCGCCGCCCCCAGCGGATTCGCCACCACCTGAATCTGCAACCGCTGCCCCACCATCACCGCCGTCAGGTCATACGGCACATTCGACGGCGGCGCAAACTGCGGCGTCGCCTCCGCAAACACCTCCTCCCACACCCCGTCCACCACCTTCTGCACCGACAACCCCCGCCGCACCCCGCTCGGCGAACTCTGCGCCCGCAGCGCAATCCGATAGAAATTCCTCTCGTCCTGATACCGCAACACCACCCCTTGCCCGTCGTCGTCCGCCGGAATCAACCGCGCCGTGTAAACGTAATTCGACCACCCCGCGTCCCCCGCCACCAACGTCGCCGCCGGAAAATCGATCACCCCCTCCGCCGTGTTCCCCCCGAACGAATCGCTGTTCTCGTGCAACGTCCCGTAAGCCCCGTTCGGCCCCAACGCCAGCGACCAAATCGGAATCCCCCCATTCCCCGTCGACGCATCCAACCCCGTCCCGTCGTCCGCCGGCGTCACCACCGGCGTCCACCCCGCCAAGGCATTCGGATCCCCCGCCAGCGGCGTCGGCTCCAGGGTCGGATTCAAAACCCGAAACCCCCGCACCGCCGTCCCGCTCTGCCCCCATTGCATCAAACCGACCCGGCCCGCCGCCGACCCCGGCAACGGTTGCCCCTCCACCAAACGATACTCCAACGGCGCCCCCTCCGGATCGTCCACCACCGTCAACGTCAATACGTTCCCCGCCGTCACCGCCACCGTCACGTCGAACGGCACATACTGCCGATTCACAAACGACCCCACATGCCCCGCCGTCCCGTCCCCGAACAAATTCGTCGCCACCCCGTTCGCCTTCCGATCCACGTTCCACCCATTCCAAGGAAAACCCGGCGTCGTCCGCACCTGCCGCGTAAAGGTCACCCGATAGAAATTCGTCGGATCCTGATACCCAAACACCAACCCAAACGCATCGTCGTCCCCTGCCACCATCCGCGCCCGATACGTGAACGCCTCCCCCGCCACCGCCTCGTTCACCAACATCACCGCCGTCGCCGTCGGCGACACCGTGGCCGCGTCCGTGTAAATGTTGCTCTGCTCCACGAATGCCCCGCTCACAATGTCGTATTGCCATCGCATCGGCCCGTCGAGGTAGTTCCCCGGCGGCTGCACCGCCGTCCACCCCGGAATCCCCCGATTGAAATCGTCCTCGAACAGCAACGTCGCCGGCGCCGCCTTGGCCCCCAGTCCGCCCAGGACCGCCAGCCAACCGGCCACACACCAACGCAACGCAAGCACAGTGGTATTCTTCATAGATTAATTGAGTGTAGATGATCCCAAAGCCGCCCCCGGCTACCGCACGCCCCTGCCTGAACCCTGGCGAAAGCCGAAAACCCCGAGCAAGGAACGACGACTGTAAAGAACGCCGTTTACGAATGGTGGAACGTGGTGACAATGCAACGAACTCTAAGCCACGATCCAGTGAATTCTTCCCCCTCCCCCCATCCGCAACCCGCCCTCCCCATGACTCACCAAAGTGACCAACAATCCGCAATTCACCGAATCGTCCATTGCCTCCCCCCTCTCCCCTCCCTAAACTCTCCCTGAACATTCCTCGCCTATGACCTCGCGCCCCTTGCCCGCGTTTGTCCTCCTCGCCTCCCTCGCCGCCGGATGTCGCACCGCCCCACCTCCCGAACCCGTCGGCCCCGGTCCCCAAGGATCCCACCTCACCCCCACCTACCAGTGGATCCGCCCCGCCGGCCAAACCGCCGACTTCGCCGGCCGCCCCGTCGACCTCGCCCTCTCCCCCGACGGACGCACCCTCTGGGTCAAAGAACACCGCGGCCTCACCGCCCTCGACACCGCCACCTGGACCGTCCGCCAGGAACTCAAGACCAAAGAAAGCGGCAGCAGCCCCCACGGCCTCGCCCTCTCCCGCGACGGACGCCGCCTCTGGCTCTCCGGCGCCACCCACGCCCTCTGGGAAACCCTCATCGACGAACACGGCGCCGCCTCCTGGGGGCGCAAACTCACCCTCCCCGGACCCGGCGGCAAGGGCAACCCCCACGTCGGCGGCCTCACCCTCAGCCACGACGAATCCAAAGCCTACGTCTGCCTCTCCCGCAATAACTCCCTCGCCATCGTCGACCTCGCCTCCGGCACCCTCCTCCGCGAAATCCCCGTCGGCGTCGCCCCCTACGACGTCGTCTGCCTCCCCTCCCCCAACGGTGAACGCTGGGCCTTCGTCTCCAATTGGGGCGGACGCCACCCCCATAAAACCGAGCCCCAAGTCGATTCCTCCGGTACCCCCGCCCTCGTCGACCACCGCAGCGTCGCCGCCAGCGGCACCGTCTCCCTCGTCGACCTCGCCGAAGGCCGCGAAATCGCCCAGATCGTCACCGGCCTCCACCCCTCCGACCTCCAACTTAGCCACGACGCCCGCTGGCTCTACGTCGCCAACGCCAACTCCGACTCCGTCACCGTCATCGACACCGCCTCACGTTCCGTCGTCCATCAAGTCCTCGTCCAACCCGCGCCGGGCCTCCCCTTCGGCAGCGCCCCCAACGCCCTCGCCCTCGCCCCCGACGGACGCCATCTCTTCGTCGCCAACGGCGGCAATAACGCCGTCGCCGTCCTCCGCCTCAATGCCCCCTCCCAACCCCGCCTCGAAGGCTTCATCCCCGCCGGCTGGTACCCCGGCGGCCTCCTCGCCACCACCGATCAACTCTACGTCGCCAACGTCAAAGGCATCGGCTCGCGCAACCCCGACCCCTCCAAAAAAGGCTGGAACAGCCACCAACACCGCGGCAGCGTCACCCGCGTCCCTCCCCCTTCCCCCGCTCAACTCGCCGACTACACCCGCCAGGTCGTCGCCGACGCCCGCGTCCCCGAAATCCTCCGCGCCTGGGAACGCACCCGCAACCCCCGCCGACCCGCCCCCGTCCCCGCACGCCTCGGCGATCCCTCCGTCTTCGAACACGTCGTCTACATCATTAAGGAAAACCGCACCTACGACCAAGTCTTCGGCACGCTCCGCCAAGGCAACGGCGACCCGTCCCTCTGCATGTTCGGCCCCGACGTCACCCCCAACCACCACGCCCTCGCCCAGCAATTCGTCCTCCTCGACAACTTCTACTGCAACGGCGTGCTCTCCGCCGACGGCCACGCCTGGGCCACCGAAGGCTACGCCACCGATTACCTCGAAAAATCCTTCGGCGGCTGGACCCGCAGCTACCCCTTCGCCGGCGATGACCCCCTCAGCTACGCCCCCACCGGATTCCTCTGGGACAACGCCCTCCTCCACGGCCTCTCCTTCCGTAACTACGGCGAAATGCGCAAAACCTCCACCCTCCCCGCCAACGCCACCTTCGAACAAATCCTCGAAGACTACCAGTCCGGCGCCGGCCAAATCACCCTCCGCCACGACATGGGCATCGATACCCTCCAACGCTTCACCTGCCCCGATTCCCCAGGCTGGAATATGCGCGTCCCCGACCAAATGCGCGCCGATGCCTTCCTCCGCGAATTCCGCCAGTTCGAACAGGACGGCCGCTGGCCCAACCTCGTCATCATCTACCTCCCCAACGACCACACCTCCGGCACCCGCCCCGGCAACCCCACCCCGCGCGCCCAGGTCGCCGACAACGACCTCGCCCTCGGCCGCATCGTCGACGCCATCTCCCACAGCCGATTCTGGCCCAAAACTTGTATCTTCGTCCTCGAAGACGACCCCCAAAACGGCTTCGACCACGTCGATGGCCACCGCTCCCTCTGCCTCGTCGTCAGCCCCTACACCAAACGCGGCGCCGTCGTCAGCCACTTCTACAACCAAACCTCCGTCCTCCATACCATGCAGCGCATCCTCGGCCTTCCCCCGATGAACCAAATGGACGCCCTCGCCCCCCTCATGACCGCTTGCTTCACCCCCCAACCCAACCTCGCCCCCTACGACTGCCTCCCCATCTCCATCCCCCTCGGCGAAATGAACCCCGCCGCCGCCTCCCTCGCCCCTCCTGCACGCCACTGGGCCAACCTCAGCGCCCAACTCCCCCTCGACGAACCCGACCGCGCCGACGAAGACACCCTCAACCGCATCCTCTGGCATGCCGTCCGCGGCGTCGAAGCCCCTTACCCCGCCGACCTCGCCGGCGCCCACGGCCGCGGTCTCAAGCAACTCGGCCTCCGCCTCGACCCCCGCGGCCACATCGAGGACGACTAGCACCCATTTATGATTTATGAATTATGAATTATGATTTGTGGGTCCCATCCACGCCCCACTCCCCCACCGCTCACCGCGGATTGGGATTTGGTCATTAGCCCGCATATTCCACACCCACTTGGAACCAACCACGGTATGTCTATCGACCCGACTGTAGCCCCACCCCTTACCCTCTCCCCGACCCCCTGCAACGGATCGTTTTCAGGGGTTGGGGAGAGGGAGAAAGGGAGAGAGGGCAGGCTAGCTGTGAAACATCCGGGTCAGGCCCCAAAGCCCCCCTGCCTCACTGACCCACTGCCTCACTGCCTCACCGCCCCTTCCCCCCCCCGACCCGGGAACGTCAACTCCGCAATCCCCGACTTGTCCAACTGACCGAACCCCGCCTTCACCAGGCGGTCGTATTGCCTCTTGGTCGCCTTGGCCAGCGGCAACTCAAGTCCGGCCTCCTTCGCCAGCGCCAGCGCGATCCCGGAGTCCTTCGCCGCGTGCTCGGCCGAAAAGAAACACCCGTGATCCCGATTCTGCATGTCCTCCCCGTCCGTTTGCAGCACCCGCGACGCCGCCCCCGTCTGACCGAAAATCTCTCGCAGCATCGTCAAATCCAAACCCAGCGCAGCCCCCAGCCCCAGTCCCTCCGCCAACCCCGCCGTGTTGATGTTCATGACCATGTTCACCAACGCCTTCACCTGGGCCGCCCGCCCCGTCGGCCCCACGTGGCGGAGCAGCTTGCCCCCGTCGCTCAGCGCCTCCAACACCGGCTTCGCCCGCTCGAACGCCGCCGCCGGTCCGCCGCACATCAGATACAGCGTCCCCTGCCGCGCCTGCGTAATGCTCGACGCCATGCACGCCTCCAACGACGCCGCCCGCGCCTTCTTGCAGGCCCTCTCCACCTCCCCGTGAACCGCCGGCGACAGCGTCGCGCAATTCACGAACAACCGGCCTTTGGCCCCCTTCAACAACCGGTCCTTCTCTCCGAAAAAGATCCGCCGCATCGCGTCATCGTTCGTCACCACCGTCAGCACCACGTCGCTGGCCGCCGTCACCTCCCCCAGCGTCGCCGGCGCCGCGCATCCCAACTCGCTCGCCAATCCCTCGGCGACCGGTCGGTTCACGTCGTAAACCGCCACCACCGGAAAACCGACCTCCTTAAGGCGCCGGGCCATGTTGGCGCCCATCCGTCCGACCCCAACCAAACCAATGTTCTCAGCCATAGTGATTCAAGATGTGAAGTGGTTGCATTGCCCCATATCCGCCAACCGCCCCCCAAGTCAAGCCCTCGCCGCCACCCAATAAATCGACAGGTTCACTCCCTGGCGCACTCCAAGAGCTTCGCCTCAACCCGGCGGTAGACGCGGTCGCGCCAGCGTCTTGGAGTGCGGCGGTGCTCCGCCGCTTTCGATTCGGGCGCGACACCACGCCAACCGGACCGGCCGAGTCAGTCGCGCGAAATCCAAAGCGCCAGAGCACTGGCGCACTC
>CAZVRY010000313.1:1607-7702 GCA_964629545.1 uncultured Verrucomicrobiota bacterium | reverse complement strand
GCCCCCCGCGACCCCCCGCCGCCGCCGCATTCACAATCGCCAGGACCCGACGCCTCCCTAACCCCGCCTGAACCGGCACCCCCACCGCCATACCTCAACTTAGGTAAAAAACCGTATCCCCCACCTTGAACGTCTGGTTCGACCGCAATACCACCGCCTCCCGAATCCGCTTCCCTTCCACAAAAGTCCCGTTCTTTGACCCCAGATCCTCTAACTCGAACCAGTCCTCCCCTCGCGTCAGCCGACAGTGCCGCCGCGATGCCTTCACATCGCTGATCACCACGTCGCACTCCTTCCCCCGCCCAATCACCACCGTCTGCCGGGCCCGCAAACTCGTCTCCGTCGACGCCATGTCGGCAGGCGCACAGTGCAACGACTCAGGCATCGGCTTCTTCGCAGCGGCCATGCGCCGACTCTAATCCTCCCCCGCCCGCTGGCAAGCCCCACGCTTCCAGTATAAACTCCCCCCATGCTGACGCTGGCCCTGCATCACCTCCATCTATCCCTCCACGCCCGCTTCACCCACGTCGCCGACCGCGAGGTCGTCGCCGCCTACGGCCCCGCCCCCGCCGAAACCCACGCCCTCCACCACCACGCCGGACTCGCCGACCTCAGCTTCCGCGACCGCCTCTGCCTCGTCGGCCCAGACCGCCTCCGCTTCCTCAACGGTCAAATCACCAACGACCTCCACCATAAACCCCCAGGCCAAGGCTGCTACGCTGCCCTCGTCACCCCCAAAGGCCGCCTCGTCAGCGACCTCCACGTCTGGATCCTCCCCGACGAACTCCTCCTCGACTGCGAACCCGGCCGCGCCCAAGCCGTCACCCGCCGCCTCGAGGCCTTCATCATCGCCGACGACGTCCAACTCGTCGACGTCTCCACCCTCTACGGCCTCCTTACCGTCCAAGGCCCCGCCGCCCCACAGGTCGTCAACACCCTCACCCCAGCCCCCCTCCCCCCGCCCAACCACTTCCTCTCCTGGAAATCGCCCGATGGCGATTGCTACCTCGCCCACCACGCCCGCCTCGGATCCATCGGATTCGACTTCTTCGCCCCCCTGCCCGCTCTCCCCAACCTCTGGACCCAACTCGCCCAAACCACCACCGCCCTCGGCGGCCTCCCCGTCGGATGGGAGGCCCTCGAAACCACCCGCATCGAAGCGGGTATCCCCAGGTTCGGCGCCGATATGGACGAATCGAACTTGCCCCCGGAAGCCGGCCTCGAATCCCGCGCCATCAGCTACTCCAAAGGCTGCTATGCCGGACAAGAAGTCATCGCCCGCCTCCGCACCTACGGCCATGTCAACCGCCACCTCCGCGGCCTCCTCCTCCAGCATTCCACTCAAGTCCTCCCAAAACCTGGCGATAAACTCTATCAGGGCGAACGCGAGATTGGCCATGTGACGAGCGTCGCGAGCTCGGATGCATTAAAGTCCAACATCGCCCTCGGCTACGTCCGCCGCGAAGCCGACCAGCCAGGTGCCATCCTGACGGTGCGCTCCGCGGCGGGCGACCAACCCGCCACCCTCGTCCACCTCCCCTTCCCACCCCCCCCCCCGGATGTCTCACCGCCCGCATGACCCCTCTCCCTTCCTCCCCCTCCCCAACCCTCCGAGAAGCCTCGCGGCAAGGGGTTGGGGAGAGGGTAAGGGGTGAGAGGTGCGGTCGTGCCCAGAGACAAACCATGGCTGCCTCGAAGGAGAGGTGAAGTCCGCGCCGCTATCCCCCACACTCTTTACGTGACTTCAGCCCCACTTTGTGGAACCGTCCGCCCGTCATGAAAACAATGACTGTCTTTCTTTCCGCCACCTTGCTCTGCGCCGCGTCCACGCTCTTCGCCGCCGACGCCGCCCCCACCACCGCCAACCCCCAGGAGAAACCTAGCGTGAGTACCAACGAAGTCGCCATCATCAAAACCACCGCCGGAGATATGACCGTCGAGTTCTGGCCCGACGTCGCCCCCAAAACCGTCGAGAACTTCAAAACCCTCGCCAAAAAGGGCTTCTACGACGGCACCTGCTTCCACCGCATCATCAAAGGCTTCATGATCCAAGGCGGCGACCCCTACACCAAAGACCCCGCCAAAGAAGCCCAGTGGGGCACCGGCGGCCCAGGCCATACCATCAAAGCCGAATTCAACGACCGCAAACACGTCCGCGGCGTCCTTTCCATGGCCCGCTCCAATAACCCCGACTCCGCCGGGAGCCAGTTCTTTATCTGCCACGGCGAAGCCTCCTTCCTCGACGGCAAATACACCGCCTTCGGCAAAGTCGTCAAAGGCGACGAGGTCCTCGAAAAGATCGCCACCACCCCCGTCACCATGAGCCGCAGCGGCGAACGCAGCAAACCCACCGAAAGGGTCGAAGTCAAAAGCATCTCCATCGTCACCCCAGGCTCCAGCCAATAACCCCACCTCCCCCGCGTAAGCAAGGTCCCCCACAAAGCCTCCCCCCCTCAGCCGCTCCGCATCTCTGCGGCTGAGGACGGGCCTGCCTGCCTCTCGCCTTGGACCTCCCCGAAAAAAACCAGGACCTCGCCGCCCTCGCCGAAGCCCTGAACCACCTGGGCTGCCCCCCCTCCGAATCCCCCCACCTCGCCCGCCACCTCGACCGCCGCGCCCGCCAGCTCGCCCAACAAAAGGGCCGAACTTACGAGGACGCCCTCCTCCACCTCCTCAACCTCATGCGCCAAGGCTGGGCTGCCCCCAAAGGCTAAGGGTCCGTGCACGGACCCTAAGCCCACCCAGTCAACCCTCCCCCTCAGCCTCCCGCAGCGCAACGTCCACGATCAGATCCGCCGCAATCCGCTCCAGATCCCGCCGCAACTCGGCCTCATCACACGACGCCGGCACCTGCACCAACGCCCGCGCCCTGAACAAACTCTCCCCTGACATCGGCGCGCTCACACACTCGGTCTGCAAATCCTCCACGTTCACCCCACGACTCGCTAACGCGTGCGATATCTGCCGCACAATCCCCGGCTGATCCTGCCCCACAATCGAAATCACCCACCCACGTCCCACCACCCCCGGCGCCCCAGACGTATCCTCCACCGCCACCACCGTCACCCCCTTCGCCCGCAACCCCTTCGCCGCCTCAAGAAACGCCCGCTGCGACGACTCCGGGACCTCCGCTCGCAGAATCCCCGCAAACTGGCCCCCCAACCGCGACATGCGGCTCTCAAGCCAGTTCCCGCCATGCCCCGCGACCAACGAGGCTACCTCGTCCACCACCCCAGGCCGATCCGGCCCCACCACCGTCAAAACAAGCGACGCTGCCATGCCCCTCTCTTACCCCGGTTCCCCAACCACCACAAGCCCGGTCCTCGCCCCTCCCGCAGTTCTCAGCCTGAAAGAATGGCTGCCAACGTCCGGTCATCTGTCCCCCCAACCACTGACCACTCCCCTCTGAAAACCGCCCACTGACCTCTGCCCACCGACGACCCATGCCCCCCGCTCGCCCCTGCCCCCTCGCCGCCGCCTGGCTTTCCCTCCACCCGTCTGCTACCTTCTTTCCCACATGAACTCCCCCACCCTCGCCCTCCTCGCCAGCCCTCTCCTCGCCGCCGTCGCTCTCGCCGCCCTCACCCCCTCCACGCTCCCCCTCGGCGCCCAGGCCCCCCAGTTCTCCCTCCCAGGCGTGGACGGCCGAACCTGGTCCCTCCACGACTTCAAAGACTCTAAAGCCCTCATCGTCGCCTTCACCTGCAACCATTGCCCCACCGCCCAATACTACGAACCGCGCCTGATCGAAATCGCGCGCGACTTCAAGGACCGCGGCGTCGCCCTCGTCGCGATCAGCCCCAACGACCCCAAATCCGTCCGCCTCGACGAACTCGGCTGGTCCGACCTCAGCGACTCCTTCGACGAAATGAAACTCCGCGCCCAGGAACGACAGTTCAATTTCCCTTACCTCTACGACGGCGATTCGGAGTCCGCCTCCCGCGCCTACGGGCCCGTCGCCACGCCCCACGTCTTCCTGTTCGATGCGAACCGCAACCTCCGCTACGCCGGCGCCATCGACGATTCCGAACGCCCTCAGCACGTCCAGAAGCGCTTCCTGCGCGACGCCCTCGAGGCCGTCCTGGCCGGACGCGAACCGCCCATCGCGCAAACCAAAGTCATCGGATGCTCCGTCAAATGGTCCGGCAAAGCCGACCAGGTCGAGGCCTACCTCAAGAAACTCGCTGCCGAACCCGTGAACCTCGCCCAAGCCGACCCCGACACGCTTCGCACCCTCCGCAAAAATGAATCGGGCAAGTTCCGTTTGGTCACCTTCTGGGCCACCTGGTGCGCTCCCTGCATCGCCGAATTCCCCGAGTTCATCACCATCAACCGCATGTACCGTCACCGCGAATTCGAACTCGTCACCGTCTCCGTCAACCGCCCCTCCGAAGAAGCCGAGGTCCTCCGTTTCCTCAAGAAGCACCAAGCCTCCAACCGGAACCTCCTGTTCGCCTCCACCGACCGCGCCGCCCTCATCAACGCCTTCGAACCCTCCTGGCAGGGCGAAGTCCCGTTCACCGTCCTCCTCAACCCCGAAGGCAAGATCATCTACCAGGAAAGCGGCCCCATCGACCCCCTCGCCCTCAAACGCCTCCTCGTCCGCTCCCTCAACGAACGCAAACCGTGGTAACCTCACTCCCTCCCCACGCCAACCACGCCCCGCGGGCCCTCCCCAAAACCACCGCCCTCCTCGGCCTCACCCTCCTCCCCCTAACCTCCCTCGCTACCCACAACCAAGCCCCCCCCTGGCCCTGTCGACCCGACCGGCTCCTGGTCCAACCCCTCCCCCACGTCCCACCCCAAACCTGGCAGGCCTTCCACGACGCCCACGGCGTCCACACCCTCCAAACTTACCCCTCCCTCCATAACCTCCACGTCCTCCAACTCCCCGCCCACCAGACCGTCCCCAATCTCCTCGCCGCCTACCAAGCCTCCGGCCTCACCGCCTTCGCCGAACCCGATTACCTCGTCCACATCGCCGCCCAACCCAACGACCCGCGCTTCCTCGACGGCAGCCTCTGGGGACTCCATAACACCGGCCAAAACGGCGGACTCGCCGACGCCGATATCGACGCGCCCGAAGCCTGGGATCTCCAAACCACCGCCTCGAATGTCGTCGTCGCCATCCTCGACACCGGCGCCCGCCTCACCCACGAGGACCTCGCCCCCAACCTTTGGCGCAACCCCCTCGACGGCTCCCACGGCTTCAATGCCTTCACCGGCCAACACGACCCCACCGACGACCACGGCCATGGCACCCTCGTCGCCGGCATCCTCGGCGCCGTCGGAAACAACGGCCGCGGCGTCGTCGGCGTCGCCTGGCACCTCCAACTCATGGCCGTTAAAACCCTCGACAGCAACGGCACCGGAAGCGACTCCACCCTCATCGCCGGCCTCGAATTCGCCCGCACCCACGGCGCCCACATCGTCAACGCCAGCCTCGATAGCCCCGCCCCCTCCCTCGCCCTCTCCAACGCGATCCAACGCCTCCAGCACGACGGCATCCTCCTCGTCGCCTCCAGCGGCAACAACTCCCTCGACGTCGACCTTTCCCCTCGCTACCCCGCCTGCTACCCCTTCAACCACATCCTCTCCGTCGCCTTCACCGACCGCCATGACTCCCTCGCCACCCTCTCCAATTTCGGCCCCACCAACGTCGACCTCGCCGCCCCCGCCGGCGGCATGCCCTCCACCTTCTTCGCCTCCGACTCCTCCTACCTCGGCGCCAGCGCCATCGTCGGCACCTCCCTCGCCGCCCCACAAGTCGCCGCCGCCGCCGCCCTCCTCCGCGCCCGTTACCCCGGCGACTCCCCCCAGCAAACCACCCTCCGCCTCCTCTACTCCACCGACCCACTCCCCTCCCTCGCCGGACGCTGCACCAGCGGGGGACGCCTCAACCTCCGACGCGCCCTCGCCTCCTCCGCACACCTCGCCCCCTTGCCCACTCCCCTCAATCAGTGGCCCTGCCTCCGCCTCGCCAGCGAACCGGGCACTTCCTGGTCCGTGGAACGTTCCACCAACCTCCACCACTGGACCCCCTTCGCCACCCACACCGGGCCCCGCGGCGGGGCCGGGGGGCGGGGGGGCCCGGG
>CAZVRY010000313.1:0-1597 GCA_964629545.1 uncultured Verrucomicrobiota bacterium | reverse complement strand
TTCGCCACCCACACCATCCCCCACTCCGGCTCCGTGGACCTCTGCGACCCGCTACCCCCCGCCTACCCCAGCTTCTACCGCGCCGTCCTCACCCCCCGCTAACCCCCCCTACCGATAAAACGCCGCCCGATGCGCCTCCGCATACCCGCGCATCCGCGCCGCCACCTCGGGATGCTCCGCCATCACGTCCCGCGTCTCATAAGGATCGCTCCCCAAATCGAATAGCGCCCAACCAATCTTCTCGACCTTGTACTTCCCCGCCTCCCCATCGAACCCAGCCTGCGCCAAGGTCCGGTAGCTGTGCGGCGCGTGCAGCTTCCATCGGCCATCTCCGCTAATCACCCCCTCCAACGTCTCCCCGGTCGAAAACGCATAGTACTCCTGCGGCGACACCGCCCCCGCCACCCCCCGCCACACGTCCCAAACGTCCCGGCCATCGATCGGATGCGACGGCAACGCCGCCCCCGCCAAACGCGCCAGCGTCGGCAACACGTCCACCGACCCGAATGCCCGCGCCGACCGCGTCCCCCCCGCGATCCGCCCGGGAAACTTGATGATGCACGGACTCCGAATCCCGCCATCGAACCCCGTGCCCTTCGCCTCCCGAAACGGCGTCGCCCCCGCATGATTCCCATACGACGTCCACGGCCCATTGTCCGAGGTGAACAACACCAGCGTCCGATCCTCCACCCCAGCCTCCCGCAACGCCCGCCCAATCTCCCCCACCGACCAGTCCAACTCCATCATCACGTCCCCGTACAGCCCCACCCCGGACTTCCCCGCAAACCGCTCGCTCACGTACAGCGGCACATGCGGCATCGAATGCGGTACATAGAGAAAAAATGGCTCTCCCTTATGCCGCTGAATAAAATCCACCGCCCGCTCCGTATACCACGTCGTCAACCACCGCTGATGCTCCGGCCTCACCCGCTCCACCGTCACCTCCCCGTTCTCCCAATACTTCAACGGATGCTTCCCCCAATACTCCGGATTCTCCGGATGATGCTCCCACATGTCGTTCGAGTACATTAACCCCGCCGACTCCGCAAAACCCCGCGCCGGCGGCCGCGTCTCCGGCTGATCCCCCACATGCCACTTCCCGAATACCCCCGTCGCATACCCCCGCGCCTTCAGCACCTCCCCCAACGTCGCAAACTTCGGATCTAACCCCCGCGCCCCCGGTCCATGCGCCCCAAACACCCGCGTCCGCCCCGGATAACACCCCGTCAATAACGCCGCCCGCGATGCCGAACACACCGCCTGCGGCACATAAAACTGATCGAAACAACACCCCTCGTCCGCTAACCGCTGCACGTTCGGCGTCGCATACCGCGTCCGCGCGAACGGACTGAAATCCGCCCACCCCGCGTCATCCAGAAATATCACCACGAAATTCGGAGGCCGCCCCTCCCCCTCGGCCGCCGCCCCCGTCCCCACCACCAGCGACAAAGCCAACCCACACACTCCGCCCCAAACCAACCATCGCGCTGTCATGCCACCCATCCTGCACCACCCAGCCCCCAGCGACAACCCCATCCCCGCACTTATTGATGAGTGCATAAGTAGGCAGACACAGGATGGCTCCCCTCTCCCTTTC
>CAZVRY010000312.1:0-7771 GCA_964629545.1 uncultured Verrucomicrobiota bacterium | reverse complement strand
TGACCCTCAACTCCCCGAGAATCCCAGATCCCAAATCCCAAATCCCAAATCCCAAATCCCAAATCCCAAATTCCAAGTCATAAATCATAAATCATAAATCATAAATTACCCCCCCCCCCATGCCCCCCACCCCTCGACGCCAGTTCATCCGCCAACTCGGCCTCTCCGCCGCCGCTCTCCCCTTCCTCACCGGACTGCCCAGCCTCGCCGCGACCGCCGCCAAACCCAAACAACGTCTCGTCTTCATCTTCAGCCCCAACGGCATCGTCCCCCCCCATTTCTGGCCTGACCAGGCCGGCCCCGACTTCGAGCTCAAGCGCATCCTCGAACCCCTCGCCCCCTTCAAAGACCGCACCCTGATCATCAAAGGTCTTTGTAACCGCGTCCGTGGCGACGGCGACGGACACATGCGCGGCATGAGTTGCCTCCTCACCGGGATCGAACTGTTCCCTGGCAACATCCAGGGCGGCTCCGATACCCCCGCCGGCTGGGCCAGCGGGCCTTCTATCGACCAGGAACTCAAGCACCACCTCCAATCCCAACCCGACACCCGCACTCGCTTCGGCTCCCTCGAACTCGGCGTCGCCGTCCCCCACCGCGCCGACCCCTGGACCCGCTGGACTTACGCCGGCCCCAACCAGCCCGTCGCCCCCATCTCCAACCCCTACCAACTCTTCGAGAAGCTCTACGGCCAAATGCAGGATCGCGAACACCTCGGCAGCATCCTCGATCCCCTCCGCCAGGACCTCCACCGCGTCGCCGCCAGCGTGCCCCCCGAAGACCGCGCCCTCCTCGAGAAACACGCCACCTTCGTCCGCGAACTCGAACAAGACCTCCAGGACACCTCCCGCCATACCCTCACTCACCCCGCGCCCACCCTCGAACCCGGCGTCGACGACGGCAATGACGACATGCCCCGCGCGACCCGCCTGCAGTCCGATCTCCTCGTCAATGTCCTCGCGAACGACATGGCCCGCATCGCCTCCCTCCAATTCACCAACTCCGTCGGCCAGGCCCGCATGAAATGGCTCGGCATCGACGAAGGCCACCACTCCCTCTCCCACGACCCCGACCTCAACGAGGGTTCGCAGGAAAAGCTCGTCAAAATCAACGTCTGGTTCTGCGAGCAAATCGCCCGCCTCGCCCGCCAGCTCGCCGACACCCCCGAACCCGGCGGCGATGGATCCCTCCTCGACCACACCACCCTCCTCTGGACCAACGAACTCGGCAAAGGCAACAGCCATACCCTCGAAAACATCCCCTTCGTCCTCGTCGGCGGCGGCCTCGGCTTCAAATCCGGCCTCTCTCTCCAACTCGACAAAACACCCCACAACCGCCTCTGGCTCAGCCTCGCCCACGCCCTCGGCCACCCCCTCCCCACCTTCGGCAACCCCAAACTCTGCGCGGCCGGCCCCCTCAGCCTCACGTAACCCGCCACAAATCAGAACTCACAAATCACAATTCATAAATCAGAAATCAGAAATCA
Source organism: uncultured Verrucomicrobiota bacterium (assembly GCA_964629545.1). Classification (GTDB taxonomy): domain Bacteria; phylum Verrucomicrobiota; class Verrucomicrobiia; order Limisphaerales; family CAZVRY01; genus CAZVRY01. The sequence continues at coordinate 6,285 of CAZVRY010000312.1, read as the reverse complement.
TAAATCAGAACAGCCCCTTGACCCTCCCCCGCGTTCTGCCAGGATGCATTCCGTTCTCTCCACCTATGGCTCTCATCGATTGCCCGGAATGTTCCCAACGCGTCTCCGACGTCGCCAAGGCCTGCCCCCATTGCGGCTTCCCCGTCGCCGACCACCTCGCCCCACCCCCAGATCCACCCTCCCCCAAAGCCAAGAGCACCGAAGTCGTCGCCGAAATCCGCCCCTCCTGGTGGGGCTACGCCTGGCACCTCGTCTTCTTCTTCCTCGTCATCCCCCCCATCGTCGCCTGGTTCCAACGCGCCGCCACCGTCCTCCGCATCTACCCTGACCGCATCACCCTCGAACGCGGCATCCTCGCCAAATGCTACCAGGATTACACGCCCCGCGACATCCGCTCCATCGACATCGACCAGACCTTCTTCCAGCGCTTCCTCGGCATCGGCGACCTCACGATCGCCACCGCCGCCGCCGCGGAAGGCTCCGAGAAGATCCTCAACATCCCAGACCCCAAAGGCGTCCGCGACCTCATCCTCACCCAACGCGGCGACCGCTGATTCGCGGTGCTCGCTCGAACATCGCGAGGGCGCCCGCCGATTCTAGAACGCCTCCGCAGCGGCCAACCCACCTCCGACCCGATGCCCCGGCTGCAGTCCGCCACCCTGCTCCACCCGCGCCCTGACATGCCCTCACGCCCGCTCCCCCCACGCACCCTCCTCCTCCTCGCCCTCCTCCTCCCCCTCGCGCCCGCCCACTCCCATACCGCCAGCGGCCAAAACGGCATCGTCGCCACCGTCCACCCCCTCGCCACGCAGGCCGCTATCAATGCCTTCCGCCAGGGCGGCAACGCCATCGACGCCGCGGTCGCCGCCGCCCTCACCCTCGGCGTCGTCGACAGCGCCAACTCCGGCCTCGGCGGCGGCTGCCTCCTCCTCATCCGCCGTCCCGACGGCTCCCTCCTCGCCCTCGATGGCCGCGAAACCGCCCCCGCCGCCGCCACCCGCGACCTCTTCCTCCGACATGGCCGCGCCGATACCACCCTCAGCCAAACCGGCCCCCTCGCCGTCGGGGTCCCCGGTTCCCTCGCCGCCTACGACCTCGCCCTTCGCCACGCCGGTCGCCTCCCCCTCCGCGATCTCCTCCTCCCCGCCGCCGACCTCGCCGACCGCGGCTTCACCCTCGACGCCACTTACACCCGCCGCCTCCGCGAAGCCGCCCCCGATCTCCAACGGTTCCCCGCCGCCCGCGCCATCTTCCTCGACCCCAAAGGCCTCCCCTGGAAACCCGGCACCCAGCTCCGCCAACCCGACCTCGCCGCCACCTACCGCTCCATCGCCCAACGCGGCCCCGACTGGTTCTACCGCGGCCCCTTCGCCGCCAGCGTCGGCGCCTGGATGCAAGCCCACGGCGGTATCCTCACCGCCGCCGACTTCCACCACTACGAGGTCCGCCTCCGCTCCCCCCTCCGCACCCGTTACCGCGCCTTCGAGATCGTCGGCTTCCCTCCCCCAAGCTCCGGCGGCGTCCACGTCGCCCAAATCCTCAACATCCTCGAACACTTCGACCTCCCCACCCTCGGCCCCCGCTCCCCCCAGACCCTTCACCTCGTCGCCGAAGCCATGAAACGCGCCTTCGCCGACCGCGCCTATTGGCTCGGGGACGCCGACTTCGTTCCCGTCCCCCGCGGTCTCACCGACAAGGCCTACGCCGCCCAACTCGCGTCCACCATCGACCCAACGCGCGCCACCCCCGTTCCCACTCACGGAACCCCACCGCGAGCCTCGGACGACCTGTTCCGCTCCCACACAACCCATTTCGCGACCGCCGACGCCGAGGGCAACTGGGTCGCCTGCACCGCCACCATCAACACTTCTTTCGGCTCCAAAGTCGTCGTCCCCGGCACCGGCGTCATCCTCAACAACCAAATGGACGACTTCTCCCTCCAACCAGGGGTGACCAACTACTTCGGTCTCCTCGGCCAGGAAGCCAACGCCGTCGCCTCCCGCAAACGCCCTCTCTCCAGCATGAGCCCCACCCTCGTCCTGCGTGAAGGCCAGCCGGTCCTCGCCCTCGGCGCCGCCGGCGGCCCTACCATCATCTCCCAGGTCGTCCTCGCCCTCCTCGGCGTCCTCGACTTCCACCTTCCACTGCCCGCTGCCCTCGCCCAACCCCGCTACCACCACCAGTGGCAACCAGACTCCCTCAAAGTCGAACGGAATCTCCCCGCCCGCCTCCGCCGCGACCTCCGTCAACGCGGCCACACCCTCTCCGAAACCTCCTCCCTCGGCGTCTCCCAAGCCGTCGGACGCACCCCCGACGGACGGCGCTTCCTCGGCGTGGCCGACCCCCGCACCCCCGGCCGCGCCGCCGGTTGGTGACCGCCTAACCGATGGCTCGATGGTAACTCTGTAACGACCTCACTTCCGCCCGCCGCGACCGCGCCTCCGCAATCCCCAACACCGCCGCCCGCGCCGCCGCCACCGTCGTCACATACGGCACCTTGTACTTGATGGCCGACTTCCGAATGTAACCGTCGTCCAGTTTGCTCGCCTTCCCCATCGGCGTGTTGACCACCAGGTCGATGCTCCCGCTCGTGATCTCATCCACGATGTTCGGACGCTGACACTCATGCAGCTTGTAGCTCCGCTCGCACCTGACCCCTTGCCCGCCCAGGTACCCACACGTCCCCTCCGTCGCCTTGATCCGAAACCCCAACTCCTGGAACCGCCTCGCCACCTCGAGGATCGCCGCCTTGTCCCGGTCGGTCACCGAGATCAGTACGCTGCCCCCGGTCGGCAAGGGCCCGCCCGCCGCCCCCTGCGCTTTGAAATACGCCAGCCCGAAGCTTGGCGCCAACCCCAACACCTCGCCCGTCGAGCGCATCTCCGGTCCCAACACTGGATCCACTTCCGGGAACATGTTGAACGGCAGCACCACCTCCTTCACCCCCACATGCGCCACCACCGGCCGCCGTAACCCCAACTCCTTCAGCCTTCGCCCCAACATCAACTGCATCGCAATCCGCGCCATCGGCACATTGCACACCTTGCTCACCAACGGCACCGTCCGCGACGCCCGCGGATTGGCCTCCAACACATACACCCGGTCCTGGCAAACCGCATACTGGATGTTCATCACCCCGCACACCCGCAACTCCCGGCTGATCCGCAACGTATACTCCTCAATCGTCCGCACATGCCGCTCCGGCAGCGTCACCGGCGGAATCGCACACGCCGAATCCCCGGAGTGAATTCCCGCCAGCTCGATGTGCTCCATCACCGCCGGCACAAACGCCTCCTCCCCATCCGCCAAGCCGTCCGCCTCCGCCTCGATCGCGTTCTCCAAGAACCGGTCAATCAGGATCGGGCGGCCCGGGGCCACCTCCGCCGCCTTCCCCACATACTCGCGCAACATTCCCTCGTCATGCACCACCTCCATCGCCCGTCCCCCCAACACAAACGACGGCCGCACCATCACCGGATACCCAATCCCCCCCGCCACCTCCCGCGCCTCCTCGAAGGTCCTCGCCATCCCCGACGCCGGCATCGGCAACCCCATCCGCTCCATCACCCGCCGAAACCGATCCCGATCCTCCGCCAGGTCAATCGTGTCCGGCGAGGTCCCCAGCACCCGCACCCCCGCCGCCTCCAATTCCTGCGCCAGATTCAACGGCGTCTGACCCCCAAACTGCACCACCACCCCCAGCGGGCGCTCCTTCTCGTAGATGCTTAACACGTCCTCCACCGTCAATGGCTCGAAATACAGCTTGTCCGACGTGTCGTAGTCCGTCGAGACCGTCTCCGGATTGCAGTTCACCATGATCGTCTCATACCCCGCCTCCCGCAGGGCCAGCGCCGCATGCACACAGCAATAGTCAAACTCAATCCCCTGCCCAATCCGATTCGGCCCCCCGCCCAACACCATCACCTTGCGCCGGTCGCTCGTCGGCACCCGGTCCGACCCCTCATAACTCGAATAATAATACGCCGCATGCTCCACCCCGCTCACCGGCAACGCATCCCAAACCTCCACCACCCCCAGCGCCTTCCGCTGCGCCCGCACCGCCGCCTCCGACACCCCCAACAACTGCCCCAAATACTTGTCCGCGAACCCGTCCCGCTTCGCCTCCGACAATAACGCGTCCGGCAGAACCCGGCCTCGGTAGCCCAGGATTCGTTCCTCCAACTCGACCAACGCCTTCATCTGCTCGATAAACCACCCCTTGATGTGCGTCTTGGCCTGCAACGCCTCCACCGTCGCCCCCTTCCGCAACGCCTCGTACATGATCCACTGCCGCTCGCTGCTCGGCTCGCTCAGCATCCCCATCAACTCCTCCAGGCCCCGCTCATGAAAATCCTTCGCAAACCCCAACCCGTGCCGCCCGTTCTCCAATGAACGAATCGCCTTCTGGAACGCCTCCTTGTAGCTCTTCCCAATGCTCATCACCTCCCCCACCGACCGCATCTGCGTCCCCAACTTGTCCTCCGCCCCAGGGAATTTCTCGAACGCCCAGCGCGCGAACTTCACCACCACGTAATCCCCCCACGGCTCATACTTCTCCAACGTCCCCGCCCGCCAATACGGAATCTCGTCCAACGTCATCCCCCCCGCCAACTGCGCCGACACCAACGCAATCGGAAACCCCGTCGCCTTCGACGCCAAGGCCGACGACCTCGACGTCCGCGGGTTGATCTCGATCACTACCACCCGCCCGGTCCGCGGATCGTGCGCAAACTGAATGTTCGTCCCCCCAATCACCCCAATCGCCTCCACGATCCGATACGAATACTCCTGCAGCTTCGCCTGCAACCCCCGATCCACCGTTAACATCGGCGCCACGCAATACGAATCCCCCGTGTGCACCCCCATCGCATCCACGTTCTCGATGAAACAGACCGTGATCATCTGATTCTTCGCGTCCCGCACTACCTCCAACTCCAACTCCTCCCACCCCAACACCGACTCCTCCACCAGCACCTGATGCACCATGCTCGCCGCCAACCCCCGGCTCGCCACCACCCGCAACTCCTCCACATTGTAAACATGCCCCCCGCCCGTCCCCCCCAAAGTGTAGGCCGGCCGAATCACCACCGGATACCCCAACTCCCCCGCCACCCGCTCCGCTTCCTCCACCGAAAACGCCGGCGCACTCCGCGGCATCTCAATCCCCAACCGCCGCATCGTCTCCTTAAACACGATCCGATCCTCCCCCTTCTCGATCGCCTCCGCCTCCACCCCGATAATCCGCACCCCATACCGCGCCAAAACCCCAGCCTTCGCTAACTGCGACGACAAATTCAACCCCGTCTGCCCCCCCAGATTCGGCAGCAGGGCGTCCGGCCGCTCCTTCTCGATCACCTCCGTCACCGCCTCCACCGTCAGCGGCTCGATATACGTCGCATCCGCCATCCCCGGATCCGTCATGATGGTCGCCGGATTCGAATTCACCAACACGATCTCATACCCCAAACCCCGCAGGGCCTTGCACGCCTGCGTCCCCGAATAGTCGAACTCGCAGGCCTGACCAATGATAATGGGACCTGAACCAATGATGAGTACCTTCCGCAGATCGTCGCGTCGTGGCATGGCATGCAGGGGCTTGAGGTTGGACCTGCGTCTTGTTTAGCCCGCCGAAACCTGGCAGGCAATCAAAAGCCTCGCCGCTAATCCTCCTGCCCCCCCCAAACCTTCACTGCTGCCCCCCACCCCCAGACCGCCCCACCCCTAAATGCGCCTCCAACCACCCCACCGTCCTCTCCCACATCGCCGGCAAGTACACGTGCCCCACCCCCTCATACACCACACTCTCGAACTGTCCCGACGCCCCATACAAACCCCAAACCGACCCCGCCTTCGCCTCAATCACCCTAATCCCGCTCACCGGCGAACCCTCGTCCAACGCGCCCGACTGAAACAACAACGGGCGCGGCGCGCTCAGCGCCACCACCGCCTCCGTGTCGAAACGCTCCAGCATCCCAGGCACAAAGTAGTAAATCCCGTGATGCCGCAACCCCTCCCGCGCGATCAACTCCCGATACCGCGTCAAACAACACACCGCCACCCCCACCCGCGGCCGATCGTCCATCGCCATTAACCACCACGTCCGCGTCGCCCCCATGCTGATCCCGGTCACCCCAATCCGCCCCCCATCCACCTCCGGCCGGCTCGCCAAGTAATCCAACGCCATCAAATCATCCCGCACCATCGCCCCCCACAAACTACGCCCCATCCACAACTGAAACTTGCTCGCCGTCATCTCCCCCGCCCCCCCTTTCTCCCCCGGCCCCC
>CAZVRY010000311.1:0-7781 GCA_964629545.1 uncultured Verrucomicrobiota bacterium | reverse complement strand
GCGGGGGGGGGGGGGCCCGGGGGGGGGCTGGGTGCGGGGGGGGGGGGGGGCGCCCCGCGGGGGGGGGGGGGGGGCGGCGACGGGGCAGGGGACGAATGACGTGTGGAACGAGTATAGCCATTACCGTCCGCGGTTCGAGGCGGGGATGGCGTGGGTGGCTGACGGGAAGATGGAGGGCTTGCGTTGGGCGGACGGCAGGGAATCAGGGGTTTCGTTGGTTGTGAGCAATGCGCCGGGGGTATGGGGGAATGCGACGGGGGATGCGATGATGGACCGTTACGTATTTGCGCCGAACGGTTCCAACCTGGTGGCGGCGTTTCGGGGTTTGCCGTCTGGGAGTTATCAGTTTTGGGTTTACGGTTGGGCGGGGGCAGATATTGGGCCCGAGCAGAATCCGGGTTTTGTTTTGCGGGTGGGGAATACGAATTGGGGGCCGCTGGTGGCGTCGGGGGTGGGGACGTGGCGGGCGGGCGAGGTTTGGCGGGAGCGGGCTCAGTATGTGGTATTTCGGGATGTGACGGTGGGGGAGGGGGAGGCGGTGGCGTTGGAGGTGAGTCCAGGGGCAGGTGGGGTGGCGTTGTTGAACGGGGTGCAGGTGGTGTCGCGGGGGACGGGGCCGCCGCGGTTGTTGGCGGCGGAGCGTCCGGCGGTGGGGGGTGGGTTTACGAACCTGTTGATTCGTCGGGTGGAATATGAGGGCCGGTTGGGCTCCGGGGAGGCGCGGTTTGGGGTGGTGCTGGAAGTGGAGTCGCAGCAGACCAACGAGTTATCGGCGGTAGTGTTTGAGGGGGAGTTGGCATTGCTGGCGGCGCGGTTGCCGGAGGGGTGGCGGTTGGTGAACGAGGGAACGAGGTTTCGTTTGGTGGCGGCGGCGCCTGGGGTGCACCGATTGGAGTTCGAGGTCGTGCCGCGGGTGGTGCGGGCGGAACCGTGGGATCAGGTGCATTTCTTGGGTCCGGCGGCGGCCGCGGGGACGGTCGTGGCGCGGAGTGTGGAGCCGGACGTGGAGGTGCAGTTGATGGGGGGGACCGCGGTGGAGGCGGGGGGTGAGGGGCGTTCGGTGGTGCGGGGAGTATTGGGGGCGGACCGCGAGGTGGCGGTGCGGTGGCAGGGCAGGACGGCGGAGGCTTCGCGGGAGGCGTTGGTGGCGGTGGATTCGCAGGTGGCGGTGCGGTTGACGCCGACGGTGATTCGGCACACGACGCAGTTGCGGTATGAGGTCTTGCAATCGCGGTTGGGGCAGGGGCGGATCTGGTTGCCGGCGGAGCATGCGTTGACGCGGCTGACGGGGGAGCAGGTTAAGGATTGGCGGGTGACGGCTGGGGAGGGGGGGGCGTGGTTGGCGGTGGACTTTTTGCGGCCGGTGGAGAACGTGGTGACCTTGGAATTGGTGACGGAGCAGCCGTTGCCGGCCTTGCCGGGCAGTCTGGAGTTGCAGTGGCCGCAGCCGCGCGGGGTGCAGCGGGAGACGGGGAGTGTGGGGGTGGAGGCGGAGGATTTGGTGGCGCGGGTGGTGGCGAGGACGGGGATGCGGCAGGTGGATGCGGGGGCGGGGCAGGTGGCGGCGTTTCGGTATAGCGGGCGTCCGGCGGGATTGGGGGTGGAGTTGGCGCGGGTGGAGCCGGTGTTGCAGGCGGATGCGCGGGTGAGGGTGCAGGTGGAGGAGAACCGGGCGGTATTGGGGCACGAGGTGAGGCTGCAGGTGACTCGGGCTGGGGTTTACGCGTTGGAGGCCGTGGTGCAGCCGGGTTATAGGGTGACGGAGGTGAAGGGGGAGGGGATCGAGGATTGGCGGGTGGAGGGGGGTGTGATGCGGGTGAGTTTTGGGCAACGGGTGTTGGGGGAGCGCGTGTTGGGCGTTCAGTTGGAGCAGAGTTTTGGCCAACCGCCGGCCGAGTTGGAGGTGCGGCCTTTGCGGGTGATGGGCACGACTCGATCCACGGCGTTGATTGGGGCGGGGTCGGTGGCGGGGTTGCAGTTGAAGACGGCCGGGGTGGAGGGGGCGCGGGAGATTGCGGTGGCGATGTTGCCGGAGCGGCGGGGTGAGTTATTGGCGTATCGGGCGGAGGCGGAGGGTTGGCGGGTGGTCTTGGCGGCGGCGCGGTTGCAGCCGCGGGTGGTGGCGGACGTTTTCAATTTACTGACGATTGGGGATGGTTTGGTGGGGGGGAGCGCGACGATTCGATTTGGGATTGTGAACCAGGGGGTGCAGCAACTGAAGGTGCGGGTGCCTGGGCACTGGCGGAACGTCGAGTTCATTGGTCCGCAGATACGCCGGAAGGACGTGGAGGGGGACCTCTGGACGGTGGCGTTGCAGGACAAGGCGTGGGGAGGCTACACGCTGGTGGTGACGTATGATTACGCGTTCGATCCGCAGCAGGCGACCCTGGATGCGGCGGGGGCGCATCCGGTGGGGGTGGAGCGGGAGACGGGGACGCTGGCGATCACGACGGCGGCGAATCTGGCGGTGGTGCCGGGCCCGATGGAGGAGCCGTTGCGTCCGATCGACCCGACGGAGGTCGCGCCGGCGGATCGGGCCTTGATCACGCGGTCGGTGTTATTGGCCTATCGTTATGAGGGGACGAACTACGGGTTGCGGCTGTCGTTGAAGCGGCAGGTGGAGGTGCCGGTGTTGGATGCGGTGACGGATCGGGCGCAGTTCACGAGCGTGTTGACGGCGGGGGGAGAGGTGCTGACGCAGGCGGGGTTCATGGTCAAGAACAACGAGCGGCAGTTCCAGGAATTCAAACTGCCGCCGGGGGCCACGTTGTGGGGGGCGGCGGTGAATGGGGAGCCGGTGAAGGCGGATCGGGATGGCGACTGGGTGTTGGTGTCGTTGCCGCGGGGGGAGGATCGGGACCAGGTGTTTGCGGTGGACCTGAAGTATGCGCAGCAGTTGGGGGCGTTGGGGCGGTGGTGGCCGAAGGCCGTTCGGTTGGTGGCGCCGGAGACGCGGGTTCCGACGACCTATGCGCAATGGCAGCTTTATCTGCCGACGAACAAGCGGGTGTCGGCGTTTGGGGGGGACATGACGGTGGCGCGGGGGACGGAGTATGGGGTGCGGGATGCGTGGCGGCAGTTTGCGGATACCTACAAGGAGTGGTGGCATGAGTATGGGCCGGCGCTGTTGGGTTTCGGGTTCTTCGCGTTGCTGGTGGTGGCATTGGTGTTGCACGGACGTCGGAAGGGGTTTGGGGGCGTGGTGGCGGTGTTGGTGTTGTTTACGATCCTGGGCATCCTCACGAGCATGTTGCTGCCGGCGTTAAGCAAGGCGAAGGGCAAGGCGCAGCGGATCAAGTCGGTGAACAACCTCAAGCAGATCGGCCTGGCGGTGCGGATTTACAGTGGCGACCGGGAAGGGGCGGCGTTTCCGCGGACGCTGGACGAGTTGCGAGCGGAACTGGGATCGGACCAGGTGCTGGTCGATCCGGAGACGGGGCAGCGTTACACGTATGTGGGAGCTGGGCGGAACGATCGCGAGCCGGAGGCGGTGATCGCCTATTCGAGCAGCAAGCAAGGGCGGCGGGAGGTCTTGTTGGCGGATGGGAGTGTGCGGATCGTCAGCGAGTCCGAGTTCGGGGAGATGTTGGCGAAGAGCCAGGCGAGTCAGGGGGAGGTCGCGGGGAGGCCGGCGATGGACCCGGCGTTGGCGCAGCGTTACGGCTTGGCCGCGCAAGCGCAGCAGACGGCGGAACCGTTGGCGCCGCCGCCGTCACCGCCTCTGCAGGCTCCGCCGGTGGTTCCGGGGATCGCTTCGGGGCCGAGCGGGTTAGGGGCGGGGGAGGCGGTGGGGGTGGGGGTGCCGGTGGCGACGGGGGTGAAGTCGTTACGGATCGAGATCCCGAAGGCGGGTCGGGCGTATGAGTTCACGCGGGTGCTGAGTCTGACTGGGGAGCCGCCGACGATTACGTTTTCGCTGATGTCGGGGCGGGCCTTTGTGTTGGCGCGGACGGCGTTTCAGGTGGCGGCGTTTTTGGCGGGGTTGGGGCTGGTGATTTTTCAGTGGTATAGGGCGGTGCCGCGGGTGATGGGGTTGACGGTGGGGGTGGTGTTAACGCTGGCGGGTTTGGGCAGTTTCTTCCTGGCCTGGCGGGTATTGCATTTAGTGTTCATCGTATCGGTTCCGCTGGGGGGGCTGTTGGTGGTGGGATGGGTTGGGTGGCGGGTGTTGCGGCGGTGGGGGCGGGGGGCGACGGCGGCCGCGGTGGCGGGGCTTGCCTGGTGGTTGGGGGGTGGGGGAGGGTCGGTGTGGGCGGCGGAAGGCGGGCCTGGGGCGCCGCCGGTTTCGGTGGCCGGGATCTCGCTGGTGGGAGTGGCGCAGGAGCGGTCGGCGTGGTTCGAGGCGACCGTGCACCTGGTGGCGGCGGGGACGAACCAGTCGTTGGTATTGTTTGGTCGGGAGGTGGCGGTGGAGTCGTTTACGAACGTGGTGGGGGAGGCTCGGTTGTGGCGGGACGGGGACCGGTTGGGAGTGTATCTGCCGCGGCGCGGGGAGGTGACGGTGGGGATGCGGTTGTTGGTCAAGGTGGGGGGCGAGGTGACGCGTCGGCAGTTGGAGTTCGGGTTGCCGCCGGCGTTAGGGACGAGGTTACGATTGACCTTGGAGGAAGCGGATGCGGCGGTGGAGTTTCCGAGCGCGCTGACGTTTCGGCGGGTGGCGCAGGGCACCAACACGGTGGTGGAGGCGGTGTTGGGGGCGACGGAGCGGCTGGCCTTGAGTTGGTCGCCTCGGCTCAGGCGGAGTGCGGAGAGTGCGGCCACGGTATTGGCGGTGCAGACGTCGCTGGTGACGGTAGGGAACGGGGTGGTGGCGACGCGGGCGGCTATGGAGTGGCAGGTGAGCCAGGGCGAGTTGGGGCGGGTGCGGGTGTCGGTGCCGCCGGGGCATCGACTGTTGCGGGTGAGTGGGGAGGCGGTGCGGTCGTGGGACTATGCGGACACCAACCGGGCGGTGGTGCAGGTGGAGTTGATGAAGGCGACGTCGCCGTCGGTGAAGCTGGTCCTGGATTTGGAGAAGCCGTTGGAGGGGTTACCCGGCGAGGTGGAGTTGGCGTTGCCGCGGGCGTTGGACGTGAAGCGGGAAACGGGGATGGTTGCGGTGCGGGGGGCAGAGGAGTTGGGTTTGACGACGGTTCGGGCGGTGGGATTGGACCGGGTGGATGCGAGCGAATTTGCGCGCGGGTGGGGGGAGGCGGCGGGCGGACTGCACAGTGCGTGGCGGTTTTTGCGGACGGACTTTGAGGGGGTGGTGCGGGCGGAGTTGTTGCGTCCGAGGTTGGATCTCGGCTTGCGGAATCGGTTTGTGGTGGATACGGACCAGGTGACGTTGCATGCGCGGGCGGAGGTGAGCGTGACGCGGGCTGGGGTGTTCTCGTTGCAGTTTGCGTTACCCGGAGGGGGGGAGGTGGAGGCGGTGGAGTGTGAGGCGATGCGGACGTGGGCGGAGCGGGAGCAGGAGGGGCGGCGTTGGCTGGAGGTGGGGTTGAAGCAGAGGATGCTGGGGACGGTGGTGGTGCAGGTTCGCTGGGTGCGACGGTTGGAGGGGTTGCCATCGACGATTGGGTTGGAGGGGTTGCACGTGCCGGGGGCGGATCGGGTGACGGGGTTTGTGTTGGTGTCGTCGGAGCCTGGGGTGGGGTTAAAGACGGCGGCGTTGGAGGGGGCGACGGAGGTGGCGGCGGCCACGGTGCCTGGGGTGGAAGCGGGGAGCGGGGTGGGGTTGGCTTACAAGTATATGGCGACGGCGGCGCAGGCGGAGGCGCCGTGGCGGCTCCAATTGGTGACGGAGTTATTGCAGCCGTGGGTGCGGGCGGAGGTGGCGAGCTTCGTGCAGGTGAGTGAGCGTTTGGTGACCGGTCGGGCGATGGTGCGGTATGAGATCCAGAACGCGCCGGTGAAGGAGTTGCGTCTGCGGGTGCCTGGGAGTTGGCGCAATGTGGAGGTGTTCGGGGAGGGGGTGCGGCGGCGGGATCAGACCAATGACGAATGGCGGGTGGAGTTGCAGGGCAAGGTGCGTGGCGAGTATCGCTTGGACGTGGGGTGGGAGGAGTTGCGGGTGGGGACGAACGAGGTGGTGTTGACGGGGGTAGAGGCGTTAGGGGTCGAGCGGGAGACGGGGGTGGTGGCCTTGTTGGCGCAGGGGCAATTGCAGTTGACGCCGAGGGGAGCGTCGGACGGGATGCAGCGGATTGATGCGCGGGAGTTGCCGGACTGGCCGCGGGGACGTCCGTCGGGGGTGCCGGTGTTGAGTTACCGGTATGGGCGGGCGGGGTGGCGGTTGGCCCTGGAGGCGCGGCGGTTTGAGGATGCGGCGGTGTTGCAGGCATTGGCGGAGAGGGTTGCCTTGCGGTCGGTGGTGGCGGATGACGGGCAGTGCATGACGCAGTTGGAACTGAGTTTACGGAACAAGGGGCGGCAGAGCCTGGCGCTGGCGTTGCCGGCTGGGGCGACGGTGTGGTCGGCGTTTGTCCACGGTCAGCCCGTGCGCCCCTCGCAGGAGGGGTCGCGCTTGCTCCTGTCGCTGGAGGGGGAGGGTGGCGACGAGGCGCCGATCGCGGTCGAGGTCACCTACGTCGGCAAGGTGCGGTTTCCGCGGACCTCAGGGGCGGTGGAGTTGGAATCGCCGCGGCTGGACGTGCCGTTGAAGGATGCGCGGTGGGAGATTTTCCTGCCGCCGGACTACGGGTATGACGGGTTCAAGGGCACGATGGGCTATGAAAGCGCGGATCTGGTGCCGGTGGAGCAGGAGTTTACCTTCGCCGAGTACCAGCGGCAGGAGATCAGCAAGGCGCAGACCTTCGAGTCGCAGGCGCTCGGGTTTCTGAGCAAGGCACGGAGCGAGTTGGCGACCGGCAATTACGAGACGGCGAACAAGTTGGGGCAGTTGCGCCAGGCTCGGCAGTTGCGCGGTTCGGTGGCGGGGCAGGAGTTGGCGGAGGTGGAGGAGCAGGTCAAGGAGGCCCAGAGCAGCAATTTGATTTATGCGAACCGGGCGTTCGCGGAGGAGAACGAGCGGCGTTTGAATGTCTACACGCCGCCGGCCGAGTCGGGGAGTGTGGGCGGGGTGGCCACCTACGACAAGGGGGTTGCGGCCCAGCAGGTGGCGCAGTTACAGAAGGCGCAGGCGGTGGCGGTGGCACGGGTGACGCCGCTGCGGGTGAACTTGCCGACCCGGGGGTTGCGGCATTCGTTCGTCCAGGTGTTGCAGACGGAGGTGGACAAGCCGTTGACGGTGCGGATGACCGCGCGCAATCAGCGGGCGGGGGGATGGTGGGGGACGGCGGTGTGGCTTGGGGTTGGGTTGGGGGTGGTTTGGTGCTTGGTCGTGGTGACGGTGTGGTTGCGCCCGGAGCGGAGGGGGGATTGATTTATGACTTCTGATTTACGATTTAGGATTTCGAGGGCCTGGTTCACACCCGCTTCAGAATAGCCGCGGTCTGTCTATCGACCTGACGGCACCTGCGAGGCGTTGGCTCAGGTTGGGGAGGGGTCGTCGAGGACTTCGCGGGTTTTGCGGGTGAGCTGGTCGATGGTGAAGGGTTTGGCGAGGAGTTGGACGGTAGGATCGAGCGCGCCTTCCGGGGCGATGGTATCGGCGGTGTAGCCGGAGATGAAGAGGCAGCGGAGGTGGGGGTGGAGGTGGGCGAGTTGGTGGCGGAGTTCGGGGCCGTTCATGCCGGGGATGATGACATCGGTGATGAGGAGGTGGAGGGGGCCGGGGGGGGCTGGGGCGAGGCGGAGGGCATCGGCGGGGAGAGGGGCGGCGAGGACGGTATAGCCCT
>CAZVRY010000310.1:0-7789 GCA_964629545.1 uncultured Verrucomicrobiota bacterium | reverse complement strand
CCGATGCCAGCGAAGCGTTGTCTCAGGTTGGGGAGAGGGAGAAAGGGAGAGGGGGAATCGCTTCGGTTCAGGAGTTCAATACGACGACGTGTCATTGCGGATATTCTCCCCAGGCACCCTCTCCCTTCCTCCGCCCCTCGCCCCCATCCGGCTACGCCAACATGTCCTTCACGACTTCGCCAAACACGTCGGTCAGACGAAAGTAGCGGCCCTGGTAGCGGTAGGTGAGACGCTCGTGATCGATGCCGAGCAGGTGCATCATCGTGGCATGGAGATCATGCACATGGACCCCCTGGCTCACCACGTTGTAGCCGAAATCGTCGGTCTCCCCCAGGACGGCGCCCGCCTTCACGCCGCCGCCCGCCAGCCAGACGTTGAAACACCGCGGATGATGGTCCCGCCCATAATCGGTGGCGGTGAGCTTGCCTTGCGAGTAACTCGTCCGCCCAAACTCGCCCCCCCAAACCACCAGCGTGTCCTCGAGCAAGCCGCGCTGCTTGAGATCGGTCAGCAGACCCGCGCACGGCTGATCGGTTTCGCGACACTGAACGCGGATCCCGTGGGGCAGGCCGCCGTGATGATCCCAGCCCTGATGATACAACTGGACGAACTTGACCCCGCGCTCGGCCAGACGCCGGGCCAGGAGACAATTGCGGGCAAAACTGGCGGGACGCTCGACGTCGGGCCCGTAAAGATCCAGCACGGACCGCGGCTCCTTGGCGATGTCCACGGCCTCGGGCACGCTGGATTGCATGCGGAAGGCCATTTCGTATTGGCCAATGCGCGCGTTCAGCTCTGCCTCCTCGGCCGAGTGGGCGGCCACCTCATGCAGGTCCCGCAACCGGTCCAACAGGCCCCGCCGCGCCTCGGCCCGGATGCCAGGCGGGTTGGAAAGATACAGCACCGGATCCTTGCCCGAGCGGAATTGCACGCCCTGGTGCCGCGAAGGCAGAAACCCGCTGCCCCAGAGCCGGGCGTAGAGAGGTTGATCCACTTTCCCGGGCGTGATGAGAACGACGAACGACGGGAGATTCTCGTTGTCGCTGCCCAGCCCGTAGTGGACCCAGGCGCCCATGCTCGGCCGTCCCGAGATCTGCGATCCGGTCTGCAGGAAGGTGATCGCCGGATCGTGGTTGATGGCCTCGGTAAACATCGAGCGCACAATGCACAAGTCGTCTACCACCCGCGCGGTATGCGGCAGCAACTCGCTCACCCAGGCCCCGCTGCGCCCGTGCTGGGCGAACTTGAACGGACTGCCCGCCAGCGGGAGGGTGGCCTGGTTCCCGGACATCCCAGTCAACCGCTGGCCCCTGCGCACGGAAGCGGGCAACTCCTGGCCGTTGCGCTCGTTCAACACCGGCTTGTAATCGAAGGTCTCGAACTGCGAGGGCCCGCCCGCCATGAAAAGATAGATGATCCGCTTGGCCTTCGGCGGAAAGTGCGGCTGGCCCAGCACGCCCCGGTCCGGCACGTCCGCCCGCAGTGGATTCAGGAGATGCCCCAGCGCCATGCCGCCCAGACCGAGTCCGAAACGGTTCAGGAACTCGCGCCGCGATTGTCCGCCCACGGCGAGCGGGCCGGTGCACAGTGGAACGTTCATCGTAACATCACAAATTCGTCGTGGTTCAGGACGGCCGCGGTGACGACCGCCGTGGCCGCCAGCTCGGAGGCGGCCAGCGCGGGGTCGCGGGGGGCTTCGCCCACGGCCAGGTAGCGAGCGGCTTCCTCCGGGTGGTTTTCGAAGTAGGCGCGCTGCTCGTCGAAGAGGCGCCGCAGGATGTCCACCTCCGACGCCAAGGGCCGGCGTCCGGTGGCCAGGCGGAAGGCCTGCACGACGCGTTGGCCGACGTCGACGGGCGCCGCCTCGACCAGGCGCTGGCCAAGCACGCGGGCGGCTTCGACGAACTGGGGGTCGTTCAGCAGCACGAGCGCTTGAAGCGGAGTGGCCGTGGTCTCCCGCTTGGCGGTGCAAACCTCCCGGCTGGTGGCGTCGAAGGTCAGCATCGAGGGGGGCGGCGCGGTGCGACGCCAAAACGTGTAGAGACTGCGCCGATACAACTTGTCGCCGTGATCCTGCCGGTAGGACTTCCCGGTGCCGCTTTCCTCCCACAGACCCGCCGGCTGATACGGCTTCACGCTGGGTCCGCCGATCCGCTCGTGGAGGAGGCCGCTGACGGCGAGGGCGTTATCGCGCACGGCCTCGGCCGCGAGGCGGCGGCGGGGGCCACGCGCGAGAAGGCGATTCTCGGGATCGCGCGCCAGGAGGTCGGGACGCGCCGCGCTGGTCTGACGGAAGGTGGCGCTGGTCAGGATCAGGCGATGCAAAGCCTTGAGGTCCCAGTCGTGGTCCATGAACCAGCCGGCCAGCCAATCGAGCAGCTCGGGATGGGTGGGCGGGCTGCCCTGGCTCCCGAACTCCTCCGCCGTCGCCACCAGCCCGCGGCCAAAGTGCATCCGCCAAACCCGGTTCACTTGAACGCGCGCGGTCAACGGATGGTTGCGGGCCGTCAGCCAGTCGGCCAGCGCCAGGCGGTCGGCGGGCCGATCCGCCGGCCATGGCGGCAAACTGGCCGGGGTCCGCCGTTCCACGCGTTCGCCCGGCATGGAATAATGGCCGCGTCGCAGCAGATGGGTCGGGCGCGGCGAGGCCATCTCGCGCATCACCATGATCTCGCGCACCGGGGTGACCAGGTCGTTCTCGGCCTCGCGGAGACGCGTCAACTCGGCGAGAGCGCTGCGACACGCGGCATCGTCGTGGAAGTGGGGATAACCATCGCCCGGGACCGGCTTCCCGGCGAGCAGCCCGACCTCCCAGGGGGCGAGTTCGGTCTCGAAAACCTGGAATTCATCGATGGCGCCTCCTTTGAAACCGCTATCGCGAAATCGGCCCGCCAGGGTCAGAGGCACGTGGCCCACGTCGGAATCCCCCCATTCCGCCTTGTGCAGGATATCCTTCGCCAGGTGGTCCCGCACCACCTCGACCGGCAGCAAGGCCCCGTCCAGGTAGAGCATGACCCCGGCGGCCCGGCTCGAGCCGTCGTAGGTCACCGCCAGATGCGACCACTGGTGGGTGGGAACGGGAACCAGGGCGCGCACCGCCAAGGCGTTGCCGGGCCAGAAATGGATGAGCCCAAAGAACGGCCGTCCCTGCTCCAGAACCAACTCGTAGCCGCGGCTGCCCGAGTCGGTCCAAGCTCTCGACATGTGGAAGATGACGGCCCGTTCCTGCGCCTCGGCGGGCCGGATCCAGAGGCTGAAGCTGAAGGGGGACGTGCGCTTGAACACCCCGGCCCCGCGAATGGCAGCGTCGTTATCGCCGCTGAACCGAAGGGCATGCCCGCCTTGCCGGCCGGGCGTCTGCTCCGGGCCGTCGTGCAGTTCGGCGAAAATGTTGGTGCCCTGTTGGCTCGGGGAACGGGGGCCCTCGAGCACCTCGAAATCGAACCGGGCGGCCGGAACGGGAAGGCGCGCGGGTTGTCCGACGCTGCGGGCGGTGGCCGCGGCTCGGGCCTCCGCCAACTTCACCTCCGCCTCCCGAATCCGGGCCAGCAACGCGTCCCGTCGTTGCGCCTGGTCCCCCTCCCAAAGCAGCAGGGTCGGGGTCGGGGTGGCGCGCGTGAAGTGAGAATACAGCCCCGACTCGTCGATGTTATTGAAGAAGGCGGCGAACTGATAATAGTCCTGCTGGCGGATCGGATCGTACTTGTGGTCGTGGCAGCGGGCGCATTCGAGCGACAGCCCCAGCAGGGCCGTCCCAAAGGTGTTGACCCGGTCGGCCACGTATTCCTGGCGAAACTCCTCCTCGATGCTGCCGCCCTCGTTCGTCTGGCGATGGAGCCGATTGAAGGCGGTGGCTAACACTTGGTCCCGCGTGGCGCCGGGCAGAAGATCGCCCGCCAGTTGCCAGCGGAGAAAGTCCCGGTAGGACAGGTTCTCGTTGAACGCTCGGATCACCCAGTCGCGCCAGGGTGACAAGTCCACCTCGACATCGGCCTGGTAGCCGAACGTGTCGGCGTAGCGGGCCAGGTCCAGCCACTCGCGGGCCATGTGCTCGCCGTAGCGCGGCGAAGCCAGGTAACGCTCCACCACCCGCTCGTACCCCTCGCCCGTCTCGTCCGCCAGAAACGCATCCACTTCGGACAGCGTCGGCGGCAGCCCCGTCAACCCCAACGCCACCCTCCGGATCAGGGTCTCGCGGGTGGCCTCCGGCGACGGCTCCAGGCCTGCATGGCCCAGCGCGTGGCGCACGAATCGGTCAATGGGATGAGCGGCGTCGCCCCCCCCCGGGGCGGGCGGGACGGGCACCGTGGTGACCGGCGTGAAGGACCACCAGGTGGCAGCGTAAACCGCCCCCTCTTCGATCCAGCGACGAATCAGATCGAGTTCCTCCGCGCTCAGCGACAGTTTGCTTTCCGGGGGCGGCATCTTGTCGTCCGGATCGTCCGTCATCATCCGGAGCCAACCGTCGCTCCCGGCCAGATCCCCTGGGGCAAAGGCCCGGCGGTGACCGGCCTCGTCGAGCGTCCGGCGCGCCCCTTCCTCGGTATCCAGCCGCAGTTTGGCCTTGCGCGCCGTTTCGTCCGGGCCGTGGCACTTGAAGCACCGGTCGGAGAGCAGCGGGCGAATCTGCAAGTTGAAATCCACCTTCCGATCGCCGGCATCGGCGGCCCAGGCGACCTCGGCCATGGTCATCAGGACGAGAGCCGAGGCCGCCAGGCGGACGGCGCTTCGAGGTCGGGATAGCAGTAAGAACGACTTCATCGGACGATTTGCGCACCGTATATCCGGCCCCGCCCCTCCGGCAAGTCCGGATCGTGCTCAGCCAGCAACTCTCATTTTGAAAGGAGGACTCCCCCTCTCCAATCCGCCCTTCCATTCACCCCCTCGCATGACTCCCTCGCCTCCGTCGGACGGAGGAGAGGGGCGGGGAGAGGAGGCCCCTTTGCAGAAACCTGTTTCCGGGCACCGTCGGTGGGGCGAGGCTACCGACGAGCCGTGATGTCGTGCACCCTTGACGGCTCGCGAGCACGCTCGCCCCACCCCACAGCCCAGATTCGCGATCCCCTCCCCCCAATCCACCGTCAATTGCCCGGCCGGGCCGGGCCCGCGTAAGGGGCGGCCCCTTGAACCGGACGGGTTCGAGGGGACAACCGACTCGCGGCCGCGTCCTTCGGATCGGGTGCCGCGATGAAACCAAAGTACCGTCCCATCCAATAGTCCTCCAACCATCCGATGGGTGGGGTCACGACCCGGCCGTCCTGTCCGCCATCCAACTCGAGGGCCGGCCGGCTGCCCCATTTCGGGCCCGATTCACGCGGGGATATGGCTCGAGTCGGCACGCCGTCGGGAAAGGGCGTCCGCGGGCGCACGTCGAGGTCGGCGCGATGCGAGTTGCGATAGGAGTAGTTCACGGGATCGAGGGACCATTCCCGGAGGTGTTGCACCGCCGCATCCACGTCGCAGTCGTAGCCGGTCAGCGCCCCGAAGATGAAGTTGTAGTAGGGCACTTGCTGACGGCGCTGCACCTCCCAGCTCCGCTCCAGGCTGCGCAGATACAACGCCCGCAACTCCGGGTCGGTGGTGTAACGCAGCAGCGGCACGTAGCAGCGGAAGGCCAGTTCGTCGTCCCAGGGCACGACCGCGTCCGGGGGGAAGGTCAGCTTCTGGCGGACGGTGTAAGTGTGGTAGCGCCAGCGCACCGTCTGCTCGAGGCCGGCCTGGAACCTCGGGTCGCCGGTCAGGGCAAAGGCCGTGATCATGTAGGTCTGTGCCTCCATGCCATTGAGGCCGCGGGCCTCGAAGCCGTAGGGACGAAGCAGGTAGTCGGGATCCCAACGCCCCCAACGAGTGGGCTTGCCGTCCATGTCCCGCAGCACCCACCCGTTCTCGAGCAGGTGGGTGCTGATGTTCGCCAGATGCCGGGCGGCGCGCTCCCGCTCGGGGCCGGAGGCGACCAGGTCGTGGAACAAGGAGACACCATAGAAATGGCCGTTGACCTCGTCGCTCGAGGTGTCGCCCTTCCAGAACCACTGGCCGTCGGGCGTCGCATACCACTTGGCGGGCAGCCCTCCGGATCCCCGCGTGGACCGAGTGCCGGGATCGCCGGGAACGGACCAGATGGACCGGGCGATGAACCCCGGTTTGGGGGTGATGTCGTCGAGCCAGATCATGGCCTGGAAGGTCTCCTGGGCCTCGCGGCGCGCCGCTTCATCGCGCGTGGCCGCGTGCTTGAAGGCCATGGCGGCAAGATAACCCGCCGAGTTGCCGCCGTCGTTGTCACTGATCTCCCGCCACCAGGCGTCGTCGTCGCCACGATAAAGCTGATGCACGAAACCCAGGCGCTTGAATCCCCAGTCTTCCATCTCGCGCTCGAAGTAGGCGGCCTTCTTGGCAAGGGTGAAGGGCTCGTAACGCAGGACGCCCACGCCGCCCTCCGTGCCCACGTAAACCACCCGATCCCCCACCGCCAAATCGTGCACGCGCTCGCCCGGGAGCCAAAGATCCGCCCCAAAATAATGAAACTCTCGCCCGACCCGCCGGATGGCCCCGCGGGTCGTCCCCACCCACATGTCCCCGTCCCACCCGGCCGCCAGGCAGGTCACATCCTCGCAAGGCAGCCCGTCCTCCCCGCGCCAGGCGGTCAGCGACATCCCCCGGAGCAACCCCACCCCGCGATCGGTCGCCACCAGGAGACGGCTCCCCGCGGCGACGAGATCGCGCACCCGCGGGGATGGCAGAGCACCCCAGTCCACGGGGTTCGGGATCAGCGTGCGGCCCTCAATCAGGGCCAGCCCTTGCGGCCGAAGCAGGTAAAGGGTCCCAGCGTGGGAGGCGAGGCGTAGAATCGGACCGAGCGTGACCGGGTCAGCCAGGACCTGGGTGAAGTCCTCCTGCAGCATCGTCGAGTCGTTCGAAAGCCATCCCTCCGCGGGCTGGATATTCACCCAGCGGTCACCGTCCAAACGGAAGATCGCGTCTCGGGTGGCCCCATGCACGACGCCCCGGTGAACGGTCACGTCGATAACCGGCTCCGGTCCCACCAGGCGCCACGTGGCGCCCTCCAGTCGATGGGCCCCGGCCGGCGTCAGGGCCCACAGGAATCCCTCGAGACTCCGCAAACGGGTCACGCCCGCGGGGCCGCCGTCCATGCGATGCAAAGCGCCGTTCCGCAGGATGTGGATAGCATTGCCCGTGACCGCGTGAAGCGTCCCCTGGTGGACGGCGACGGCCGTGACGGGCTGAGGCGTCGGGAGTTTCTCCCCGATCTCCTGCCAGTAGACGTGGTCGGGGACGGGCTGCCACCATCGGGGCACCCCGTGGACGGTATCGGAGAGGGGCGGGGCGGCGTGGGTCAGCGGCAACGCCAGGGTGGCAAGCAGGGACCAGGCGGCGGGCGCGGTGCGAAGTCGCGGCAGGAGTGGCATAGGCTGGAGCGATCCTCGGCCTGGGACGGCGGTTTGTCCATACTTGCCTGGGATCCGGGCAGTGCGGCGGGAGCGTCCGCGCGAGCGGTCAAGGGCGTACCACATCCCGGCTTGTCAGCAGCCTCGCCCCACCGACAGTGACCCCGAGCAGGTCCATGGGGTGACAGGTTCACCTCCATGGCGCACTCCAAAAGCCTCGCCTCGACCCGGCGGTGACCCGGTCGCGCCAGCGTCGTGGAGTGCGGCGGTGCTCCGCCGCTTTCGATTCAGGCGCGGCACCACGCCAACCGGACCGGCCAAGTCAGTCCCGCGAAATCCAAAGCGCCAGAGCACTGGCGCACTCCAAGAGCTTCGCCTCAGCTTGG
>CAZVRY010000309.1:0-7867 GCA_964629545.1 uncultured Verrucomicrobiota bacterium | reverse complement strand
GCGGTGAAGCGGTTCGGGTGGAGGGTGGAAGAGGACGCGGAAAGACGACGGTTTGTGGAAGACTTGCGGCGCGCGTTGGAGGGGTGAGAGGCCGATCGCTCAGACTCCATTGTCCCTAAGCCGAACGAGGGGTCCGCGCCGGGGAAGGTGAGGGATTCCCATCGGGCGCAATGCTCGATTGTTATGACTTGACCCCGTTGTGCTCCATGTCAGCGGCGTGCTCTTGCTCGCCCTGATCGTGGGGGCCCGGGCGCCCCGGTCGGTCTCGGAAACCCTCTTCTGGACCCAGCACCCGCTCCATGTGCTGTTGAGCGCGCTCGTCACCGCAGCCATGTTCCACCGCCACGGCGGGCGCAGCCTCTGGAACTCCCTGGGTCTCGGCTACCTGGGCTCCGTCGGCATCGCCACCCTCAGCGACTGCCTCCTCCCCTTTGCCGGCGAATGGCTCCTCTCCCTCCCGCACCGCGGCCTCCATCTGGGCTTCATCGAGAAATGGTGGCTCGTTAATCCCCTGGCCGTCGGCGGTATCGCCCTCGGGTGCCTCTGGCCCCATACCAAAGCGCCCCACGCCGGCCACGTCCTGCGCAGCACCTGGTCGTCGAATTCCATCCGGTCCGCGCACACCATCCGGCGGTTGCCGTCGGCCTCGCCCAGCGGCCGCCGGTGGTCAACGATGTGCCACTCGCTGCGGTTGAGCTTTTCCCACGAACCTGTCACCCAGTTCGCACCCTGCCGGCCAGCCTCGACTCTGAACCTGTCGACCGAGATGACCGAGGAACGCGCCTGGCGGATCGAAGCACCGTGGCAGCCTGCTCGGTCCGGTGCGCCCGCAGTCGCTCCGCTCACGAAATAGGGCGTGCCATTCGGCGGATATATGCCAGAGTGGAGGCATGAGCGGCTCGGCGAAAGCCGGCGGGCAGGTGGCGTTCCGCCCCTGGGTCTTCGCCACGACGCACTGGAGCGTCGTGCTGGAGGCGGCGGATCCGCAATCCCCTCAAGCGAGCGAGGCCCTGGAACAGCTCTGTCAGACTTACTGGTTTCCCCTCTACGCTTATGTGCGGCGGTGGGGTTGCGGACCAGAGGACGCCCAAGACCTCACGCAGGCGTTCTTTGCCCATCTGTTGCGCAAGGACTTCTTGAGCGGAGTGGGGCCGGCCAAAGGGAAATTCCGCTCGTTCTTGCTGGCCTGCCTCAAGCACTTCATTGCAGATGAGTGGGAGAAGTCCCGCACGGCCAAGCGCGGTGGTGATGGCCCGTCCCTGCTGCGGAGTGGGGAACAGGCGGAAGAACGTTACCGCCTCGCGAGCCACGTCGAAGCAACGGCCGAGAGCCTCTACGAACGCCGCTGGGCGCTTGAACTGCTCGAGCGCGTGCTGGAACGGCTGCGTCAGGAGGCCGTGACCGCCGGCAGAGAGAAGGTTTTTGATGAACTCCAAGCCTGTCTGCTGGGCGAGCGCCCGGGTGAAACCTACGCCCAACGCGGGGTCAAGTTGGGCATGAGCGTGACGGCGGTGAAGGTGACCGTCCACCGACTGCGGCGGCGGTATCGCGAGCTGTTGCGCGAGGAGATTGCCCGCACGGTCACGCACCCCGACGAAGTTGGTGAGGAGACGCGTTACCTGTTCGAGATCGTCAGCCGGTGACGGCACGCCGCGTGTAACCATGGCGGTTGATTCCCGTTGAAGGGAATGGAGAACAAGTCGTGTCGAAGATCGGCACATGTCCAAGCTGCGGCGCGGCGCTTCCCGCCGACGCCCCGAGAGGTCTCTGCCCCCGCTGCCTCTATCGACTGGGCTTAGACCAGGGAACAGACGCCGCTCTCGCGGAGGGATCGGTCGAGGCCGAATCGTCGCCCGCCGCGCCGCACGCCTTACTGCATCGCTCCTTCGGCGACTACGAGCTACTGGAGGAGATCGGCTACGGCGGCGTGGGGGTAGTCTACAAGGCGCGCCAGAGAAGCCTCGACCGGGTGGTCGCCCTCAAGCTGCTCTTGTCCGGACCACATGCGCCGCCACATTCGGTCAAGCGCTTCCGCGCCGAGGCCGTGGCGACCGCCGCGCTCCAACATCCGAACATTGTCGCCATCCACGAGGTGGGCTTCTGCGGGGGCCAGCATTTCATCGTGATGGATTTCGTCGAGGGAACTCCGATGTCCGCGCTGATGCGCGGCAACCCCTTGTCGGCCCGGCGTGCAGCCGGCTACATCAAGCTGCTTGCCGAGGCGATCCACTATGCTCACGAGCATGGCATCCTCCATCGCGACCTCAAGCCAGCCAACGTGCTCATCGACACAAACGATCAACCCCGGGTTACGGACTTCGGCCTGGCCAAGCGGCTCGAAGGGGACTCGGAATTGACCGCGACAGGGCAGATGTTGGGTTCTCCGAACTACATGCCGCCGGAACAAGCGATCGGCAAGCGCGGCGCGGCGAGTCGGCGCACCGATGTCTATGCGCTGGGCGCGATTCTGTATCACGCGCTGACCGGTCGCCCCCCCTTCATCGGCGAAAGTCTAGGCGACACCGTGCAGCAAGTGTTGAACTTGGACCCGGTGTCGCCGCGTGCGCTCAATCCCAGCGTGCCCGCCGACCTCGAAACCGTGTGCCTCAAGTGTCTCGAGAAGGAACCCGCCAAGCGCTACGCGACCGCACAACTGCTGGCCGCCGATCTGAGCCGCCTTCTGGACGGCGAATCCGTGCTTGCCCGGCCAATCGGCCGCCTGGCCATCGCCTGGCGCTGGTGCCGGCGCAATCCGCGCCTCGCGGGGTTGACCGCCGGTTTGGTGCTGGTGTTCACGCTCGGTCTGATCGGCGTGCTGTGGCAATGGCGGCAGGCCGAGTCGGCCCGTCGGGAGGCGGTCGAGAACCTCTGGCATTCCTACCTGGCCCAGGCGCGGGCAAACCGCTGGAGCGGTCGCGCCGGCCAACGGTTTGACAGCCTGGCCGTGCTGGCCAAAGCCGCGGCGATTCGGCCATCGCGGGAATTGCGCAACGAGGCCATTGCCTGTCTGACCCTGCCCGACGCACGAGTGCATCGCCAGTGGTCTCTCCGGCCGGGACACGGCTTCGACTTCGATCCCCGACTGGAACGCTACGCCCGGGCTGAACCGAATGGCGAACTCGTGGTCCGCAGCGTGAGGGACGAGGCTGAGTCATTGCGCCTGCCCAGCCCTGGAAATCCAAGAGCCGTCGAACTTCGCTTTAGTCCGGACGGTCGGTTTCTGGTTGAGAAATGGCTCGGTCCCGTAACGAATCAGTTCCTGGTGTGGGACTTGCACAGCCGAACCATCGCTTTGCAGCCAGCCATCGAGGTAAGCCAGTTCGCGGTCCAGTTCACGCCGGACAGTCAACGTATGGCCGTGGCGGAAACCAACGGAACGGTGCACGAATATGACCTGGCTTCGGGCGTGGAAGTCAGGACGAATTCGGTGCCGCCGCCAATCAGCGCCCTCTGCTTCAATCCGGAAGTCACCCAGCTGGCGGTTTGCGGCGAACTGGACCGGACCGTGCGCGTCTTCGATCTGGCTTCCGGCAAGCTCATCCAATCGCTACCCCATCCCTCCGGGGTTCAAGCCCTGGCCTGGAGCCGGCAGGGCCAGCGCCTGGCCTGCGCGGGCAACGACGAGCGCGTCTATCTGTGGAATATGGCAACCGGAAAGCGCCTGGCAGTTTTCGAGGGACATGCCGGAGCCGTGACCGGGGTTCTTTTCAATCATCACGCGGACCTGCTGGTCTCGGGCGGATGGGATGGCAAGACCTGGTTCTGGGACCCCATTCTTGCGCGCCCGCTGTTAAGTCTCGGCGGTCGATATGCATCCGCGTTCAGTGCAGATGATGCGCTGCTGGGGTTCGTCAAGTTGACGCCTTATGCCACTGGGGCAGGCCTCTGGCAGGTGACTTCCGCCCCCGAATGCCGCCGGCTAGGCCGCTTGGGACTGGTCGTGCCGGGTAATGCCGCTGCCTTCAGCCCTGACCAGCGCTTGCTGGCGGTGGCCGGGCGTGAGGGTGTGCGGGTTTGGAACCTCGCCACGGGCCAGACCCTCGGCCTTGTCCCGGCCGGTGACAGCCGCTCGGCGATCTTTCTGCCCGACGGCGCCTTGATCACGAGCGGCATTCTTGGGGTGCAACGCTGGCCGCTCGTGTGGGATCCCGTCTTGGGAACACTCGATCCCGGGCCGCCGGAGGTGCTCTGGGCGGGAGTGGCAGAGCATGCGGCCCTGACGCCCGACGGCCAGCGGTTGGTAGTCGTGGGCGTGCAATCACCCGCCGCGGATACGCTGGTGGTTCCTCTGCAGGACGTCACTTCACCGCTGCGTTTGAAGGGCCACCGGCCATGCACCTGGGTCAGTGTCAGCCCGGACGGCCACCACTTCGCCTCGGGCAATTGGAAAGTTGACGGCGTGTGTGTCCGGGAAATCGATTCCGGCCGGGTGATCGCCAGGTTGCCAGTCGGGCAGAACGTCAATGTCGCCTTCAGCCCCGACGGCCAATGGCTCCTGACCGGATCGCCGCGCGAATATCGCTTTTGGAATACCCGCTCCTGGCAGGCAGACCGGTCCTTGCCGCGCGAACAGGCCGGGGATTACGTGGGGGCCATGACCTTCGCGCCCGATGGCACCCTCTTGGCCGTGGCTCACCAGCGCGACTCACAAGTGAAACTGTACGCCGTCGCGAACGGCCAGGAGTTAGCCTTGCTGGAAGCCGGTATTCCGCTGGGCTTCAGCCCCGACAGCCGCCTGCTGGTCACGCTCGCCGAGGACCAACGGATGGTCCTGGTTTGGGACCTGGCACTCATCCGCCGACAATTGGCCAATCTGAACCTGGATTGGCCCTGACCCATCTCGAAAGAAGCGGTTCTTAGTGCAGTTCCAAGCATGTTGTAGCACGGGCATCCTCGCCGCCACGCCTGCCCGCGCACCGGGACAGCGCTGGAACTCGCAGCCGGGACTGCGCCACGTCTAATGTGGAGGCCTTCCAGCCACCATGGGACTATGCTGGAATCGCGGTCTGGCTGCGATCAGTACCTGGAACTCCGCGTCCACACCGGCCAAGTGATCCCCGCCGGACTGATGTAACCTTCCGGGAGTTTTCCCGTTGGAGCAAGGTGACGGCCGTGTGTTTCAGCCCGCACGCGCGATTGCCAGGCGGAATGCGTGTCAAAGACCGCCCCTGGGTTCCCGCAGCTCCGGGCAGGTGAGGCACGGACCGGCCTAAAACCAAAATGCGAAAGGCGTAGCAACATGAAAACAGTAACAGCGATAATGCGACGGCGAGCTGCCATTGGCGTGTTCGCCGCACTCACCCTCGCATCCACCCTACACACTGGCGCAGCAACCAAAAGGACCTACTTCACCGGGATCGAAGGGAATTACATCCTCGAGCCGGGACAGTGGTTTAGCGACGGCGCGGATCTCTTCGCGTTCCGGCGCGCGTGCGACGCCGACGAGGACATCACGGATCCGCGCCTCAAAGGCCTGGGCAGTTGGACCTACGCGGTGGCTGCCACGGCGGGCAAGTTCTGGGGCTGGGGCCGCATTGTGCCCGACCAGGGGGCCGGCGAATGGACGGGCTACTTTACCGGCACCATGTCCGCGGGAACGACTATTCACATGACCTTGACTGGCACGGGGGACTACGCCGGCTTGGTCGCCCGCCTGACCTATACTGACGGGTTAGAGCCAGGCACACTCGCGATCTCGGGCTACATCGTGGAAGCCAAGGGAGGTCCAGGCGATCGCCCACTCAAGCTCAGCCTCTGCCGTACGGAACAGCTCGAGATGCTGAACTGCGTCGAGTTGGACCCGGCCGTCTGGCCACCCGAGCCGTTCATGCCTTTGAGGCCGGCGACTGTCGTCCGCACGACGATCATGAGCGAGACTGGGCAGGCCACGCACGCCGGAAGTATCACCACTGAAGGCTTTTCATTGATGGGCCCGGTCACCGGCGTCATGACCGGCACGGGGACCGCCAAGGCTGCGAACGGCGACGAGATCTATTGGATACACCTCGCCACCTTCGATCAGAACGGAGTGGCTCACAACTCCGTGCATTTCTGCGGCGGCACCGGCCGATTCGAGGCGGTGACAGGTGGGTTCGTGGGCCAAATCACTGAGGGTCCCGCACCAACCGAAGACCCGGCGGTGTCGCAGTTCTGTTACGACGGAGTCGGCACGATCCGCTATTGATGAAGCGGACCTCCATGGATCGCGGGAAAGTGCAACGGGCGAGGAGAGAGAAACCAAGACTGAGAGTATACGATTATGAAGAAGATTCGAATGTGGTTGAACCGCCTGCGCAAAGCTCGCCACCCCGCGGGGATTGCGCTGGCCTCGTTATTGGTCGGCCAGAGTGTCCTTTTCGCGGCTTCCACGCCGTTCAGCCGGATCGTCGTCTTCGGCGACAGTACGTCGGACACTGGAAACTACTACCGCATGTCCTCGGAACTATGGGGTCCGGAGTGGGCTTACCCACCCTCGCCGCCGTACTGGGAGGGCCACCTCTGTAACGGCCCAATGTGGGTGGAGTTTCTCGCCCAGGACCTCGGAATGGCAACATCGCTCGATGACTATGCGGTGGCGGGTGCCACCACTGGCCACGAGAACTTCAACGTTCCCCTGTTCGGAGGAGTCCGTGACCAGATTACGCTCTACTTGTCGTCTCACCCGGGTGATCCAAACGCTCTCTATGTTGTGTGGGCAGGGCACAATGATATTTTCATCGCGCTGACCACTGGCGAGGAGCCGGCGGCAATGATTGGCCGGGGCGTAGGCAACACCGTCCATAACCTGCAGGCTCTTCGGGAAGCCGGCGCCCGACATATCCTGGTTCTCAATGTGACGGATGTGGGAGGCATACCGGCAATTAGGCAATGGGGTCCGGCAGTGAGCGAAGCGGTCTCCACCCTTTGCGAGGCCTACAATCACGCGCTCGAGGCAGCTTTGCAGGAGCTGGCAGTGGCCGGCATACCGACGATTCGCCTGGATGCCTGCACGCACCTTCGGGCAGTCGTGAGTTCGCCGTCGGAATATGGCTTCACGAATGTGACCGATCCATACCTGCCGGTCGGACTCGATGCTGGAATCGATCCCGCACAAGTCTATTTCTGGGACGACGCGCATCCAACCACACGCGTTCACCGGCTCTTGGCAGATGCGGCACGCAATGGTTTGATCGACTACTACTCGCCACGGAGCGGGAAAGGTGGTCCTCCCGCACTGGTCAACGCTTTGAATGGCTTGGTGCAAGCGGGCAAGGCCAAGTGACTTCACGCGGATCCCGGTCCTGTCACCTCCGGCCGGTCTTCCCGTTGGAATGGCCTGATCGGCATTTGCCTTTTCGGTGTGGCTGGAGTGCGCCTGGCCCGTTGTAACTGAACTGCACCATTTCCTGATTAGCGTTGGTTTCGACGATCTTACGTCCCATAACGTCATGGTCGTAGCGATTGGTCTGGTTCAGGCCGTCCACCCGGCAGTCCGGCGCCTTCGGCTATGGACAATCCACGATGCACGTGCATCCCGAATTGTCCTGGCGCCGTGGCGGGCCGCAATGCGCCGGGTGATGGGATCTCGAAGGCCAACCGGGGGGCTCTGAATCCGATAGACCGCTGTCCGGCCGCGAGGCGGAGGCGGTATCCGCGGTTCGTGGACATTCGCCAATGCACGTGCATCGGGGATTGTCCACGGACTAAGGGCTGAGTCTGGAAGGATTGAAGTCGGCAAGGTGACAGGTTCGCTGGGGCTCGTGCGCCCGACCCCAAGGACTGCCGTTGGTGCGGCTGCGGGCAGGCCGTGGTGGTCGATGAGCGGGCGCGTCTGGGCCTGGCCAGTTTCCATGAGCACGCCGACTGGGCCACGGTGGGACCGGCCTAC